>NZ_JARACR010000059.1:0-8602 GCF_028765505.1 Aliivibrio sp. A6 | reverse complement strand
AAAAATCGTCAGCGTTTTTGTGCTCGCCATACAGGGTTTCCACTTTGATCACCGCATCTTCTATATCTGTGAAGATCGGCATGTCACGCAGTTCATTAATGTCTAGTTTCAATTGTTCTAAACGCCCTACCATGTTTGGCAAAGCATTGAAGATCTCCGCTGACCATTTTGGCCCTTTTTCTTTGAGCGTTTTGGCAAGCCCTAAGAAGTCACACCCTGCGTTGTCGATACACAATTCATCAAAGCGTTTGATGTGTGCTTCGATCTCTTTGGATTTATCACGGTTAAAATGAGCATGACTGGTGATGCGTTGCAATTTAGCTATCAACTGCTCATGGCTGTGCTCGGCAAAACTGCGTCCGTCTGCCTCTATGGTTTTATAGGTTTCTGAATCGGTAATTTCGTTGACTAAGGTTTGTAGATCCACCGTTGGACGAACCACCACTGGACGCATGGTATCAACGCTTTGCAGGGTAGAATATAAGTCAACCGCATCGAAAATCTTAAATGAGGTTTTACCTACTTCTGGACACAGACGCGTAGCTCGGCCTTTCATTTGTTCATACAAGATACGGCTGCGTACTTTACGCATAAAGACGATATTACAAATACTTGGGATGTCGATGCCTGTGGTTAATAAATCGACCGTAACCACAATATTAGGTAGGCGTTCTTTATTAAAACGGGTGATCATCGATTGCACTTTATTGGCGTCTTTATCTGAATCGCCCGTGATTTTTATGATTGCATCGTGCTCTAGTTGTGGGTATTTGGCTTTAAACGCGGTGCGCAGCTCTTCCACCACCGCATCGGCATGGGTGTTGTTCACACAAAAGACTAAGGTTTTTTGCGGGCTGGTTGGGTCAATATGATGCACTAACTCTTCGCATACCACTTTATTGAAGTTGGAGGCGATTAAGGCTCGGTTAAAGTCAGCAACCTCAAAGCCTTGTTCATCATTTAAGGTGTCGTTAATTAACTCGCCTTGGTTTGATAAACGCTGAACTTCGCTGCCTTGCGATAAATACACGCCACCGTCACTCAATTTGGTGATGATGCGGATTGGCGGCTCTTGATCGGTTAGGAAGCCATCAATCACGGCTTTTCGATAGCTGTAACGGTACACTGGCTGCTTCTTATCGCCACCAAAGATATCAATGGTATGCAGTGCAGGCGTTGCGGTTAGTGCAATTTTCACTGCATCAAAATGATCGATAATGCGGCGATATGAGGATATGAAATCTAACTCATTACGGAATTTTTCTTCACCTTCGGTCTGCTCTTTATCAAGAATATACCCTCGGTGCGCTTCATCAATAATAATGCAATCGTAACGGCCAACAGGCATGGTCTCGTCACTTTGCAGTGTGCGTTTTACCAGTGATTGAACCGTTGCTACGTGGATCTTGGTGCTGTCTTCAGGGAAACGGTCGGTTAACCCTTTTACATTAAAAATGCTATTAAACGTGTCGCCTTTGATGTTGGTGTCTTCAAACGAACCTAACGCTTGTTTACCCAATGAGGTTCTGTCTACCAAAAACAGCACGCGCTTGAATCGTTGTGATTGAATTAAACGATACATTAGGGCAATGGCAGTACGTGTTTTACCTGTGCCTGTTGCCATGGCGAGCAAAATGTCTTGTTGGCCTTTGGTTATCGCCTCTTCTGTGGCTTTTACGGCTTCTTCTTGGTAATAACGCAAACCGAGATCGCTCATATCGCCATTATCACTAAACCAACGGTTATTGTGTTGGTTATCGCTCTCTAGTTTGGCAAGTAGCTCTTCTGGGCTGTGCCATTCTGGTAGGGCTTTTGGCATATTTGTGGCATGACGAACGTCACGATACCAAATTCCACTTTTGGTTTTTATTGCTGAGCGATAAGCACGACCGTTAGCAGAAAAACAGAATGGAATTTTATACGGATCTGAACTGGATGAGTCAGACCATGTTGGTAAATAGGTTGGTAATGACTCGGCAATTAGATCGAGTGCGGTTTGATCATTAGCGGCGTGCTGTAATTCATTACGCAAAAAGTCGTTATCAAAATATTTGCTGTAGCGATAAGCCTCACTCAATTTTGCCACGACGTCTTTATTGGCTTTTTTTGCTTCAATAACCCCAATGGCCTTTAGACCAATGAATAGAACGTAATCGGCAAAGCCTGTTTTACCCGTTTCATCTTTGCCTGTTGGCCACTCGGCAATCGCTATATTTCGACCGATTTGTGGCCGAGTACCGTTAGCGAAGCTAAGTAATTTGCTGTCGGCATCCCACCCTGCTTTTCGCAGTTGGTTATCTATAAGGTAGCGACTTTCACTTTCGCTGAGATCCAACGAGCGTGAAGCGGCTTGCTCAGTGATCTGCTTTTTGTACGCTTTGCGCTCTGCTTCTGTTTTCTTGGCAATTTCTTCGTCTTTACGTTGCAGTTGTGCCTCAAGCGCGGCGATGCGTTCTTGGGTTTGGCCTTGGGTTTCTTCTTGTTTACTTTCTAGCACTGAGATATAGCCAGTTAATGCCGTCAGTTTGGCATTTTGTGCAGCGACTTCTGCTTTGGTTTGCGCTTCACCTTGACGAACAAGCAATAACTCTTGTTTTAATAAGTGCATTTCTTGTTCAAATTGGGCTTTGTTTTCTGAGCTTGGCAGAATGAAAACAGGCACCGCGAAATCAAATTGTTTGGTGACTAGGCGGTAATACCAGATGGCAAGACGGAATGCCAAACGCAAGCACATTTCAGCATCTTGCAAATCATTATGGTATTCATGAACGGCTTTGTTGCCAATTTTACGCAGCTTATGAAATACAGTAAGAATGCTGTCGTCAACAAATGGAATTTTACCTAGCTCACGCAGTAGCTCATGCTGATTATCTGGCGCTTCAATATCCAGTAATTTTGCAAGGTGCTTTGCGGTTGCTTCTCCAAAAATACGCACTTTCACTAAGGTGGTATTTGGGTCATCTGGAAAGTTATTCTCTGCCGCTCGCGCGATGGCATATAAGAAGTCATTGACGCCTTTTAGAAACTCAAAATTTGATTTTTGCATATGCAACCTAACCGTTTGGTAAACCACGTTTTATTTTAGGTAATGGTGTGGTGTCCCAGTGCTTATCTAGAATTTTTAGTATGTGGCTTTATAACAGATTTTCAAAAATAAAACGATGACATAGATAGGAGAAATGACTGATTGATTCTTATATTTAGAAGATAATAAAAAAGAGCACCGAAATGCTCTTTGTTTATGCTTAGTTTTACGCGGCTTCCATGCGTGAGATGATCGCCTCTAGCGGTAGATCTTTATCTCGAATCAATGCGATTACGGCTTCGATATCCTCTTCTCGGTTTGCTGCCATGGCTTGGTTAATATCATCAATTAACATTAGCGCTTGAGCTTTGGTTAAGTTGCGTAACAGACTAACGCGATTGTTAGCCGACATAGCCATCAACTCAGTGGCTGAATTACTGTTTTTTGTATTCATATTTTTATTACTCACTGGTTGTTTTGGTTTTTTAGCCAATTTTTTCGCCTCTTTTATCGGGGCGTGCTGGGTTTTATCCTCCAAACTTATGACGTTGCTAGTTAAGGATTCAATTTGCGTCGGTTGTTTCTCTGCCTGTTTGCGTCTTAATTTACTGTCTAATAACTCGGCATAATAAGCCATGCTTGGCAACATGAAATTAAGATGGTTGTGCACTACCCCTTCAATGCTTTTCAACTCTTTGGGTTTGAGGTATACGCCTTGTTTTCGCGCTTGTAAGGCAAGTAATACTGATTGCTTTACTGTCTCGATACGCTTCAGGTTGATGCCATTAATGCACTGGTTCTCAAGTACACTCGCTTCTTCTTGCGTTTTTAATGCACTAATACGTGTTCTTAATGATTTCACGCAGTTCTGAATTAATTTGTCGTTCGATTGCTTGAGCAGGCTGACTAGTTTACGTTTTTCTTGTTGTGGCGTTTTCTCTGCCTCATTTTTGCTGGCTTTGAGCTCTCTCTTTACTTCTGCCATGAAGTTATTAATTGATTTGCAATCGGATGGCGTTGAGCCGGTGTAAATTGGCTTGGGGATGCCTTCAATCAATACTTTTAAGTGGTTATTTTTGGCTCTTTCATAAGTGAATGGCGTATCGGTACCGAGCAGATCATTCAAAAATTTAATGACGCGTTTTTGGTATTTGCTGTAGTTGGTTTGTTTGCACATGATGCTGCCTCTCAAAGTAATGTCGTTTCGTTGAGAGGTATAGTAGTTGGCAAGATGAATACGATGCAGTTTATAAGCTTGTGAAATGTTGAATACAAAACAACAAGATCATTAATCTTACAATGTACACTTTAAATCAGCTTCCATTTATAAAAAGAAGCTCTAACGCAATACCTCTCTTTATTTACATCTCATTTTTGAAATATAAGTTTACTTTTTAATACAAAAATATACACATTAGAGGTTTGACATTTAAGAAAAACTACTGATAAAAAGTCAAAATAACAACAAAAACTGACTTTACGCGTCAAAAAACGGACACCTAACATATTATAAACTCAATTCCAATAGTCAAAGTAGAAGCAAGATCACACTTTTGATGCTTTAAGATATCCTTAAAATTTCTTCTGGTTAAAATGCAGGAAAATTCAGCCCAGCTATCAGTTTAATATTGATATGTGAATTTTTTATGGGTCGATTGAAGGTTTTCATCTAATTATCGCGATTGGAAGTTAACCTTTATTTAACATAAGTAATAAAACAATCTATCCATCGTACACTTTTAATAATTAATAAATTTATCTAGATTAAGATAAATAAAAAGAAGAAAAAGCAGTGAGAAAAATAAATAAAATAACAGCCGCTATTACTAGCGTTATGTTCAGTGGGTATCTATACGCCGCTGATGTAAATTTAACGTCTAACATTGTTACTTTTGTTCCAGGTGAGACAAAAGTTCAAAATGGAGATATGGTTTCTTTTAATGGCGACTGTTTTGTTGCTAAAAACAACCCTGGTGTGTGGGAATCTCCAACCGCAGATTCATGGTTCTGGGATATCGCTGTATGCTCAGGCGAACCAACTCCAGATCCAGATCCTGAACCAACGCCAGACCCAGAACCGACACCAGATCCTGAACCAACTCCAGATCCTGATTTAGGCGATATTATTCCATTTATCCCGGGTAAAACTCAGGTAGCAAATGGCGATGTGGTTTCATACGAGAACCAGTGTTTTATCGCTCAAAACAACCCAGGTGTTTGGGAAACGCCAAGTGCAAGCTCATGGTTCTGGTCACTAACAGAATGTTCTGACGAACCAGTTAATCCTGATCCTGAGCCTGAACCAGAAGAAACTGAACTGTCTATTCTTGCACCAACAGCTGGTCAAGTTATTCAGGCAAATGAAACGATTGCTATCAGTGCACATGTTGATGGTAACCAAGCTGCTAAAGTTGAGTTTTGGGTAAACAACACAAAACTAGCTGAAAAAGCAGTTAACGAGAACAACACTCAGTACTCTCACGCTTGGACTCCGGTTGAAGCTGGTAATGCGGTAGTTAACGTATTTGTATTCGATAAAAATAACCAAAAAATCGAACAAAAATCAGTATCTGTTGTTGTAGAAGCAGAAGTAACTGAAGATTTCGTTGCACCTGTTGTTAAATTTGTTACGCCAACTAATGGCTCTGCAATCAACGTAACTGAAAGCGTTGCTATCTCTGTTAATGCAACAGATGCAGATAACGATTTAACGACACTGGTTGTTACCGCAAACAACAAAGAAATCTGTTCATTTGACGCGGCTAATACCAACACGTTTGCGTGTGATTTTCAGCCGACTCAAGCAGGTAATGTTACACTGAAAGCGATCGCTACTGATGCTCAAGATCTTTCATCTACAGCAAGTGTAAAAATCACTGTTGAAGAAGATGTGGTTGAGCCGCCAGTTGAGCCACCTGTAACTCCACCAGGCGACTTATGTAAAGACTTTAATGTTTACCCAGACTGGACACGTGGTGATCACGCAACTGGTGGTGACATTATGGTTAACAAGAACATCGCATACTCTGCGAACTACTGGACTGCATCAGTTCCTGGTAGCGATGATACATGGGCACTTCACCTAAATTGTGATGGTACAGAACCTGGTACAGCACCGCTTCTTTCTCTACCAAACCCAATGGACCCAGTTCGTCTAGAAGTTGCTGGTTGGCCAAACACGTTAGTTATTGCTAGCCCATCGTCTGCGGCACCAGCAATGCTAACAATTGAAGCAAGCAACAACGCTGATTTAGCTGATTTAGAGAAGCTAACAAGTACGTTTGTATCTATCATTAATGAAGCTGCACAAGCTGGCTCTGCATCAATCATCATCAACACTGATGTTCTTGATCAAGCAACGCAAGATAAAGCATTATCTTCAAACAGCATTGCGGTTAAAGAAGCGCTAACTAAAGCGATGGATATCACTGGCAACAAGATTGACATTGATGACATCAACGCGCTTAGCAATGACTTGAAAGGCTGGGCTAATGCGCACCACCTAATCATCTCTACGCTAGCACCAGAAGCAAACTACGGTTGGTCTCTAAGCATTGGTGATTTCGCGTTTGATACTCACTCTGGCAGACAATCTGTTTGGGATAAAGCATCTAACTACAGCGCTGATCTACTAGACAAGCTAGAGTTGTTCAAAGCAGATGTTGCAACTAAAGCTGATTTCATTGCGTTCACTAAGTCAAGCTCAACAGCAGCTCTAACTAGCGACCAATGGCATAATGCTCTAGAGTACGTTAAGCAAGTTTCTGATTTTGTTAAAACACCTGTAATGCTAAACAATATCCCTACAGATCAAGCTTCTGCTTATTTCATGGGTGATAATGCAAGCAAACCACAAGTGCGTAAAGCTGCATTCAGCAACGTATTTGCTATCGTATTTGATAAAGATACAGCAAAACTAACTGCTGAAATCGAAGAATACAAAAAAGCTAAAATGCCACTGTACTATGTTGGTGAATCAACAGAAAATGGCCAATTAACTATCATTGATGCGTTAAACCGTGAATTGGCTGACGCTGAAGATACAATGAACAACACTGCATTCTTGTACGAAACGCCTCAATCACAATGGGTTCCGTCTACTGTTTATAAGTGGACTGACTTCATGACTGGTCTGAACGCAATGCATAATGTTGGTGTTGCTGGTAACAAGTTCTGGCTACTAGATGAAAACGTTGATGATGCAACTAACATCAAATACGCGAAAGTAGCGATTGCTGCGTTCTTAGCACAGAGTATGCAAGAAACGATTCGTTACAACGCATGTGATGAGAACAACTGGGCTGAAATTAGATACGGTGCAGCGACAGATTACCCAATGTCTGCAAGCTGTGGTCAACTTGGTCAAAAATATGCAGATTACGGTGTAAACCCTGAGTCTGGTTTGGATCACGCTTACTCTTGTCCTCGTGATAACAAAATGGAAGTAAGTGCACTAACTCACGCTAAATGGTACGGTGCTCCAGCTCCAGTATTTGCTGCTCCAAATGCAGTACTAGAAGAGCGTGGTTTGCTTGTTAACGGTAGTGTTGGTCGTTGGACTAACAGCGGTCACTGTAATGACGTACCTACTTCTGTAGATACATCTAAGCAAGTATGGGAACGTAACACTTGTCAAACATACGTAGACCAAAAAGCAGGTAGCTTTATTTGGGATGGCAGCAGCCAAGCTGATGTTGAAGGTTGTGGTTGGTGGGGCCGTGGTGTAATTCAAACTACTGGTCGTCAAAACTTCGGTACACTTAACCACTACTTAGGTCGTTCACACGTTGACCCTGAGACAATTGGTAAAACAATTGATGGTGTTGTTGTTGAAGCGCCACCAGAGAACCCGTTATACGCTGAGTTAGATTTCTGTTCAAACCCAGGCTTAATTTGTAGCTCTGAAGAGAATAAAGAAATCAAGTGGATTGCAGGTCTATTCTACTGGGTTACTTCAGTACAAGCATACCCTGATGAGTCTGGTCAATACGGTAACTGGAACT
The DNA here is from genome assembly GCF_028765505.1 of Aliivibrio sp. A6. Taxonomy (NCBI): domain Bacteria; kingdom Pseudomonadati; phylum Pseudomonadota; class Gammaproteobacteria; order Vibrionales; family Vibrionaceae; genus Aliivibrio; species Aliivibrio sp. A6. The sequence continues at coordinate 574 of NZ_JARACR010000059.1, read as the reverse complement.
ACCACAACGAGCTTAAGAAGTATGTTGATAGCGGTATGAAAGGCACTGAGTTTATCGATGATGTATCTGGTATCGTAAACCGTGGTTGTCCTGATTTAGTGTGTTCTACTGGTGAAGTTCATAACGTTAAAGAACGTCGTGCTAACTTTAAACTGGTTCTAGAGCAACTAGGTCTAAACCCACAATAATTTGGTTACGTTATCTAGATAATTCGTTATCTAACATATCTAAATGAATAAGAACCCTACTTTTCGAAGTGGGGTTCTTTTTTTTGTTTAATATCAAATCACAGTAAATAATACCAATCTGCATAAGTATTTGATCATTCTTGCTTGTTAAAATCGATTATATCAGCGTTATACCTTTCTATTGCAAAAATTAGGTGTAATTAGATCCACTAGTTACTGTAATTTATGCCTTGCTATAATCGATTTTTCCTACGCAATTATCTGAACAACTACTTATCCAGAATGGTATTAGTTTTATAAAAAGTAACAGATACAAAAAAACACGCTATTAAGCGTTTCATTTTCAATAAATTGGAATTTTAAAACAGAAACAATCTCTTGAGGAA
>NZ_JARACR010000058.1:0-8930 GCF_028765505.1 Aliivibrio sp. A6 | reverse complement strand
CTAAATTTACCACTTAATACGGTAAACTCAAAGGAACCTAGAATGCCGAATGTAGCAAATCGTGTTGATGCATTTGTTATATGCTCACTTCTCACCCGCCACCGTCGAAAATAAACGCCGCCGCGCGCCCTTTAGCGCTACCAAATAAGAGTTCGCGGTGTTATTATGTAAAAAAATCAATAGGAAAATTAAAGAATGAGCAATCATAAACTAACAATAAGCGGTAAAAACATTAGCATTGATGAATATGTAACCCCTGAATTTGCTAGAAAAATCATAGCATTACTTTATTCTGATAGTTCTTCTATTATTGATAACCCTCAGAATATACAAACACCCCAAAGCGATACAAAAAAAACTGCGCCCCTTGCTGAAAAAGAAGATGTAAATACTATTTTTACTCAATTTTGTAAATCTCATGATGTCCGTAGGTATTGCGAAATAGTACTAGCAGTAGGTATTTATCTATCAGAGCAAGGGAAAGAATATTTTACAATTAAAGACTATCGTAATTTTTTTGAACAACTAAAAGGGTTAAAAGCAACGAATGCACCAGCGAACATACGTTGGGCATTAGATATCAATTGGATAGCGGATGCGGGCGATAATAAATATAAGGTCACAGCCGCTGGACGTAGAGTCCTAAAGGAAAAGTTTCCTGATTCTGTTCGAGGATCTACGCGAGGAAAACCCAAAAGATAGGGTCTATAAGCTCAAGGGATCTTACTCTCTTGAGCATATAACGCCGCAATAACACGTTTATTACTACGACGACTTAGCTGAATTTTACTGCCTTAAACACTGAAACCAAAGACAAACCTACAACGCCGAATGTAATAAATCGTGTTGATTGCTTTGTTATATTGCCTATTGATAAACGACATGAAATCGTTCCAATACAAGAACCATTTCCTCATTAGGCTGAATATTTAACTCTGAACATTCAGCAGCAAAGAAACGCCAATGAGCTTCACGCCACCATTTTAATGAACGGTCGCCCTCGCCTTCTGCATGAACAAACTCAGACGTAACTTCGTTATATTTACACGTTTCAACTGAATCAATTTCAATGATACAAATTGGTTTCCCATTCCAATCAACGACTACTTGTAAGTGACCAACGGTTGGCATTGGTTCTTCACCAGATTCATACCAAACATTTAAGCTACAAGTTGCTGTCTTTTGACCAATTCGGATTAATTCTGCGCATAAATTGGCATTATGCTCATCAGCACAGAAATAGTCTGAACTGAATGATTGATACTTTTCACGTTCAATTTCAGAAAGTGAGCTTAGATACTGATCCAAGTAGATTTGAGACTGTTCTTCCATGAAATCCTCTTAACTATTTTCGCAATATAACGCCTGCATAACACGTTTGCTACGATACAGACCTAGCTGAATTTTAACGCCTTAATCACTGAAAATAAAGGCAAACTGACAACGCCGAATGTAGCAAATCGTGTTGATGCATTTGTTATAAGCAATTCATATTTAGCCAACACTATAGCTAATAAAGAAATATAACGTTGCCCCAATTCCTAACATGAAATAGGCAATACAGATCCATAAACACCACTCCATAGTATTTTCAACTATTGATTCAGGAGTATTCTTCGACCATAAAATACCTGCTGGTTTGCCCCAAGCAATTCTTAACCATTTCGCAGATAGGTATTGATAAAATAAACCACTAAGAATAGACAAACCCAATAATATCCATGCTATATAAATGCTACATCCAAAAACTGAAATCAATGGAGTCTCTTTAGGGATATCAATAAAGTTCCTTGCGAAGAAAACTGGTAATAATAATGAAGCTGAGGATAAATTAACTACGGATTTCACCATATCTAAATAACGTTCATTTGTATCTTTTTTCCAAGGTTCTTTCATAATTTATCCTATGAGATGATTCTATGCTTATAACGCCGCAATAACACGTTTATTACTACGGCGACTTAGTCGAATTTTACTGACATAAACACCAAAACCAAAGACAAACCTACAACGCCGAATGTAATAAATCGTGTTGATTGCTTTGTTATGCGCGTTTCTTCAGATTAATTGGAGGTTCAGTTTTCATTTGTTGAATGAAGCCAATTTTATCTGTTGTTTGTGCAAACCCACGTAACTGTCCTAGTAAACCACCAATAGCTTCTGGTGCATAATTCAAGAATTTGACCATTTCTTTAACGTTGTAACAATACATTGGCTGCGTAGGATGAACCATTTCATTTCGTTTAGCTTTAAGTTCAATAAACTTAGAACGATATTTTGACGATTTAAACTCCGTCATTTTATGTGCAGCAAATGTTGTAACCCATGCTTCAAGTCGATCCTCTAGTGGAGCTTGAGAGTTCAAGGTAGCAATATTTGAATACTCGCTTGGTTCAGCAACCAATCCATTCAAATGAAACGTATATTTATGTAAAAAACAATCAACTAAAGAAACAGCACATTGAAGATAAGAGCGATAAGCTCTTGTTAGATTACCAAAGTCATCAGATAAAATAGCATTATAAGCTTCTTTTCGATAATGAGTTATATCATTAGCAAAAGAAACTTCAGGCGCTTCAATTCCCCCAGGAAAACTTACATTCTTCGAATAATCCGCATACTGGGATTGTAAATTAAACTTAATCCCTGACTCATCCCCCATAATAGATATTGAAACTGGAGTACTTAAAAAGCGATCTTTCTGATCAAGCATTTGCTGAAGGATATTAGCTTTACCGTTTTTACGAACACTATCTATTTCTTTTTTTAAATCTATGTGTAAAGCGTCATCTTTCCCTTGGCTAATTTTTACCTCGTTATAAAGGAATTTTCGTTGAACTTTTGGTAAATCAAGTTCTTTCCAAATCTGGAGTACGTACTTTTCAGCTTTATCTTTCCCAACTCTAATTTCACACAATTCAACTTTCAAATTTCCTCCTAGCGCATAACGCTGGCATAACACGTTTATTACCATGCAGACCAACCTGAATTTTATTGCCTTAATCACAAAACCCAAGGCAAACCCAGAACGCCGAATGTAATAAATCGTGTTGATGCGATTGTTGTGCGTGCTTACTTTCGGCTTGGCCAGCTTGGTAAAGAACTGCCCTGCCAAGATCTTCTAAGCCTTGATTCTAATTTACCAATAGTAATTAAGCGAACAAAATGTTCTTAAATTGCGAGATAAAGTAAATGGAAACCAATACATTTCTTACACCATTTGAACCGTTTGGTTTCAACAATTTTGGAACTGATAAACTAAATACACTCGCCACAATTGGGATTGAAAATGCTGCGAGGAAAACACTGATGCAAACTAAAATGAGGCATAACCAAAGAATAATTGAAGCGTAAAATAGCTTCTGAAACGCCTGAACTTAGGGAGATAAGGGTTAATTTGCCGAACCTGATGAAATGAAAACCAAAAGGCAACAAAGAAGAAATTTACGTTTACTAAGCCAAAACTACGAAAGCCGCGATCCTATTGATGAACCGTGCAAAAAATTTCGGACTCAGTACGCACAACGCCGCAATAACACGTGCGAACGCCTTACTTTCCAAACCAATTATACTTCAAACCACAAACGCCGAGTGTAATTAGCATCGTGTTGATTGCTTTGTTACACGATCTTTGTCAACGATCCGCTTTAATTGGTAAAGAACTGATTTACCAATAATATTTACAAACCAATTTTAAATTACAAAAGCTAATTTAGCGAACAAAAGAAACGTTCAACTACAAAAACTGCGAAACAAAGCAATCCTTTTTCTAGCACCATTTGTACGATTTGGTTTCAGCCAATTTGGAGCTGATAAACCAAATATCCTCGCCACAATTGGGATTGAAAATACTGAGAGCAAAGCACTGATGTAGAATAAAATGAGGCAAAACCATGAACAATTGAAGCGTGAATTAGCTTCTGAAATCCATGAACTTTTGACAATAATGGTCAATTGCCGAACCTGATGAAATGGAAACTAAAAGGAAACAAAGAAAAAGGAAATCCACCCTACTTTCACACCTAAAAAACTAATGGCTCAATCGCTGAACTGAGCCAAAAAACTGCGATCTTAGAGTTCGTGTAACGCCTGCATAACACGTTTAGTACTATGCAATTATACTTAATATTGACACCTTAAAACGAGAAACACCCGACAACCTGAGATGCCGAGTGTAGTAAATCGTGTTGATGCATTTGTTATATTTTACTACGCCATAGCAAAATTGATCGTGTGCACCTTAGTTAAATTCACGTTTTGTTTTGCTTGCCATAGATCGTAATTGTCTTGCATTGTTAACCAACTTTCAGGCGTACGACCTAGTGATTTTGAAAGACGTAATGCCATTTCAGGTGAAATTGAACTCTTACCCTTTATCACTCGATTTAGAGTTGAAGCAGCAACATCAAGTTGTTTAGCAACAAAACGACAACTATAGCCAAATGGTTCCATATAAACGTCATGGATAAACTCACCTGGATGTGGGGGATTGTACATAGCCATTAATGGTAATCCTCGTAATTTAAAATGTAAGCATTACCATCGACAAACTCGAAAGTAACACGCCAGTTACCATTTACTGTAATTGACCAAATTCCATCTCTATCCCCTTTCAGAGGATGAAGTTTGAAACCCGGCAAATCAACATCATCAATAATGGTTGCAGTATCTATCGCAGCTAATTGCATTCTCAATTTGCGATCATGTTTCGCTTGAATACCCGCTTTACTGCCAGTCTCAAAAAACTTTTTAAGACCTTTGTGCTTAAATGTTTTAATCATACGAATAGTGTAGCGCGTTGCGCATTATGACGCAAGTTTCAATAAAAAATATAACGCCGCAATAACACGTGCTGAACGCCATAATTACCAAACCAATTATACTTTAAACCACGAATGCCGAGTGTAATAAGCATCGTGTTGATTGCTTTGTTATACCGTTTCTAACAGCGTACCCAGTACCTTGCTGATGGATCCGGAAAGACCTTACCCATTATGATATTTTCAAATTTACCACCGTTACTTTCTATTATTTTTCGTGAAGCTACATTGTCTTCGTCAGCAATTAATAGTACTCGATTGAGCCCAAGTTCTTTGGCTTTAGTTAAAGCCAATTTGAGAATCGATGTTCCATGACCATTTCGGCGAAATGATGGCGCTATATCATAACCAATATGACCTGCTTCCAGTGCTAGAAACTCATTATTTATATTGTGACGAATACGAACCACGCCCAAAATAGACTGATTATCATCAATTAGCCAAAAATGACTACATGGGACATAACCTTCACGTAAGTTAATCCCGTTACTTTCATCAGTTAAACTTTGAATATACGAAGAAAAATCCTCTTTTCCCAATAAGTACGATTCAATATTACCAATGTCGTTGACTGCATAATCCTCGAAGAAACTAAAGAATGCTGACTTCAATTCCAGTGATGGTACAACTAATTCCATGTCAATTTCTCCTTTAAACGGTATAACGCCGCAATAACACGTGCGAACACCTTACTTTCCAAACCAATTATACTTCAAACCACAAACGCCGAGTGTAATTAGCATCGTGTTGATTGCTTTGTTACACGATCTTTGTCAACGCTCCGCTTTAATTGGTAAAGAACTGATTTACCAATAATATTTACAAACCAATTTTAAATTACAAAAGCTAATTTAGCGAACAAAAGAACCGTTCAACTGCAAAAACTGCGAAACGAAGCAATCCTTTTTCTAGCATCATTTGTACGATTTGGCTTCAACAATTTTTTAGCTTATAAACCAAATATCCTTGCCACCATTGGGATTGAAAATGCTGCGAGCAAAACACTGATGCTGACCGAAATGAGGCAAAACCATGAACAATTGAAGCGTGAATTGGTTTCTGAAATCCATGAACTTTTGGCAATAATGTTAAATTGCCGAACCTGATAAAGCGAATATTAAAAGGCAACAAAGAAAAAGGAAATCCACCCTACTTTCACGCCTAAAAAACTAATGGCTCAATCGCTGAACTGAGCCAAAAAACTGCGATCTTAGAGTTCGTGTAACGCCTGCATAACACGTTTGCTACGATACAGGCCTAGCTGAATTTTACTGCCTTAATCACTGAAACTAAAGGCAAACCGACAACGCCGAGTGTAGCAAATCGTGTTGATGCGATTGTTAAATGAACTCTTACTGCAAACCACGGTCATTGAGAACAAATTGGCGTAACTCGCGCTCTTCCCTCATGACGTAAAGAATATATACAATATCATCGTTGGTTACTTTGTAAAAAATACGGCATGGCGGCAATACAATTTCACGATAATCTAAATGAGGAAGCTCAGGAACACTACGGCCTGATAATGGAAAATCCTCTAAACGCTCAACACGATGGAAAACTGATTGAACTAACGCCTTAGCCGCTAAGATATTATTAATAGCGATATATTCTGCAATTTCGTCCAAATCTAATAATGCTGATTCAGTCCAATTAATTACAGCCATTTATTCATCTTCTCTTTTGCGGCTTCATGAGAAACTACACGATTATCTGAAATTGCTTTTTCACCGCGAGCAATACCTTCAAGAATAGCAATTCGTTTTTGCATAAACTCGTAATCATCAACATCTAACAAATAAGCAGACGGTTGACCGTGCTCTGTAATTAACACTGGTTCTTTTGAAGCATGAAGTTCAGAAAGAATCTTGGTTGCTTGACGTTTTAATGTAGTGACTAATTCAACTTTCATATTCAGTTTCCATTATCGAAAGAACAAAGTATCACTATTGTATCACTTAATTATCCATTGAGACAGTTCATTTAACGCCTGCATAACACGTTTGCTACCATACAGATTAAGCTCAAATTTACCACTTAACACGGTAAACTCAAAGAAACCTAGAATGCCGAGTGTAGCAAATCGTGTTGATGCATTTGTTAAATGCCTTTTTACGTTATATACTGAATCCACATACTTAATGCGCATGAGTGGTAACGTTATGAGAAATCAATATAATACACAAGCGGTAAAGAAAGCGACCAATTTAACCTTAAATAGTGACCTGCTTGCTGAAGCAAAACGTTTAAAAATAAACCTTTCAGCAACAATGGAAAAAGCACTTTCACAAGAAGTGAGTAAGTTGAAAAGACAAGAATGGTTAGAGCAAAACTCTGAAGCTATTGATGCTTGCAACGAACTAACCGAGAAACACGGTCTTTTTTCCGATTCATACCGAGTATTTTAAATGTCTCAATTTACGCTATATAAAAACAAAGATAAAAGTTCAGCTAAAACCTACCCATATTTTGTTGATGTTCAAAGTGATCTACTTGATAACTTAAATACTCGATTAGTCATTCCATTAACACCAATCGAACTACTTGATAAGAAAGCACCAAGTCACCTTTGTCCTACAATTCATATTGATGAAGGTGACTTTATAATGTTGACTCAACAAATGACAAGTGTTCCAGTTAAAATCTTAACCGAACCTGTTAATGAGTTATCGACTTTCAGAAATGAGATCATTGCTGCAATTGATTTTTTAATCACGGGCATTTAACGCCTGCATAACACGTTTGCTACTATGCAAACCAAGCCTAAATTTACCACTTAATACGGTAAACCCAAAGAAACCTAGAATGCCGAATGTAGCAAATCGTGTTGATGCATTTGTTATGTGTAAACAATTAAACTCACGTTAACTTTTTTTATGAGCCTGTTTTAATTGAATAAATTGTTGGGAAAAATCTTCCGCTAACTCTCGACTTTCAGTAATAGTTATACTTTCGTTATTATATTTTGCGTTATTAGTCCAATTATATGAACCATGTACGACCTTTTTTATATCAATCACGCAAAATTTGTTATGCATTAGTTTTTTACCCCATTGTGATAATGGAGCTACTTTATAATATTCAACACCTCTTGAACCGAAATCTAAGCCATACTTTGCAGTAGTTTCATCGTCATTAACAATAACTTGAATATTTAACCCTGCCTTATGTCGTTGAAGCAGTTCATTTCCAATATCTTTATCGGTAAACCAAGCCATCGCAACCCAAATTGAAAATTTTGCATTTCTTATATTATTAATAATTTGTTCGTGAATCGCCTGAAAGTGAGCTTCTACATCAACTTTATCTTCCATCTCTGCACCAGAGACTTTGTAAACGCCCGAGCTATTTTTCTCTAACTGATATCCGTCATGCATTATTATTTTATTAATACTATCTGCGATTTCTTCATAATTTGAAGATCTTCGACTATCAACTAACCCTTCGATCATTGGTTTAAATTGAGCTGTACCATTTAATGCTTTTAACGTAGTAACTGCATAATCTTTACGGCTACCTCCATTAGGAAATCCACCATTACCATAGGAGTAGACATCTCGAACACCAAATAAATTAAAGAACTTAACCATTTCGCTGCCACTTAAATACGGCGCAGGAGAATCATCACCAGTAACGAACGCTTTCAATGTCTCAATCGAAAAATCAGAAATTTCCATTTATACCCTTAAACTAGAAAAAACACATAACGCTTGCATAACACGTTTATTACTATGCCAACCAACCTGAATTTAACCGCCTTAATCACAAAACTAAAGACAAACCCAGAACGCCGAGTGTAATAAATCGTGTTGATGCGATTGTTGTGCGGACTCTCTTTCGGCTTGGCCAACTTGGTAAAGAACTGCTCTGCCAAGATTTTCTAAGCCCTGATTCTAATTTACCGATGGTAATTAAGCGAACAAAATGAACATAAAACTAGAAATAATGTGAAGAAAAACAAATACCTTTACAACGCTATTTGAACGGCTTGGTTTCAGCTAGTTTGGAACTGATAAACCCAATATCCTCACCACAATTGGGATTGAAAATGCGGCGAGAAAAACACGGATGCAGGCTAAAATGAGGCAAAACCAAAGAACCATTGAAGCA
>NZ_JARACR010000057.1:0-9637 GCF_028765505.1 Aliivibrio sp. A6 | reverse complement strand
TTTAAATTTGCCGAGCAAGTTGAATTAAATCAAATGGATATGCAAGCAGTTGAGCGTTCATTGCTTATATCAAAAGTAACCACAGAAATCCGAAAACAAACAGGCGTGGTTTTTCCTGCTGATAGTTAATTTTTACTTTAATAGTCGTAACAAAGCCGAATGTATTATGCATTCGGCTTTTTTCTTATGCATGGTATTAGCTAAAACTATTTTGCTGAATGAATCGCTTTTTCCGTAATATCTCCAGCTAAGTTTGGCGTTGAAATATTAAAGTTAACAAATTTTCCTGACTGTTGGATTTCTTTAACGTGGCGATATTCAGCGCTAATTATCAGGTTTTAACACGTATGGATTTTCTTGTATCGTGTTTGGAAAAGTCACCGTTTACTTGGAGTATTTTACCTACACACCTTGCGGAACCGTATGTAAAGTCCAAACAAATAAAGCGATGTGATGTTGCATTTTTTGATGGTGATATCTCATGGGGATGCGGGCTAATCAGTAGCCAAAACTCAGATAAAGGCCCCGTTTTTCTAAAAGCCGCTGAGTGTCTAAAGAAAGCAATGAAAGAATCTCATCATTATTAGGGCGTGTTAATTAAGTATTTTTTAATATTAATTTATAAAATTAACAGATTACCAGTTGGATTTATAAATTCCACTTATGGTTTCGTTATTAAAATTTGACTGTTCAATATCAATAGTGTTTCAAAATGAGATTTATAGGGTATTCGTGATTTTTAATTCATAAAAAGTGAATAAAAAAATATACAATCGACAATTTTAAATATATAGTCATTTTAATTGAATATATATTTACTTCTTTTGCAGTATAAAAAGGAACGTTACTATGGAACAGTCAGACATTACCTCCCTCATCCCCATTGTTATAACGCTGATTATCTCGTTAACGACACGTAATGTGGTCGTTGGTCTTTTTGCGGGTGTGTTGAGTGGAGTAGCAATGCTAAACGGTTTGTTTACCACGCTTGATCCGTTTGAAACATTTGGTGTCATGGTTAAAAGTTATATCTCACCTCAACTAACAGATAGCTATAATGCCGGAGTGATTGTATTGCTGGTTTTCATTGGTGGATTTGTTGCACTAATGGAAAAGTCGGGTGGTGGCCTGGCGTTTGCAGAAAAAGTAACGCTTTGGGTAAAAAGTAAATTCCAAGCACAAACCTCCGCATGGCTAGGGGGGATTATCATTTTCTTCTCTGATTTAGGTACGCCATTAATTGTTGGTCCAGTTTTTCGCCCTCTTTTCGATAAATTAAAAATCTCTCGTCAAAAACTGGCCTTCATTATTGATTCAACTTCATCACCTGTGGCTATTTTAATTCCATTCATTGGTTGGGGTGTCTATATCATGGGGTTAATTCAGAAAGAATTTACTGCATTAAATGTCACTGATATTACGGATTGGGATGCGTTTTTAGGTGCTATTCCATATCAATTCTACGCAATTTTAGCGATAGCGATTGTTCCACTTGTCGCATTAAAGAAATTAGATTTTGGTCCAATGGCAAAAGTTGAAGCGATAGCAAGTAAGGGGGAACTTCATGCATCATCCGATATTTCAAAAGAGATTTTTACGCATAAAAATGCAAAAGCCTCATTTGTATGGGTACCGCTATTGGTGATGGGCGCTGTTTTGGTATTTATGCTTGCACCTTTAGGTTTCCCATTTGAAAAAGTATCTGGTTCAGTGTTTCGTTCTGCTTTATCTACTGCTTACTTCTTTGCCGCATTTACACTAATTATTTTAATGGCAATGAATAAAGTAAGAAGTCTATCAGATGGTATTTCTGTTTACATGAAAGGGATGGGTAACATGATGCAAGTTGCAATCATCCTTATCCTTGCATGGACTTTGAGCTCTGTAGGTAAAGAGTTAGGTGCGGCAGCTTATATTGCAGAGCAAGCTCAAAACGGCTTTCCATATTGGTTAGTGCCTGCGGTATCTTTTTTACTGGCTGCGATCATTTCATTTGCTACGGGATCGTCATGGGGAACATTTGCAATTATGATGCACTTGGTTATTCCGACAGCTATCGCAATTGATGCGCCACTGTTCGCTTGTATTGGTGCTGTACTTTCTGGAGGTTTGTTTGGCGATCACTGTTCACCAATCTCTGAAACAACAATTTTGTCTTCAACAGGAGCAGGGTGTGATCAGTTCGAACACTTTAAGACACAACTCCCTTATGCATTATTAAATGGTGGAATCGCACTGGTCAGTTTCCTAATTGCAGGCATTTTTGATAACCCACTTATATTCATATTAGCGTTAATCGCGCAGGTTACATTGGTAGTAACTCTCGCTAAATTAACTCCAGAGAATATGTTTAATAAAAGTAAGTTGGTGACCAATTAGATTAGGCGTTTATCAAAAGGTTATAGAAAACGAAACGGTCCTTAATTGGGCCGTTTTTTTGTTTTTCGTCTGTACATGATGAAGCACATACAAAGTTAAGAATGTAATTAAGAGGTTGGATATTTACAGAAACAAGAGATGTCGACCTAGGAAGCAAGGAGTGAAGGATAATAGGGTTTGACTGAGCAATCCGTTCATATTTATATAGCAGACAAATTTACTTTTAGATACTTTCAATACACTGAATGTGGAGATGCAGATGCTCTGCCAATTTAAACTTATTCCCGGTCGCCTACTTACCCAAAAAGACTTGCCGTATATACTCACTCCCAATGAATTACTGAATCATCTTAATCGTTTTACTGATCTAACTTCATTAAAAGCGTCGTTACCTATTAATTTACAGCGTTACTCTGCAATTAGTGATTCACAAGGGGTATTTCAAACCGTCAGTCGTATTCGTCAATTGGTCGAGCAGGGAGAGTGGGCAGCATTATCGTTAATGAACCAACATCGAAGTGTCGATTCTCTGCATTTAGTTCAAGGAAGCGGTCTAAAAAAACGTATTGATAAAGTGGTTAACCCTTCGGTTACTCGTTCTCGTTTAAAAGTAAAACCGACCTTACCTCGTTCAAGTTCAAACACCTCATCCATCACTCCTATTTCTGAAAAAAAGAATGACAATAAAATCGTCATCGAATTTGCAGGGCAATGGCCTAATAACGCCGCATCAATCTCGATTTCAAAATTAAAAAACATCAATGAAAAGACAGTAAAGCCGAAAAAAGACCACAAAAACGGACACAGGAGTCTTGTAGAATTTACGAATTTAGATGATAGAAATCGAGCACTGTATTTGACGTTACCAAGCATGAACTCAGCCAAAGAGATAAATCTGTTACTGAGCGAATCATTACTTCCTGTAGCCAAAGAAACAGAAATGGCAGAGTGGGATAATGTGTTAGTGCCTGTGGTGCCAATGAAGAGGCAAGAAACAGAACACACATTATATAAAACTGGTTTCTTTTACATTATTTGGAAAAATAAAGTATGGCGAGAAATCGCTATTAATAAAAATGGTTATTTTTGTGAATATTATCATCAAGGTGATAATCGAAGCCAATCAAAAACCTACCATGTAAATATTACAGGATCGGAGTTTCTGCCAGAATCTAATGTCTCTTTTGAAAAATTTGAATTGTATCAAAAAGGAAAAAAAGTCTTTTCTGGTGAACTCGATCTATGTGAACAAGCAAGAGTATTTGATTTAGGAGAAGAAGAGGTCACATTAAAATTTGTAGATTTTGATCACGATGAAATATGTCTAGCGACACACGAAAGCCCAACAAAAGATGATGGCTCAAATAATACGAAACGAATAAGTCATCCCATGCCTCATATTTGGTTGCCTTATAAAATATTAGGTCAACAGCAAACCGATTGTTATGTCTATTATAGCCAAAGATCATTGAATGAAAATGACATCAACGCACTAGAGGCTGATTATATTAATGTCGCGGTATCCACAGATGAAATGTCTGTTTATAGCAAGCAGCAAACATTTGAAGGCGATAGTATTTACAAGTTACCCATAGTTGATAATTCAGTTTTTGGAGCAGAATTAATCAATAAGCAAAGTGATAGCAACATTGCAGCAATGACGGTGATGCCACCAAAAAATCAAATTACATTACGTTACCGAATTTGTAGCACAACAGACCAACCTGATGATTTCATGATGTTAAGAAATGAAGACCAAGAATGGTCACAGAAAGTTTATTTCAGACAAGCAAAAGCTGACGATGAAGGTTTCTTAAATCTCCCTTTTTCTGGTTGGCCAAAAGAAGTTGAAGAGGTTGATATTCTTCGCGGCGCAAGTGCTGATTTAGGGACAATAGAATACGAATTATCCGTTTTGAAAACAAAAATTAAAATTTCAGAATTAATAGGCTAGAACAATGAAAAAAATACTATTACTTGTACTATTTAGTATCACTCTAATGGGGTGTAATGACCCTGAAAGCGCTGCAGCAGAAGCTGTTCAATTAAGGGCTGAACAGCATCCAGACCGTACCTATGTGGGTGAGAATAATTATTACACCATGGAAAGCAGTGGTGACATTCAATTCACGACAAAAAAAGATTTAAAAGTAATGTATCAAGATTTTCCTCGTTACTTTATTGAAAAAGCCAAAGAGTGGCCAAAAGAAGATCTTAATGATACCAGCTCATACGATTTACCGCGCTTTCAATTTGCATGGGCGAATTCAAGCTCAAAAGATGAGTATGAGAGTGGGCTTAAAATTTGGAGCATGAAAACCGACGGAACAGATTTACGTTTAGTGACGGATGCAACCATTGGTTTTGCATCCATTCGTAATTTAGCGCGTTCTCCAAATAATCGTTACGTTGCTTGGGCGGGATCTGGTGGTCAGAAAGGTGTGTATGATTTAAAAACAGGTAAGGTTTCGAATATGCATAAATTTACCTCGCCACTTGATATGCTTTGGTCGGAAGACAGTCGTTATTTGTATTTTGATGATGCTAGAAACAGTTATGCTCGTTGGGATTCAGAGACTGGTGAGGTTAGTGATTCTGATTTGAAAGTTCGTACTGAAGCTGTTCTAACTGAAGATAAAATTATCAAAGTCACTGATGCGGCAGTTGTGGGTTATAACTTAAAGACAAATGAACGTTTATTTGTTTTAAGTTCAGACCGCTCATTAAGTGATAAAGAAAGAATTTTTAGAGTTAAATCTATTAGTCCAACAGGACGTTTTGCATGGGGTTCAAATCAAAGTTTTGCTTGGATGTTTGATACTAAAGAATTAACTGTTAAGCAAATGACCACAGACTATACGCCAGCTCAAATTTTAGGGAAAGATGCTCATTTTAGTGCATTAGATAGTTTTGCTAAAGTTAGAATTGTTGATCGCGTTGGAGATCGTGTGTGGTCATGGCGTGCATTTTATTATGGGGCGCTATCTGGCGACGCTATTTTATATAATGGTTTAGCTAACAATGGTTTATGGTTTAAGGAGGACAAGTAATGTCAGCTTTAAAAACCTATGATCACGGAATTTATTTATTAGGGGCTTACTTTACAAGTTATCTAGATGAAGAGGGCGAGAGAATTGAAGCAACTTGGCATCAATCATCTGATGTAACTGAGGCTGATTTACGCAATGTTCGCCCAATCCCTTTTACGCCTGTTTTGGTTTATGATACTGAAAAATCTGCTCTATGGGGTACGGATAAAGACGGTTTACTGTGTCAACTGGGTTACTTTGATGAGGATGCCGTACCTGAAACTGTAGCAAGGAAGCAAACCTTCTTACGCCATAAAGCGCCATTAACGGTTAGTGAATTAAATTTAGATAAACCATATTCATTAATGTTTCCGCCATTAAATGTGATTGGACAACTGGCTGAAACACACACCAGTGTCAAAGCGTTAAACGATTCACTAAAAGATATTTATTCGAATAAATTAAAATTAAAAAATAAAAAACCGATTGAATTTACTATCAGTAAAATAAGTGTTGAACAGTTAGCTGAACCTTATAAAAAAGAATCCGATAAACTGACAGATGAAGAGAATGACTACAAGGCTTGGTATGATAAAATCATAGCGAGTGGAGTAGAAGAAATTCAAGGTATTATTACTCCTGTTTTTCACTCAGTTGGTGTGGTGTTCAGCAGTGATTTGTATGTGGGGGCAGAGGTTTCCTTTATTCAAGTGAAATCTAAACAAGACAGTTCAGGTGAAGCAGAAAAAGTCTTGGCCACGAGTTTTGTGACGAAACCTGATCCCAGTGATGATAAAACAAATAACCCAGAAGATTATAAGAAAATAACACCTAGCGTTGTATTTAATTTTGATCCTACATTAATTGATGATGGCTATTTTCTGCTTCGCACGCGTTTTTGGGTTGAAGAATATTTAGATAAACAAAAAGAAATATTAGAAGAAGGAATAGACGCTATTTTTCCTGATTCAGTAAAGCAAGGGCAATTAAAATTTGAAGCAAAAGTAAAACATCCAGAGAGTGAAACGGTACAAGATGTCTATACTTATGAACTGCATGAAAAAGTCACTTTTAAACCGATAAGCGGTTTTGGTAAGTTGGCGATGGTGTGCGGTGATTTAATCTCTCTTGAAGAGTGTTTAATTTATCAATACCCAACGGCATTACCTAGCTATTCTGATTTTATGACACAGCAAGGAAACCCCGTTGCGTTAAAAGGCACTGGTGTTGCCACGCTTGGTGTTGCATCTGCAGTACAAAAGACAGCGCAATCATATACTCAAGGTTTTGCGACAAAAGGCATTGGTGTATTTGGTGATTTATCTAGCCAGCAAATTGCGACCAGTGTGGCAAAAAATATTTGGGGTAAATTAACCGTTGAGGGTGTTTTACCAGAGCCGCTTACTGCTGGGGCGAGTTTCTTGTTTGGGTTGCAATCGGTCAAAGAGGCGCGTGATGCGTTTACAACAGCGGTCGAGACAGCAGAAACACTGCAAGAATTAGCACCGTCTCAGGTTGCTCGAAGTGTGGTTCGAAATGTTTATGCCAATAGGCCTGTTATGCGTGATTTCTTTATTGATATGAGAGAGCATCTTCAAGAACACGGGGCATCTGTTAGCTCTCGAAATCTCGCGGCAAGTTGGTTTGAAGGAAGTGCTTATACAAAATTGGCTAAAGGCTTACCTATTATAGACAGTATTGGCAGTATGTATGATTTTTATCAGCTAGTAGATAAACAAGGAGAATTAGAGAAACAATCGACTAAAGAACAAGAAAACTTTGATGGTGCAACCACTGATTATTTGCAAAAAATTGTGATGGTAAAAGCCGAGGCGGACTGGGCTAAGCAGCTTTCAGATGCCACTAAGGTTTTGAATAATGACGGTAAGGAGCAAATAGCGCGTATTATTACGCAAGGCTCTCGTGCGATTATTCATATTAACTTCAAATTTAATTCGTCGGAGCTACCAAATACAGGTACGACATTACGTAGTGATATCGATAAAGTTTGTGAGAAAATTGCTGAACTACTAAAAACACACCCAGATTATCGAATTCAAATCGATGGGCACGCAGGGCGAATTGGCAGTGATAAGGCGAATAAGACGATTGCTGAGGATCGCGCGAAACAAGTTGAGCAGGCAATTTTAGATAAAGCGAAAGAAGATAACACATTACCTGAGCGTATTATTACTTTGTCACATGGCAACACTCAACCAATAAGTGCAGGCAACGCTAAAGTTGCTATGAGTGAAACTGGGGACGATTCAGCGTTAGCGGAAGATAGACGTGTTGAAATAAGCCTATTGCCTCCAACCTACTCATTAGCTTTACCTCCTAGCCGAACGGGTATGATTGACTTAGAGAAAGTTCGTCAAGCAAAACAGGCGATTGATGTTGGGTTAGATAATAATCAAAAAGAGCAAATGTCAGCAGTATTCAACTCTTTAATGGGGGTGGCAATGTTAACCCCTATCGCCCCTGTCGCGGCTGGGGTTATGTTAATTAAAGAGGGTGCTACTATTGCAGACAGTGGGTTAAGCTTTTTAGATTCAATATTAACAGAAGGGGCTTATAAGGATTTTAAAGCCAAATATAAGAACGTTAATGAGCTAAACCAGTTAGGTAAAATTCACATTGAAGTATTGCAACAGTATCGTGGGTTTAAGGTAAAAATTGAACAGCAGTTAACAAAAAAAGAAGAGGTAGAAGCGTTTCTAAAGGCGAATAAAACATCAGAAGAATTACAAAAACGCTTCTTACTTCGAGCTTTGGCGTTAAATGGTTTAATTGAATTGCTTGCCAGAATATCGCTAGGGAGTAGCTCAAATAGTGATTATAAAAAAGAACTCATAAGCGATCGAGTTCAAGACTACATAGAAACTTATATTCTTAATGATAATTGGGAAGCCCCTTTGTCGTCTTACAATACCATGGCTCAGAATTGGCTGAACCGAGTAAGAGATGATAAAACTGGCGCATCACAAGCACGTTCTTTCTTTGTGGAATATGCCAGTAAGAATAAGAAAGCAACGTTGGATGAAGCAACGAAACATTTAGTTAAACGAGCTAAAATTCAAGGTACGTTTAATACCGGGTTCCCTGTGCAAACCAGTTTGTATATGGATGATAAAGAGAATGGTTTTGTTGATTTTGCTAAGTTGTTTGACAATACAGTTCAAGACGTGAAACCTGACGATATTGGTTTTAGTCGTTTATTGGTACTTAACGATCGAGATGATGATAAATCATGGGTGCCTTATTCAAAGTGGAAAGAACCAGATAAAACAAACCGTATTACGCCATTTACTCGTGTTAAGTTACAAGTAGTATTAACCAAAGACGCTTCAGAAGATGCGAAGAAATTCTTTAAAGCAACATTAAGTTATGGTTGTGATCGTGGCTGGCTTGATATTGATGGCCCTCAATATCAAGTCTTATTATCAGCAAAAGAGGTGTCTGATTTAACCGTGTGCGGGGCAGCAGATAAAGAATTGACGTCATACTACAGACAGCAATTAGGCGATGACTATGCAGCGGATAAAGATGAAAAACAAACGTTAACCGCTGTTGAATTTGAACCAACCTATTGGTTTGGTGAGTATGAAATCCCCGGTCTTAAACCTCTGTTTTCTGGTTATTGGTATGAAAATTTTGATACATGGAAACAGGATGGTAAATACAAAGCTCTGTCGTATTTCTTTAAGCTGAATCAGCATAAAGTGTCGATAGAAAAACTGGACGTTGGTGGCGTGCTTTACGATATGAGCAATATTCACTATGGCATTGATGACAACAATACCTATGGAAGTGTTGATACATCAACTAAACCGCTATATCTCTTTGATGGGTTAGGTAATCAAAGTGCGGTAATTAATGAGGCTGATTTACTTGTTGAAAGCTTTGTTAAAGCGAATGAAAGTAGTAAAGGAGCCGGTAAAAAGCCCTATATAGAAGGAAATATCACATCGCTTGCTGCATTAAACATAGGGAATAAATTTGAATGGTTTGATAAACAAAAGCTAATTAATTCTCAACAGTTTGATTGGAGTAAAGAGCAACCTACATCGATTTATGTGGCTTTGCTTGCAGATAAAGATAACCGTGAAGATTACAAGAGTATTGGTTTCAATCTTGATAAGATCACAATGCAGTTAAAGTTAAGTATTGAAGAGCAAGACTCAGTGCTTATAAAAGCGAACTCAAAGGGAAAAGGGCCAAGTTACTTT
>NZ_JARACR010000056.1:0-10147 GCF_028765505.1 Aliivibrio sp. A6 | reverse complement strand
AAAAATGCTAAGAGGAAAACACTGATACAGGCTAAAATGAGGCATAACCAAAGAACAATTGAAGCGTAAATTAGCCGCTGAAACGCCTGAACTTGGGGCAATAATAGTTCAATGCCGAACCTGACGAAACGAACACCAAAAGGCTACAAAGAAAAAGGAAAACCACCCTACTTTTACACCTGAAAAACTAATGGTTCAATCGCTGAACTGAAGCAAAAAACTGCATTCTCAGAGTTCGTATAACGCCTGCATAACACGTTTGCTACGATACAGACTTAGCTGAATTTTACTGCCTTAATCACTGAAACTAAAGGCAAACCGACAACGCCGAATGTAGCAAATCGTGTTGATGCATTTGTTACACGATCTTTGTCAACGCTTCCATTAACTTGGTAAAGAATTGATTTACCAAGATTTACTGCAAACTGAGTTTAATTAGACTGGCTCAATTAAGCGAGCAAAATATCATTTCAACGGCAAAAATTGCGAAATGAAACAATCCCTTTTTCTTACACTATTTGTACGATTTAGTTTCAACAAGTTTTGAGCTAATAAACCAAATATCCTCGCCACAATTGGGATTGAAAATATTAAGAGTAAAACACTGACGCAGGATAAAATGAGGCAAAACCATGAACAATTGAAGCGTGTATTGGTTTCTGAAACCCATGAACTTTTGGCAATAATGGTCAATTGCCGAACCTAATGAAACGAATATTAAAAGGCAACAAAGAAAAAGGAAGTCTACCCTACTTTCACGCCTAAAAACTAACGGTTCAATCGCTGAACTGAGCCAAAAAAC
This sequence comes from Aliivibrio sp. A6, assembly GCF_028765505.1. Classification (NCBI taxonomy): domain Bacteria; kingdom Pseudomonadati; phylum Pseudomonadota; class Gammaproteobacteria; order Vibrionales; family Vibrionaceae; genus Aliivibrio; species Aliivibrio sp. A6. Next base: position 9,345 of record NZ_JARACR010000056.1, on the reverse strand, counting down.
TGCGATCTTAGAGTTCGTGTAACGCCTGCATAACACGTTTGCTACGATACAGGCTTAGCTGAATTTTACTGCCTTAATCACTGAAACTAAAGGCAAACTGATAACGCCGAGTGTAGCAAATCGTGTTGATGCATTTGTTACACGATCTTTGTCAACGCTTCCATTAACTTGGTAAAGAATTGATTTACCAAGATTTACTGTAAACTGAGTTTAATTAGACTGGCTAAATTAAGCGAGCAAAATATCACTTCAACAGCAATAACCGTGAAACGAAACAATCCCTTTTCTTACACCATTTGTACGATTTGGTTTCAGCAAGTTTGGAGCTGATAAACCAAATATCCTAAACACAATTGGGATTAAAAATATTGAAAGTAAAACACTGACGCAGGATAAAATGAGGCGAAACCATGAACAATTGAAGCCTAAATTGGTTTCTGAAACCCATGAATTTTTGGCAATAATAGTCAATTGCCGAACCTGATGAAATGAAAACTAAAAGGCAACAAAGAAAAAGGAAATCCACCCTACTTTCACGCCTAAAAAACTAACGGCTCAATCGCTGAACTGAGCCAAAAAACTGCGATCTTAGAGTTCGTGTAACGCCTGCATAACACGTTTATTACTACAACGACTTAGCTGAATTTTACTGCCTTAAATACCGAAACCAAAGACAAACCTACAACGCCGAATGTAATAAATCGTGTTGATGCATTTGTTATAAGTAATCAACATGCTACAAAATGATCGCTATTGGTAATGTACATTTTTATATTTTGATAAATCATTGAGTTATTACGTTGACCTACCTTTTTCTTTGATTCCTTAATATTAACTGACCATTGACCAAAAAACACGTATTCCGTATTTATTGATAATGACTTTAACACCGTAGGATTTTTAACTACAACTTGAACCACAGTCCTCCTAATAACCCCTTTGCTATCAGGTTGAACAAATGGGGCATGTAACTCAACTACATGATAAGGATAATCGTTAACAGGTTCATTTATTCGATAGACAACACCTGAAATAGCTAGAGGTTGAGTATATTTTTCAGACCCATAATACTTTATGAAATTTTGTAGATTAGTATTATCAAAGAAAAACTTAGACCACGGTATTTTTTTATCTTTAAACTTAAGAATAACTAACGATTTTAATTCATTATCATTTTCACATAGAGTGCGTAACTCAATAATTTGCTTCAATGTTCTTAAATAATTACTTAACTTTCCTCTATTAGAGAAAGACTTATTGCTTTCTGCATTAGATCCCCAACCTTGAGATTTCATTTCAACCTCAATATTAGATAACTCCCTCAAAGCTTTAATTAAAATATGAAGCCGAAACTCATATTTTTTCTCTGATATAGCTTTAAAAACTTCTGATTCTGATTTTTTTGCAATAATACTCAAAGCACCCGAAATATTATACTTACAATCTTCAGCATGCGTTTCATGAGGTTTTAATCTGAAACAAGGAGGAATTTCAATTGTTTTCATTGCACATTTTCTAGGATGTCTATGTACAAATATCAATTCAGCTGAACATCCAGAGATCGCACACCTAACCTTACCTTGAGGTTTAGCTTCGTAACCCATAATACTAATTAGTTTTCCACTAGATAACCTAGCAGTTGGTATTTTACTTCCCACGGAGTCTCCTGATTACTTATAACGCCGCAATAACACGTGCGAAAGACTGACTTACAAAACCAATTATACTCTAAACCACAAACGCCGAGTGTAATTAGCATCGTGTTGATTGCTTTGTTACACGATCTTTGTCAACACTTCGCTTTAATTGGTAAAGAACTAATTTTCCAATAATATTTAGAAACCAATTCTAAATTACAAAAGCTAATTTAGCGAACAAAAGAACCGTTCAACTGCAAAAACTGCGAAACGAAACAATCCTTTTTCTAGCACCATTTGTACGATTTGGTTTCCGCAAGTTTGGAGCTGATAAACCAAATACCCTCGCTACAATTGGGATTGAAAATGCTACGAGCAAAGCACGGATGCAGAATAAAATGAGGCAAAAACATGAATAATTGAAGCGTGAATTAGTTTCTGAAATCCATGAACTTTTGGTAATAATGGTCAATTGCCGAACCTGATGAAACGAACACCAAAAGGAAACAAAGAAGAAGGAAAACCACCCTACTTTCACATCTAAAAATAGAATGGTTCTATCGCTGAACTGAGCCAAAAAACTGCTATCTTTAGTTCGTGTAACGCCTGCATAACACGTTTACTACTATACAGATCAAGCTGAATTTTACCGCCATAAACACCGAAACTAAAGACAAACCTACAATGCCGAATGTAGTAAATCGTGTTGATGCGATTGTTATGGCGCAACTTGCGACAACCGTAGCAATATACTACAATAATGAGAATTAACTTTAAATAGGATACTTACAATGGCTACAGCAAGCATCAGATTAGACCAAGACCTTGTGCAAAAAGCTACTATTATGGCTAAAGCATTCAGTCGCACCGCACCAAAACAAATTGAACACTGGGCTAAAATTGGTGAAATGATGGAAGATAACCCAGAACTATCATATGAGTTTGTAAAACAAGCAATTATTGCCAAAGCTGAAAAAGAAGCAGGAAAATTGGAGAGCTATAGTTTTGGCTAATATAACTCAAATTTTACAGACACCTACATTTAAGAAAGCAGTAAAAAAGCTACATAAAAATCAAAAGACGGATCTTGATAATGCAATTAAAGAATTAATGAAAGAGCCATTATTAGGAGAACAAAAGAAAGGTGACTTGTCATTTTTACGTGTCCATAAATTCAAAATGGTTAAGCAATTAACACTGCTTGGTTACAGTTACGAAGATGGCACGGTCACCCTTGAGCTAATGGCATTAGGATCTCATGAAAATTTTTACCGTGATGTTAAAAATATCTTCTGAGCCATAACGCCGCAATAACACGTGCGAACGACTTACTTTCCAAACCAATTATACTCTAAACCGCGAATGCCGAGTGTAATAGCATCGTGTTGATTGCTTTGTTAAACGCAGCCAAAAAACAATGCTGGGCTGATATTATACTTAGATGAAATAGCTTGAATATGCTCTTTCGTTAGCTTACGAGAACCATTAAGGATCATTGAAACTAAACTTTTACCTCCAATGACATCTTTTAAGTCATCAGCTTTAAGTTGATACTGATCCATTAATACACGTAGTGTTGCTACACCATCATCTAAGTTCTCAATACGAGCATTAAACTCTGCAAATTCATCTGCACGATCTTCCCAACGTTCAATAGATACTTCCAAAACCTCAATTAATGGTTTGTAAATATCATATTCTTCAATAAGATCTTCCATTAACTCCAAGGCTTCAGCGTATTCTTCTTCCGTTGAAATATGACCAACAAAACTAGCCATTGAAAATAATTGTAATGCTGTTGATTTAACTTGATTAAAATTTTTCATTTCGACTCCTTTGCGTATTTTGCACATAATTTGTCATATTCTGCATGAGGAACAATATGCTTAACAAACATTCTATTATCTCGAAATTCGATAAAAGTCATTAATCGTAAATTATTCCCACCGATATCCAGAACATACCATTTATCTTTATACTTAAAGTTATCTAAGCTTGGGTAAACATTTTTCATTTCCAGCGGATTTGAAAAGTTATTATTTTTTAATGATTTATATAATGCATCAATGGCCGCAGCATCATTCGGGTACTTTTTCGCCGCATCACTAAATGGTTTTCTTGATATTACGTGCATAAACACCTCTAAGTTCACTATATGTGAATATAGCACCTTCGAACCAAGTTCACAAGTTGTGAATTTACAAAGAAGCGTTTAACGCCTGCATAACACGTTTGCTACCATGCAGATTAAGCCCAAATTTACCACTTAATGCGGTAAACCAAAAGAAATCTAGAATGCCGAATGTAGCAAATCGTGTTGATGCATTTGTTATAAGCACATTCTCACACGGTTCATATGAACAAATTGAGCATCTTCTGATGTTACTTGGAAACCAAATTTACGATATAAACCGCCTACTCGATTGCCTTGCAAATAACACAATTTCACTGGTTTATTCTCGCTATCAGCAAACTCTAAACATTGGCTTAAAACCTGACTTCCTATTCCTTTCCCGTGAAAGCTTGGTAATAAAAAGAAACGGCAAAAATAGAAATGGTCGCCTTTGTTTTGAAGTAAATAGTTACCTACGGCTTCACCTGACATTTCAATGATGGTTGGTTTTTCCTCATCCCATTCATCTTGATGCATTTCACGTTGGATTTTATCGTCCCAACCAAACACAGCCTTAATTGGCTCAAATTCAGCCGCCTTTTTAAGTTCAAATAAGAACTCAAAATCACTATCTTTCGCTAAACGCGTAGAAAATTTCAAACCTTTACCTCTGGCTCAAATAACCTTAATAAATCGGTGCTTATAACGCCGCAATAACACGTTTACTACGACATAGACCTAGCTGAATTTTACTGCCTTAATCACTCAAACTAAAGGCAAACCTACAATGCCGAATGTAGTAAATCGTGTTGATTGCTTTGTTATAACGTTACTAAACACGTCAAATAAACCTAAATTACCACATATTCAAACGTTTTTGATAAATGCTATTAGTTGTCGAAGCCATTGATACAAAACCAATAAGACAAGCCGCGAACCAACGATAATTTAAATATTTGGTAACGGCACTCATAGCATCATCAGGTACAGGGGAATTCCATGCTGCTATAAAAGTAATACAACTGGCAACAAAAAGAATAACCGTTATTAATAGCCCTAATTTAACTTTCCAATCGAATAATTCGTACATAATTAACCTTTTGATAATTTTGATTTTCGGTCAAAATAATTTAATGATTATCGCAACTTCAGTCGCGCTGTATCGAGAGTCAGATCAAATATAGCGAGTAATTATTTGCCACTATGGTCCTATTTCAATATTTCACCACGTTATAACGCCGCAATAACACGTGCGAACGACTTACTTTCCAAACCAATTATACTTTAAACCACAAACGCCGAGTGTAATTAGCATCGTGTTGATTGCTTTGTTACACGATCTTTGTCAACGCTTCTCTTTAATTGGCAAAGAACTGATTTACCAATAATATTTAGAAACCAATTCTAAATTACAAAAGCTAATTTAGCGAACAAAAGAACCGTTCAACTACAAAAACTGCGAAACGAAACAATCCTTTTTCTAGCACCATTTGTGCGATTTGGTTTCAGCAAGTTTTGAGCTGATAAACCAAATATCATTGCCACAACTGGGATTGAAAATATGGCGAGTAAAACACTGACGCAGGATAAAATGAGGCATAACCAAAGAACAATTGAAGCGTAAATTAGTCGCTGAAACGCCTGAATTTAGGACAATAATAGTTCAATGCCGAACCTGATGAAACGAACACCAAAAGGCAACAAAGAAAAAGATAAACCACCCTACTTTCACGCCTAAAAAACTAACGGCTCAATCGCTGAACTGAGCCAAAAAACTGCTATCTTTAGTTCGTGTAACGCCTGCATAACACGTTTGCTACGATACAGACCTAGCTGAATTTTAACGCCTTAATCACTGAAACTAAAGGCAAACTGACAACGCCGAGTGTAGAAAATCGTGTTGATGCAATTGTTATGTGTGTTCTTATTGAACCAATGAACTTCTAAGTACGAAATGATCATCGACCGTTTCAATTACTGTCCATTTTAGATTTGAATACAATGCAGGAATATGAGTAAAAACCAGCAACTCTGGTTCAGCCATTTCACTAACCATTTTTTCAGCATGATTAATCAATTGTGAGCTAATTCCTTGCTTACGATTTTCAGGTTTAATAAAGACAGCATTAACCCAAACTGCCTGCTCTTGAGTAATTGGAGATAGAAAACGAGTAAAAACTAAACCACCAATTAACTCACCATTTCTAATGCAATAATAGGATTTGGGATTACTTTTCCATCTTTTGTTGTAGATAGTGGTTCAACATCATCCCACTCACTTTCAAACCATTGATACAATTCAGTTAAATACGTTGAGTTACTTTCAACCGTTTGAATTAAAACCATAATTACTCCATTAAACCTATCATTTCCGTAAAAACACATAACGCCTGCATAACACGTTTACTACTAGGCAATTATACTCAATATTGACGCCTTAAAACGAGAAACACTCGGCAAACTGAGATTGCCGAGTGTAGTAAATCGTGTTGATGCATTTGTTATAACACCTAAGCCTTTGGTTTATTTTTAGGCGGCGGTGGTTGCTTCTTATGATTAACAATCATACGTGTTGGCGGCGGTGGCGGTGGTGGCTTATTTTTATCTTTCATAAAGTTACCTCGACGTTTTATCAGAAACCAATTCAATTTTTGTCGGTTTCTCTAGTTCTAAATTATATGAATAGTAAGGGATACAAGATATAAGTGCCAATACAGATGCAACACTCATCGCTAATACGCCTAAATATAACTTCCTTGCCCTAGCCTCGTTAACTTCAGAGTTAAAGGAAGCACATTTAATGTAATACTCTGTCATTGTTTGTTTGTAAGTAGCAATTACATTTTCACCCGAATCATCTTCTTCATAGTGTTTTTTTAAAACCTTACGATATTCTTCTAATTCTCTAGGTAAAGGTAAATACTCATATTTTGAACCGCCCCAAGCTGATTTTAAAAAATATACTGAAACACAAGTAATTATAGTTGAAAATAGATACGGCAGTCCAAACATTGCTACACCAACAGGCTCTCCAGAGAAATTAATTTTCTCAAAAACATATGCGAGAAAGCCAATCAATACGATTAAAGCAGCAGTAGGAGCTTGGAGTCTATTATCAAAAACTTCGCTACGTTGAATTTCAAAATGATAAAAGTCTTTATAGTGCGTAAGTAGATCCATTTTACCTCTAAATATCAATGTCAATCTTTGGTGTTATAACGCCTGCATAACACGTTTACTACTATGCAATTATACTCAAAATTGACGCCTTAAAACGAGAAACACCCGGCAAACTGAGATTGCCGAGTGTAGTAAATCGTGTTGATGCATTTGTTATGTGATTAATAGTAATCGCAGTAATCAAGTTCTAGCTCACCAAAATCTATGACACTTATCTGGTCAACAATCTCAACATCTTCAATCACAAGTTCATTAATATCCCCGTTTAAATCACCTGAAATTGTTATTAATATTTCTGATTGAAATTCATCTTCAGCATTAACAGTTATACTTCCAAGGCCTATTAGGTCTCCATCAATAGAATCAGTGGATAATGAAAACTCCCCTTCAGCTTCTACATAGATCTCAGCCCAAGCCTCGATTACTACCCAATTCTCGTCTGTATCGATTACAGTGAAATTATTATCCATTAATTTAAAACTATTAAATTTTCCACTTGAGCCGTCAGCTTCCCAATAAAATTGAGAGTTAGCCTCTTGATCAGGAGTAAATCCATATAACGCTGATTCAAGACCGCTTTCAATATTAGTTAAAAAAGTTGACGCTGTAGAATTACTTAAAGCTATTTTAAGATTATCCAAAAGAGCATAAGGTGCTGTAGCTGTATTGAAATAAGACAGTCCTTTTGAAAAGTCTTCAATATAATCAATATTATCTGAATTATTACAATACCTTTCCCAATCTTTATCTGTTGCTACAGCTAAAACTGTTTTACCTTCTCTTTCTGCCCATTCCTCAACTGCCATTAAAATAATAGCATCAGGAAACTCATTTTTCTTTTTTCCCGTTTCAGAAAATGGAGCTTCATTTGCGAAATATTTCTTCAGTAATTCTCCTACAGAAATATAATCATTACATTCCAAACTTAAAGCACCAGTATTAACAAGAAATGCATTTAATCTTGAGCTAGCAAGCCCCTCAATTTCATCACTACCAACAATTAAATTTTTCGCATCATTTAATACACTTCCATCGAAAAACACATGGTCACTCGCATCGTTAATTGCTTTTTCTAAAGCACTCCGAGATATTTTAATTTTTTTATCTAGATGCGTTAGTATTTCATTTTTGATAACATCAGGAACAATAAACTCAATAGAGCTTGCAGCAAACTGCTTTAATTTTCCTAGCAACCCACTTTCTAATCGCAGCCCATTGCTATCAAATATAGACGTGTCTACTAGTATTGCATCATATTCTTTTTGTTCCATATATCCTCAAACCTCAATAATCACATAACGCCTGCATAACACGTTTGCTACCATGCAGATTAAGCTCAATTTACCACTTAATATGGTAAACCCAAAGAAATCTAGAATGCCGAATGTAGCAAATCGTGTTGATGCATTTGTTATAAGCACATTCTCACACGGTTCATATGAATAAATTGAGCATCTTCTGATGTTACTTGGAAACCAAATTTACGATATAAACCGCCTACTCGATTACCTTGTAAATAACACAATTTTACTGGTTTATTTTCGCTATCAGCAAACTCTAAACATTGACTTAAAATCTGACTTCCGATTCCTTTCCCGTGAAAATTTGGCAATAAAAAGAAACGGCAAAAATAGAAATGGTCGCCTTTGTTTTGAAGCAAATAGCTACCTACTGCTTCACCTGATATTTCAATGATGGTTGGTTTTTCTTCATCCCATTCATCTTGATGCATTTCACGTTGGACTTTATCATCCCAACCAAATACAGCCTTAATTGGCTCAAATTCAGCCGCCTTTTTAAGTTCAAACAAGAACTCAAAATCATCATCTTTCGCTGAACGCGTAGAAAATTTCAAACCTTTACCTCTGGCTCAAATAACCTTAATAAATCGGTGCTTATAACGCCTGCATAACACGTTTACTACTAAGCAATTATACTTAATATTGACGCCTTAAAACGAGAAACACCCGACAACCTGAGATGCCGAGTGTAGTAAATCGTGTTGATGCATTTGTTATGTGCGCTCTCTCTTGGCAAATTCTTTTTCGTAAAAGATTTCTGCGACTATCCAAATAATGTGATTAATAACTAAACCAAACACAAGTAAAGCTATCGCAGCAATACCAAAATCAATTGAGAATTCACCCCAATTGCGGATCTTATCAAACAGCATAAAACCTAAAAAAGAACCGAACAAAACTGCTCCAGCAACTATTAACGTATGCTTACCCACATAATGTAAGCGACCTTTTCTTCGAGTGATTGCCCAACGATTATATTGTTTATTTATCCAACTATTCATATTCTCCAATCCTTAGTAAGAAATGACAATTTGAATTAACTACATTAATTATTGTACATAAATCAATAAGGTAATATGAGAGCTATATCTTAATTTCAAATATCGATAAGCAC
>NZ_JARACR010000055.1:0-11393 GCF_028765505.1 Aliivibrio sp. A6 | reverse complement strand
TACTAGCTGTGTGGGCGCAAAGTTGTAATGTTACTTTTTAGCAAAGTTAAAATGCTTCCTTATTTTAGGATTAACCTATACTTTTTATATCAATTTCTGTTTTCATTTATTCTATTTTTATGCAGATTGGTTGTTCAATATTCATTATCCACTGTATTTATGTGCATAAAACTGTATTACGGAGTTCAATTTAATGAGCAACTTTTTGGCTCTATGAAGTGAAATTTAACCACATTAACTCATCTGTGTTACCAATTGGAAAACCATCTTTTACCCATTTGATACTAAATCAAAAAGAAATCAGAAAAATTACAGTATTCTCACCGTAATCCTTTTTCTTATGGTATAAACTTGCCATAATATAAACATTACTAAACAACAGGCACTATTTTATGAGCATTGAAAAAACTCTTTTAACTCGCTGCGATTCTAAATGTGAACTATGTGGTTCAACTAACTCACTAGCTCCATTTGCAGTTCCGCCTAAAACAGATATCACGGTTGATAACTGTGTAATGATTTGTGATACCTGTACTGCACAAATCGAAGACGCTGATAAAATGGATGTTAATCACTTACGCTGTCTTAATGACTCTATGTGGAGCCAAGTTCCTACTGTTCAAGTTATGTCTTATGTTCTTCTAACTAAGCTTGCTTCTGAATCTTGGGCTCAAGATGCTCTAGATATGATGTACGTTGAAGAAGACGTTAAAGAATGGGCTGAGAAAGCACTTCTTTCTGATGGTGAAAAACCACGTGACATCAACGGCGTTGAACTGAAAAAAGGTGACGACGTAACGGTTACTAAAGACCTTCCAGTTAAAGGCACTAACCAAGTTATTAAACAAGGCACCGTTATCCGTGGCATCAGCCTTGGCGACGATCCTCGTCTAGTTTCTGGTAAAGCTAACGGCGGTCAATCTATGTATGTAATCGCTGAGTTCTGTCGTAAAAAGTAATTCGTTACTTAACAATCTGACAGACTAAAAAAGACGCTTAATTGCGTCTTTTTTTATGTCTTAAATTTATCTTAATCATTATGTCTAATACCATTCTGCATAAGTAATTGTTCAGATAATTGCGTAGGAAAAATCGATTAGAGTAAGCAAGAATGCTCAAATACTTATGTAGATTGATGTAAGTAAGTATGCAAAATAAAAAGTATAAACCCGAGATATTTCTAACTACTATGATTATTTATTCATATAAAACTTAAGTTATCACTCGCTTTTTTCAAACGTTCAAATCCACGTTTATCGTACTTTTGCGTGGTAATGATGCTTGCATGCCCCATTGCATCTTTTACGGTCGAAATATCCTCGCCATTATCTAACAACATAGAAGCAAAAGTTCTTCGGCAATCATGGGGAGAAAATGCACTCACCCCAGCCTGTTTTCTTCGTTCATTTAGTATATGTAAAATAGCCTGTGATGTTAGCTTATCATCAGTCACAGTATCAAAACGCCTTATACGGGTAAATAAGGCGCGGCTATTGTCCCCGCTGACAGCATTTAGCCATGAATGTAGTAATGTTAATGATTGTTGTGGCAAGTAAGACATTCGTTCTTTATTGCCCTTACCAAGTACCCGTAATGACCCTTCTTCTGCATTAAAGCTACCAATAGAACAATCCACAATTTCTGAGCGTCTTAAACCACAGCCTAATAACACACCTAAAATAGCACTGTCTCGAATACCTTTTATGGTTTGGTCATTACAAGAAGAAAATAACAATTGGATTTCATTACTGGATAAGGCCCGACCTTTAGCTAATCGAGAGCCTTTCATTTGTTTAATGTGTTTTATTAATTGGTAGTTTTCTGTAGTGATTTTTTTCGATAACCACAGTTCTTGAGCTACACCTTTGATTGCCGCTATATAGGTATTGATGGTGGCCGATTCTAATTTTTCAGATTTTAATGCTTCAATGACACCAAGTACGTAATCACGGTTTATCTGATGCCACGGACAATTGTTTAAATTAAAAGATCCAAGAAGATGAGCGATCTTATTTAAATTAGATCTCATCGTTGATCGGCTATTTTCAGAGTTTAAAGATAATAAATATGCCTGAGCTGCATTTAAGCTACTCACTTTAGGCATGGTTAGTCCTACTGAAATATCATTACTTAAAAGTGTTACGCTGTCACTACTCATTGATTTTACAACTTATTTATCACTTATCTATAGTATATGATCTTTTTCTACTTTTCCAAAGGTACATTTTAATAAGTAGAGATCCATTTTAGATCCTTTAATCATGGTTTGACGGTTATTACATCAATAAGATCTCGGATTAGCTCTGATTAATACCAATCTACATAAGTATTTGATCATTCTTGCTTGTTAAAATCGATTTTTCCTACGCAATTATCTGAACAACTACTTATTCAGAATGGTATGACTAAGAATTGACTATTATTTTGGATAAAAAAACCGAGTAATGAATACTCGGTTTTTAATCTATTTAATAAACACATTTTAATTAAAGATGTTTACTGATCTCAATACAACTTTCTTTAGCATCACCGAAAAGCATTTCAGTGTTTTCTTTAAAGAATAGTGGGTTTTGAACACCAGCATAACCTGTATTCATTGAACGTTTAAATACGATTACGTTTTTCGCGTTCCACACTTCAAGAACAGGCATACCTGCGATTGGACTGTTTGGATCTTCCATTGCTGCAGGGTTAACTGTATCGTTAGCACCAATAACTAGGACCGTATCTGTTTCAGATAAGTCATCGTTGATCTCATCCATTTCAAGAACGATATCGTAAGGCACTTTTGCTTCAGCAAGAAGAACGTTCATGTGGCCTGGTAAACGCCCTGCAACTGGGTGAATACCAAAGCGAACCTCAACACCTTGAGCGCGAAGTTTTTCAGTAATTTCATGAACAGGATATTGAGCCTGAGCAACAGCCATTCCGTATCCTGGAGTAATCACAACAGACTTAGACTCTTTAAGCATTTCTGCTACTTCTTCAGCTGTTGTTTCACGATGCTCGCCCTGCTCTTCGTCACCTGATGAAGCAACAACATCTTGACCAAACCCACCAGCAATTACGCTGATGAAAGATCGGTTCATTGCTTTACACATGATGTAAGACAGAATTGCACCTGATGAACCCACTAACGCACCAGTAACAATCAGAAGATCATTCGATAGCATGAAACCTGCTGCTGCCGCTGCCCAACCAGAGTATGAGTTAAGCATTGAAACAACCACTGGCATATCTGCGCCACCGATTGAAGCAACTAGATGATAACCAAAGGCAAATGCAATTAAGGTTACTAAGATCATGGCAAACATGCTGCCTTCAACACTAACAAAGTAGTAAAGAAGTCCTACTGAAGCAACTAATGCTAAAAGGTTAAGCTTATGACGGTGAGGTAATTGCAGCGCTGATGAATCAATAACACCACGCAATTTACCAAACGCAACTAAAGATCCGGTGAAAGTTACCGCACCAATGAATACACCTAAGAAAACTTCAACAAGGTGAATAGTTAGCATTGCACCAACAAGTACACCGTGATCGATATAACTGTTGTAACCAACAAGAACCGCTGCCATACCTACAAAGCTATGAAGAATTGCCACAAGCTCTGGCATTTCTGTCATTTCCACTTTTTTAGCGTAATAAAGGCCAATAACAGCACCTATTGCCATAGCGACGATAATCCATCCAGTACCTGCAGAGTCAGGGCCAAAAATGGTAGCAATTAATGCGATAGCCATACCAGTAATACCATAGTAGTTACCGCTACGCGCTGTTTCTTGTTTAGACAAACCGGCTAAACTCATGATAAATAAAACGGCAGATACAATATATGCTGCTTGAACTAATCCTGCTGACATTATCTCTACCCCTTACTTATCTTTACGAAACATTTCAAGCATACGCTTGGTTACAGCAAAACCACCAAATATATTAATACTAGCGATTAGAACTGCGATAAATGCTAAAAATGAAACGACACCATTACCCTGTCCCACTTGCAATAATGCACCGACAATGATGATGCCTGAAATGGCATTAGTTACTGACATTAATGGTGTATGAAGTGAATGACTTACATTCCATACAACGTAATAACCCACCACACACGCTAATACAAATACGGTAAAGTGTGCTAAGAATGCAGCTGGAGCAACCGAGGCTACCCAACCAAAAGCAGCAACACCAGCACCTATCATTGCAAACTTTTTAATTGGTGACATTGGCTCTTCAATTTTAGGCTCAATTTTCGCTTTTGGTGCTGCTTTCGCTTGAGGTTGTGCCGAAACTTGAATTGGCGGCGCTGGCCATGTTACTTCGCCTTCTTTAACAACCGTTACACCGCGAAGAACAACGTCTTCAAAATCGATGTTAATGTTGCCATCTTTTTCTTTGCATAAAAGCTTCAGAAGGTTTACTAGGTTTGTACCGTACAGTTGAGATGATTGAGTTGGTAGACGACCAACCATATCGGTATAACCGACAACCTTTACACCATTCTCTGTAACAAACACTTCGTCTTTTACTGTGTATTCACAGTTACCGCCATTGGCTGCTGCCAAGTCAACGATAACACTACCTGCTTTCATGCTATCAACCATTTCTTTGGTGATAAGCTTAGGTGCAGGACGACCAGGAATAAGTGCTGTTGTAATGATGATATCAACATCTTTAGCTTGAGCTGCATATAGCTCTTCCGCTTTTTTGTTGAATTCATCAGACATTTCTTTTGCGTAACCATCACCTGAACCTGAGTTCTCTTTGAAATCAACTTCAAGAAATTCAGCGCCCATTGATTGCACTTGCTCTTTTACTTCAGGACGAACATCGAATGAGCGAACGATAGCACCAAGACTGCCAGCCGCCCCGATAGCGGCAAGACCAGCGACACCAGCACCAGCAACAAGTACTTTTGCCGGTGGAACTTTACCAGCAGCGGTAATTTGACCAGTAAAGAAACGACCGAACTCATGCGCAGCTTCCACTACTGCACGGTAACCTGCAATATTCGCCATTGAACTTAGTGCATCAAGCGCCTGAGCTCGTGAAATACGAGGAACTGAATCCATAGCTAGAACGTTGATGTTCTTTGTCGCTAATTTTGCAAGTAACTCTTCATTCTGCGCAGGCCAAATAAAACTGATTAGGCTAGCACCATCTTGAATTAAATCGAATTCATCAACACCTGTTTCAGCGTTAACTTGAGGAGCATTAACTTTAAGGATTAGATCTGATTTCCACACATCATCAGCAGGAACAATAGTTGCTCCGGCTTGTTCAAATGCAGAGTCATCAAAACTGGCTAAAATACCGGCTTTAGATTCAACAGAGACAGTAAAGCCAAGCTTCAATAGCTGCTCTACCGTTTTTGGAGTGGCAGCTACACGGGTTTCGCCCGCGAGTACTTCTCTAGGTACACCAATTTGCATAGTTATTCCTTTACTATTGGCATGAATTGATACTTACTTTATAAGATATAAATTCAAGTGTTTTGTAATAAAATGACATGATTTTATTACATTAAATTAATTCCTGCTTATATTCACCCTAATTCAGTAAAAAAACAACATTACAGTGACAAAGCAGAGGTCAGACCATTACGGTTTTGACGTTGATTTACAACAATAATTATAATTAGATAATATTTTTTCAATCTAATCTACATCAAAGCTAAGGCATTTAATTAAAGATTGACTCATTCATTTGCTCGATCAGCATTTTTGATTTACGTACCATAAGCTCATCAGCATCACTTTTGTTTGAGATTACATCAGAACGAATAAAGCGGTGCTCTTTAATTTCACCCTTTATTTCTTTTGTTATTGTACCGGCGATACGAAATTGAGAGCCATCTCGTTCTGAGTTTGGATAAATTAGGAAGGATTGATATTCAATTGGTTCGATCGTTGCTTCTTGCTTAGGTGATGTTCCAAATAGACGTGAAAAAAGCCCCATTTCATTTTCCTTTTTGAAATAAGGCTTATTATAGCTTATGTGTCAGTAATGTAGGTAGTTTTGCTTACTCAATTATAAAATGACCAAAGAAATCACTACTCTTCAAACAATTCGATTATTGGAGTAATGCGGATTTCTATACGACGATTTTTTTTGCGTCCATCGGAATTCATATTAGAAGCAATAGGTTCTTCCTCACCAAAACCATAAGTATTTATACGTGTGGAGTCTACCCCTTGCTGAGCTAATAACGCGAGTACCGAATCAGCCCGCTTATTTGACAATGATATATTAAATTGCTTGCTACCACGACTGTCTGTATGGCCCGCAATAAACACTTCTGATTCTGGTTTATCGTTTAATAATTTGGCTAATTGAGATAAAACAGTTTTGCTTTCTTCTTTTACCTCTGTACTTCCAGAGTCAAAGCTCTTGTCACCATTAAGTAATAGAATAATTTCATCGTTTGTTTTTGCAATACTGCCGATATCACTGGTAACAAACTGTGCTAATTCGTCATTATGATAATTAACAAAGCTTTCAACGGTAGGAGTGTCAATAATACTTGATGTTGAATCATCGCTAGTACTTTGACATCCCATTAAAAAGCCCGTTGCTATAATCATTCCAAGTATGTGTTTTTTCATTATAAGTATCCCTAGTCCAACCTAGGGATAATTTATCAAACTTCGAATATGCTTACTTGCTTAGTAAAAATGAAATCGAGACACTTCAACTAATAATGAAACTATGTTGTTACTCAGTATCACTTTTAAGAGTTACTTTTGCTTACTGATAAAAAGACCCAACCCATACAGTAAGCATAAACCGTAAAGCCCTGATATATTTAAAAGAACACTGTGTAAGCCTGCGCCCATCTGATTGAGTTTAAGAAAGCCATCAATAGCAAACCCACTTGGCAATAAGTGCATAATATCAGTTAATGCATTTGGAATAAGTTCAGTCGGCCAGATAAATCCGGCACTAAATACAATCGGCATCGAACTAAATAGCACGACTAACAAAATACTTTCGGGGGTAGGAAACCATCGCGCCAGTAGCATGCCAAGCAAGATAATCGATGCAATAAATGGCACCATTATGATCAGTAAGTCCAATACGTTAGAAAAACGGCTGATATGATAATGGTCAAATACAAAACCAAAATAAAAGCTCGCGAGTATTAATTCGCTGATTAAAAATAGTGAAAAACGAGCGATTAACTGTAGCGATGAATTCTCGCTTGCCGTTGCTGCTTTCTGTCTTACGCCAACTGCCATTAATAACGTTTGTTGGAGAATCAATACAAATACGGCGGGAACCACATATTCTACATATCCCATATTTCGGTTAAATACAGGAGTATAATTAGATTTAAAAGGTTGAAAGGTATTTATTGCAGTAGTAATTGGAGTGCCATCAATAGCCATATGAGCAACTCGATATTCAGCAGATAATGTTCCCCCCACTTTCATTAACCCTTCGATTATGGTCCCATAAACTAAAAAGTACGAAGCATCACCAGCATAAGCAACTGTTGGTGCTTGGCCTAACTGCAATTTGTCTGAGAAATCATATGGGATAACTAAAAAGCCGCTAACCGT
Organism: Aliivibrio sp. A6; assembly: GCF_028765505.1. Lineage (NCBI taxonomy): Bacteria > Pseudomonadati > Pseudomonadota > Gammaproteobacteria > Vibrionales > Vibrionaceae > Aliivibrio > Aliivibrio sp. A6. The sequence goes on along the minus strand of NZ_JARACR010000055.1, from coordinate 3,831 downwards.
ATTATTTAAAAACTGCTGTTTTGCTTGCTCAATACTCTCTGCCTGCTCTACGACGTTTAGCTGCTGTGATGCATTCGCCATTAAAATAAATTTTTGGCTAAGTTCTGATTTATCTAAATCAACAACCGTGATCTTCTGCTCTTCTGGACTTTGATTCAAATAAGGCAACGGGTAAAGAAATGCATAGAAAAGTACACCACCGATCATCGCAAGTACGATCGTGCTATTAGTAAATATCCCTTTCGCTTCATTTTTTAATATCGAGAGAAAAGACATGATTACTTCCTTAATCGTGAAATAAGTAAAAGAAGCGGCAAGGTAAATAACAGTAAAATACCGACATGCGAGAAACTTGAAACAAGCCCATACCCATAGTTTGCTTGTTCTATTTGTGAGCGAACAAAATGACTTGCAGGTAGAATTGAGTGCCAAAAAACAGCGACGTTGTTCATGTCTGATACTGGAAAAGTAACACCTAAAAATGCAAAACTGGGTGCCGTGTAAGCGCCTGAGATACTCATTGCTTTTACAATATTATTGGTACCATACCCAATAGCAGTGCCAATACTAATACAAGCCAGTGTCATTGCTCCCATTGTAATGAGAAAACTTAAAATGCTCGCATCAAAAGGAAATTGTAATACCCCGAACAAGAAATAGAAAAGTACACAACCCAAAGTCATTCCAATCAAGAAATAAACGCCAACAAATGAAAGAATGTTTTGAGGTGTTTGGCTATCAAACCATTCACGTAAATCATTGTTATTATTGCGAACCGATTCGTTTTTCATCGCCCAAATCATCCCAACAATAACCGCCATTTGCCATATTGCAGGAAGAATTGCGGAGACTAAGAATTGATTATAATTGCTACCAATGTTAAATAGGGCCGTCACTTGAACTTTAATTGGCACTGCAGAGTTAATTGCTTGAGTCCATGTTGATTGCTTTGTACTCAGCGCCTTTATTGTTGCCAGTTTTGCTTGGATCGTCATGTCTGTTTGCATCAAAGCAGAATTAATTTGCTTTGCGATTAAGATAAATTGTCCATTATAAAAGCCTGAAATTTGAGGGCTCTTCCCCAGCATGACATTACGCTCAAAATCATGAGGGATAACGATATAGCCATAGTTATCGCCTTCTTTTAATGCGCGATTGGCAATAGTAACATTTGGTTGGATCGTACGGACAGCAAGCGTTGGGGTTGCGTCGTAATCACGTATGATCATCCTAGATAAACTGGATTGATCAAGGTCCACCACATCGAGAGGTAATTCACGCACCACAGAGGATGAAAATATCCACCAAATCATCAATGACAGCACTAATGGAAGACCAAAAGTAACCGCAATTAGCCATGGATTAGAATAATAAGAACGCCAAAATGCTTTCATAAATCACGCTTAATCTAATTTAACTATAGCACTCATACCAACTCGTAGATTTGGAATGTCAGCAGTTGGATGCGCTTCAATTTCAAAGGTTTTTAAATCAAACCCTTGGCTATTATCGGTTGCTCGCCAGGTTGCATAATCTCCCATAACAGCAATATGCGTGATCTTAAATGGAACCGTTTGATCCAGTGCTGGAAGATAGACGTCAATCTGTTGATCTTTTTTATAGTTTTTAAGCTTATCCTCACGAACATGGAAAACGGCCCATGCTTGTTTAATGTCTATAACACTAACAACAGGAAAGCCTTGAGGTGCAATTTCACCTTCATTGAGTAAAACTTGAGTTACCTCTCCTGTATACCAACTGTTAATCTTAGTGTCTGCGACATAAGCCTCTACTTCTGCGACTGAACCCATTGCCATTTTTACTTTTTCATTGGCTGCTCGTTTTGTTTCTGTTCTAGCGCCCTCTTTGGCCATTTGGTACATTTGGTAAGCTGCACTTTCGGTGTATTTTGCCGCTTGCCATTGAGTGTAAGTCTCATCTTTTTTCTGCTCTGATACGACACCATCGTTATAGAGGTTATTAACACGAGTATAGGTTTTTTCTAGCAGTTTATTGGCCGCTTTTGCTTTTTGCCATTGATCTTTCGCTGCTGCAACTTGTTGAGTTCTTGCTCCTTGTTCTGCTTCTTCTGCCAGAGCGCTTGCTGCAGCTTCACCGGCTTTTGCTTGCGCTAGCTTCGCATCTATTTCTGGGCTGTATAAGGAGAAAATAGCTTGGCCTTTCTCTATCATGTCACCTTTTTTTACGTATAAATTCTCGATTCGACCAGGGACTTTAGAGGAAATATTGTATTGCTCAGCTTCAATTTGACCTTGCAGTAATTCAGGTCGAGGCTGATAAGCAGCCCAAAAACTGTAACCAACCCAACTAACTACACCTACAACGGCAAGAGAACCGATGATTTTCTTTAATTGACTCATGTTATTTTCCTTCTCTTGCTTGAAGTTGATATTGTACAAATGTGTCTGTTTCATCGCTTAAAGCAAGTAACTTAACTAATGAAATCATATAATTAAATGATGCTAATGAACGTTGCGTCTTGATACTTGCCAAATATAACTCAGCATCCACCACATCAAGTGACGTCGATAGGCCTTGTTTAAACCCTTTTTCTCTGAGTAATATGTTTTCTTGTGCAAGCGCGATACTTGATGCTAAACCATAATATTCATCGATCGCTTGTAATGCTTCTCGGTATGTTTTTTCAACCAATAATGAAAGATCTTCTTTTGCTTGTTTTTTAAGGTACTGTACTTGTTGAACAGCACTATGCGCCGCCGCAACTTTTTCTGAACGTCCTTTATTATCCAGTAGTGGCACATTAACACCGACACCGACCATCCAATCTGGTGCAATTTCAGCAGATAAGCTGTCACCTTCATACAGATTATAGTTACCATATAAATAAACTTCAGGGTAATAACTGCCTTTCTCCGCTTTTATTAAACTGCTCGCTTGCTTTTCTTTGGCATCTAAAAGGTCTAAACCTGGGTAAGTGGCTAATGTATTATCAATAAAAGCGGTCATTTCCGGTAATTTTTGATTGATAAACAACGGTGTTTCTGGCGTGATGTTTTCATTCATTTGCAACATGCATTCTTAATGCAGCACTGGCAATATCTGAATTTTGTTGAGCTTTACGAAGGTCTACTTTTGCTTTGTCGTATGCCGCATCAGCTTGTAGGCGCTCTACTTTAGCAATTTGACCCTGTTGTTGGAGTTTAACCGCATTATCTCTGTGTTTTGCTAAGCCTTGTTCTACTTCACTATAGGTTTTAACGACTTCATTAGCGAGAACGACACTAAAATAGTACTTAGCTAAATCTTCATAAGAGGCTTGTTGTTTCATTTTTAGCTGACTGCGTGCTTCGTCTGTTTTTCCTTCCGCTGCACTTTCTGCGGCAGAGATACGGCCACCAGTGAAGATAGGCCAAATCGCACGAATAGAGCTAGTAAAAATATCACGTTCTGAAAGAGTTGATGTGATTGGGCCACCAAGTGCATTTATTAATCCAGTAGCTGCACCTGCAAAGGCTGGGTTAATATCAGTACTGTCTAATAATTGTTGGCTGTTAACCGTTACATCATCATCTAAATAAGTATAGTTAGCACTTAAGGTAATAGACGGAAGATTAAGGTCAGACGTGCCTGAGGCCAACGATTCCTGACGCTGAACATTCGCGCGCTCTGCAGCAATACCGTTATGATTGTTGAGCACATTTTTCCATGCGCTATCAAAATCTACTGACTTAGCAGAAACAGACAAAGAAAGCAGCGTTGTTAATAATACAGATAGTCGTGAAATTTTAAGCATAACCCCTCCAGTAATCTAGAGTATATACTCTAACTGGTTCCATGTGCAAAAAAAAA
>NZ_JARACR010000054.1:0-11871 GCF_028765505.1 Aliivibrio sp. A6 | reverse complement strand
ATACGAACTCTGAGAATGCAGTTTTTTGGTTCAGTCCAGCGATTGAACCATTAGCTTTTTAGGTGTGAAAGTAGGGTGGTTTTCCTTTTTCTTTGTTGCCTTTTGGTGTTCGTTTAATCAGGTTCGGCATTGAATTATTATTGCCCAAAATTCAGGCGTTTCAGCGGCTATTTTACGCTTCAATGGTTCTTTGGTTATGCCTCATTTTAGTTTGCATCAGTGTTTTACTCGCAGCATTTTCAATCCCAGTTGTGGTTAGGATATTTGGTTTATCTATTCCAAACTGGCTGAAACCAAGTCGTACAAATGGCGTAAGAAAAAGGGATTGTTTCGTTTCACAATTATTGCCGTTGAAATGATATTTTGCTCGCTTAATTGAGCCAGTCTAATTAAACTCAGTTTACAGTAAATCTTGGTAAATCAGTTCTTTACCAATTAAAGCGAAGCGTTGACAAAGATCGTGTAACAAAGCAATCAACACGATGCTATTTACATTCGGCATTCGCGGTTTAGAGTATAATTGGTTTTGCAAGTCGGTCTTTCGCACGTGTTATTGCGGCGTTATGTGCTTTTTTGTTGCTTATAGGCGGTCTTTCTTTTCTATTGAACTAGTGCACATTTTATTTATCGTGAAAGGTATACCTTAGTCTTTGTATTAATCAAGCAAAGAGTGTGAGTTATGATCAAACAATGGAAAAATAAACGCTTTGAACGATGGGCTCTTACACGTAAAAAAGGGCAGCTAAATTATGTGTTCAAGCAAACTTTGCTCATTGGTGGCGCAGTTTTTTTTGGGTATTTGGTTGGGTTTATTGTTTTCGACAAAGTGCGTTCATGGGAAGAATACCGATTAGACTTATATGTTCAAATTCCTTTTTTGTTCGTTTTTGGACTAATCCTGAATTACTTTGGGTGGATAATAAATGAAGTGATTTACGAAAAAGAATATAAGAAAAGAGGGTTGTCAAAATCATCAAATCCTAAGTAAATAAATATGGTATTTAAAGTTTGCTACGCACATAACAAATGCATCAACACGATTTGCTACACTCGGCATTGTCAGTTTGCCTTTAGTTTCAGTGATTAAGGCAGTAAAATTCAGCTAGGTCTGCATCGTAGCAAACGTGTTATGCAGGCGTTATACGAACTCTGAGAATGTAGTTTTTTGGTTCAGTTTAGCGATTGAACCATTAGTTTTTTAGGCGCGAAAGTAGGGTGGTTTCCTTTTTCTTTGTTGCCTTTTGGTATTCGTTTCACCAGGTTCGGCATTGAACTATTATTGCCCAAAATTCAGGCGTTTCGGCGGCTAATTTACGCTTCAATTGTTCTTTGGTTATGCCTCATTTTAGCCTGCATCAGTGTTTCTCTCTCAGCATTTCCAATCCCAATTGTGGTTAGGATATTTGGTTTATCAGCTCCAAACTGGCTGAAACCAATTCGTACAAATGGTGTAAGAAAAAGGGATTGTTTCGTTTCACAGTAATTGCCGTTGAAATGATATTTTGCTCGCTTAATTGAGCCAGTCTAATTAAACTCAGTTTACAGTAAATCTTGGTAAATCAGTTCTTTACCAATTTAGTTGGAGCGAAAGCAAGGCTCGTATAACAAAGCAATCAACACGATGCTATTTACATTCGGCATTCGCGGTTTAGAGTATAATTGGTTTTGTAAGTCAGTCGTTCGCACGTGTTATTGCGGCGTTATACATATTATTCCTTTTCAGAAAAATCACATGTTTTATATTCTTCATCTTCAGGTAGCGTTGATTTTTCATCATATCTTTGTTTTTTTATACAACTAACAATTTGCTTGTCTTTTATTCGTAATAATAAATTATTGGTAACCATATATAAAAAATTTGAATCAGAATGGATTATTTTTCCTAGTAATGGTTTTTTTAAATCATCAATGATAACTCTGTCACAACTTAATATAATATCACCAATTTTATAGTTATTATTATCATTAATATCAATTTTTTACATATAATGCCATTATCTTTTGTTATAAATTCTTGTGCAGCAATTTTCCCATATACATGAGGTATGTATAATGGAACTACAATGAAGACAGTAAGAAATATAAACATAATATAGCTCAATCCCTGCCCAAAGTAAAAAACAGGAAATGTTATGAATGCGAATTTAAAAGGTTTCTTTTTAATTGTTGACTTATCTAGTTTGTTATTTTCAATGAAACTTAAGTTAAAATCTATTTTATTTAAATGGTTAAGTTTAATTATGCAAGCAAGAAGTAACATTAATAATGTTGCGATAAGAGAGTTTGTAAGTGGAAGTAACATTAAATTGAAAGCATCTTCAATGAGCAATTTAAGTGATAAGTGAGAGAAGAATTCTTGTGAAAAAGTTAGAGGTAAAAAAATACTCTCAAGAGAGGCACCTTTAAATCCCATTGAGTTCATATAACTATAAAAATACAGGGCACCAGAAAGGTAAACGTAAAATGAAAGTATGAAAATAATATACTTAAATTTATCAAGTTTTGTTGATTTCGTATCACTAACCTTAGTTGTATTTTCCATTTTATCATTTATATTTAAATCCAGAATCCCGTACAGTGAAGTATTTTTTCTATTTCGTCAAGCTCGTATATAGATTAATATGTATAACAAATGCATCAACACGATTTGCTACACTCGGTGTTGTCAGTTTGCCTTTAGTTTCAGTGATTAAAGCAGTAAAATTCAGTTTAATTTGCATGGTAGCAAACGTGTTATGCAGGCGTTAGGCGGTTTAGTATTATACTTTTGACTTATATCAATCGCGGTGCAGATTTGAGAATTTTCGATCTTGTTTTTGAGATATTTTAATCGATTGGTTTTTTATTACTGATATAATCCTTTAGTTTTCATAGCAATAGGCTTCATCGCTTTTCTGATGATTAGCATGTTGTTAGTGAAAATAGAAAGCTAGTTCTTGATAATTAGTTAATTTTGGCTAGGGATTTAAATGACAAAAATATATTTTCCAAATACGTGTGTTTATAATGCAATTTTTGATTTCTGCAATGAAATTGAGGAATATGCTGATCAAGAGCAGCTGGTTATCGACTTTTCTAAAATGGGAAGAGTCGAACCATTCACAATGATCTATGTCGCAAAGTTTATTAGAGATTTCAATCGCCGTAATAAACAAATAACAATTAGTTGTTGTGGGCATAAAGAAAAAGAATATGCCGCAAATATGGCTTTTTTCCGAGCGTTCGGCTTGAAGCATGGGAGGGAACCAAGCTGTACACCTGGAAATACACGCTTTGTACCTTTTACAATTCTGCGTATTCAAACAATTACAGATGAAGCTGAACAAAACTGGAAAGCAGAACAAGATATAATTGAAGAACGTTCAGAGCAATTAGCTCAAATATTGTCACAACAAGAAGGTACAAGTTTGGTTGATGCTTTAACATTTTCTATTCGAGAAATAATGAGAAATGTCTATGAGCACAGCGAATCTAAAAGTATTGAATATTGTGCTCAGTATTGGCCAACTTACCACAAAGTTGAAATTGCTATTTCGGATAGTGGTATTGGACTTAGGGAATCCTTAAAATTAAATCCATTTGTTGAAGTTGAAAATGATTCAGATGCAATTCAGCAAGCTTTAATGCCAGCAATTTCTAGTAAAAATTATAAAGGGGCAAGGATCGATACCAGCAATCCATGGCATAATTCAGGATTTGGTCTTTATATGAGCAGTCGTATATGTCGCTTAGGCGGTAGTTTTTTGGTTTGTAGTGGTAATCATGGTATTAAATTAGATGAATCAGGTAAAGAACATATTGACTTAAAGCATGCATGCTCTGGCACAGTTGTAAGGTTGGTATTAAATACGAGTAAATTAACTGAATTGAGTACAATGCTTGCTAGATTCAGAGATGAAGGATATGAAGTTGCTAAACATATAAAGGGGGTTGGTCGATACACTGCATCCGCTGCTTCACAAATGTTATCGCGAGACTTCAAAGAAACCGCCTAACAAATGCATCAACACGATTTACTACACTCGGCAATCTCAGTTTGCTGAGTGTTTCTCGTTTTAAGGCGTCAATATTAAGTATAATTGCATAGTAGTAAACGTGTTATGCAGGCGTTATGGCTCAGAAGATATTTTTAACATCACGGTAAAAATTTTCATGAGATCCTAATGCCATTAGCTCAAGGGTGACCGTGCCATCTTCGTAACTGTAACCAAGCAGTGTTAATTGCTTAACCATTTTGAATTTATGGACACGTAAAAATGACAAGTCACCTTTCTTTTGCTCTCCTAATAATGGCTCTTTCATTAGTTCTTTAATTGCATTATCAAGATCCGTCTTTTGATTTTTATGTAACTTTTTTACTGCTTTCTTAAATGTAGGTGTCTGTAAAATTTGAGTTATATTAGCCAAAACTATAGCTCTCCAATTTTCCTGCTTCTTTTTCCGCTTTGGCAATAATTGCTTGTTTTACAAACTCATATGATAGTTCTGGGTTATCTTCCATCATTTCACCAATTTTAGCCCAGTGTTCAATTTGTTTTGGTGCGGTGCGACTGAATGCTTTCGCCATAATAGTAGCTTTTTGCACAAGGTCTTGGTCTAATCTGATGCTTGCTGTAGCCATTGTAAGTATCCTATTTAAAGTTAATTTTCATTATTGTAGTATATTGCTACGGTTGTCGCAAGTTGCGCCATAACAATCGCATCAACACGATTTACTACATTCGGCATTGTAGGTTTGTCTTTAGTTTCGGTGTTTATGGCGGTAAAATTCAGCTTGATCTGTATAGTAGTAAACGTGTTATTGCGGCGTTATAAGCACCGATTTATTAAGGTTATTTGAGCCAGAGGTAAAGGTTTGAAATTTTCTACGCGTTTAGCGAAAGATAGTGATTTTGAGTTCTTATTTGAACTTAAAAAGGCGGCTGAATTTGAGCCAATTAAGGCTGTGTTTGGTTGGGACGATAAAATCCAACGTGAAATGCATCAAGATGAATGGGATGAGGAAAAACCAACCATCATTGAAATGTCAGGTGAAGCCGTAGGTAGCTATTTACTTCAAAACAAAGGCGACCATTTCTATTTTTGCCGTTTCTTTTTATTACCAAGCTTTCACGGGAAAGGAATAGGAAGTCAGGTTTTAAGCCAATGTTTAGAGTTTGCTGATAGCGAGAATAAACCAGTGAAATTGTGTTATTTGCAAGGCAATCGAGTAGGCGGTTTATATCGTAAATTTGGTTTCCAAGTAACATCAGAAGATGCTCAATTTGTTCATATGAACCGTGTGAGAATGTGCTTATAACAAATGCATCAACACGATTTGCTACATTCGGCATTCTAGATTTCTTTGAATTTACCGTGTTAAGTGGTAAATTTGAGCTTAATCTGCATGGTAGCAAACGTGTTATGCAGGCGTTATGAGTCTAAATTAAAAGGAAATGCATTTGAGTTTTAATAAAGTTGTAACAGTTATTTCTGTTGCGTTGTCAGTTTTTGCGGTTTTTATATCTTTATATGCTAACAATATTAGTGAAAAGGCTTATCAGCTTTCTTTAAATTCGTATAACTCTGAGCGTGTTATCGTTTTGAAAATGGAAAAAGTAAAGTCGAAGATCTCTTTAATTCCAGTATCTAAAGATTCATTACTTCATAGTGTAATTATTAAGTTGCCAAATGATTTTGATATGAAGTCAATTTCATTGGGATCTCCTAACTTTACTCTTGATGATGACGTTTTTTCAGCGTTTGTTACTGAACACATATCAACATTTAACTTATCTGAAAATGGTGTGATTAAAACACTTAATAATTTTAGTATTCCAGCACTATTTTCCATTAGTGGTTACATAAAAGGTAACTCTAAATTTCAGGTGTCATATTATGATCTTATTTTTAAAGTTATTATTACTCCAGAGAAAACGGATGTAGAACTTAAGGCTATTGTAATCAAAGAACCTCAAGTATCCACTACTGATTTTTCACGTTATATAGAAGATGTATTTATTGAAAATACGAAAGTATTTGAAGATGCGAATAATTTAAACCATAAAACAGACTCATAACAAATGCATCAACACGATTTGCTACATTCGGCATTCTAGGTTTCTTTGAGTTTACCGTATTAAGTGGTAAATTTAGACTTAATCTGCATGGTAGCAAACGTGTTATGCAGGCGTTACACGAACTCTAAGATCGCAGTTTTCTGGCTCAGTTCAGCGATTGAGCCGTTAGTTTTTTAGGCGTGAAAGTAGGGTGAATTTCCTGTTTCTTTGTTGTCTTTGAGTTTTCATTTCATCAGGTTCGGCAATTGAACATTATTGCCAAAAGTTCATGGATTTCAGCGGCTAATTCACGCTTCAATTGTTCATGGTTTTGCCTCATTTCAGTTTGCATTAGTGTTTTGCTCGCAGCATTTTCAATCCCAATTGTTGTTGGGATATTTGGTTTATCAGCTCAAAACTGGCTGAAACCAAATCGTACAAATGGTGTAAGAAAAAGGGATTGTTTCGTTTCACAGTTATTGCTGTTGAAGTGATATTTTGCTCGCTTAATTGAGCCAGTCTAATTAAACTCAGTTTACAGTAAATCTTGGTAAATCAATTCTTTACCAATTAAAGCGAAGCGTTGACAAAGATCGTGTAACAAATGCATCAACACGATTTGCTACACTCGGCGTTGTCAGTTTACCTTTAGTTTCAGTGATTAAGGCGTTAAAATTCAGTTAAGTCTGTATCGTAGCAAACGTGTTATGCAGGCGTTATACGAACTCTGAGAATGCAGTTTTTTGGTTCAGTTCAGCGATTGAACCATTAGCTTTTTAGGTGTGAAAGTAGGGTGGATTTCCTTTTTCTTTGTAGCCTTTTGGTGTTCGTTTCATCTGGTTCGGCATTGGACTATTATGGCCCTAAATTCAGGCGTTTCAGCGACTAATTTACGCTTCAATTGTTCTTTGGTTATGCCTCATTTTGGTCTGCATCAGTGTTTTTCAGCATGTTCAGTCCCAATTGTGGTTAGGATATTTGGTTTATCAGCTCAAAACTGGCTGAAACCAAATCGTACAAATGGTGTAAGAAAAAGGGATTGTTTCATTTCACAATTATTGCTGTTGATTGGACATTTTGCTCGCTTAATTGAGCTAGTCTAATTAAACTCAATTTACAGCAAATCTCGGTAAATCAGTTCTTTACCAAGTTTATCGGAGCGAAAGCAAGGCTCGTATAACAAAGCAATCAACACGATGCTATTTACATTCGGCATTCGCGGTTTAAAGTATAATTGGGTTTGTAAGTCGGTCTTTAGCACGTGTTATTGCGGCGTTATACGAACTCTGAGAATGCAGTTTTTTGGTTCAGTTCATCGATTGAACCATTAGATTTTTAGATGTGAAAGTAGGGTGGTTTCCCTTTTTCTTTGTTGCCTTTTGGTGTTCGTTTCATCAGGTTCGGCATTGAACTATTATTGCCACAAATTCAGGCGTTTCAGCGGCTAATTCACGCTTCAATTGTTCTTTGGTTATGCCTCATTTTAGCTTGTATCAGTGTTTTCCTCTCAGCATTTTCAATCCCAATTGTGGTTAGGATATTTGGTTTATTAGCTCAAAACCTGCTGAAACCAAGTCGTACAAATGGTGTAAGAAAAAGGGATTGTTTCGTTTCACAGTTATTGTCGTTGATTGGATATTTTGCTCGCTTAATTGAGCCAGTCTAATTAAAATCGTTTTACAGAAAATCTTGGTAAATCAGTTCTTTATCAAGTTAATTGGAGCGAAAGCAAGGCTCGTATAACAAAGCAATCAACACGATGCTATTTACATTCGGCATTCGCGGTTTGAAGTGTAATTGATTTTGTAAGTCGGTCTTTCGCACGTGTTATTGCGGCGTTATACGAACTCTGAGAATGCAGTTTTTTGGTTCAGTTCAGCGATTGAACCATTAGTTTTTTAGGCGTGAAAGTAGGGTGGTTTTCCTTTTTCTTTGTTGCCTTTTGGTGTTCATTTCATCAGGTTCGGCATTGAACTATTATTGCTCTAAATTCAGGCGTTTCAGCGGCTCATTTACGCTTCAATTTTTCTTTGGTTATGCCTCATTTTAGCCTGTATCAGTGTTTTTCTCTCAGCATTTTCAATCCCAATTGTGGTTAGGATATTTGGTTTATCTATTCCAAACTGGCTGAAACCAAATCGTACAAATGGCGTAAGAAAAAAGGATTGTTTCGTTTCACAGTTATTGCTGTTGAAATGATATTTTGCTCGCTTAATTGAGCCAGTCTAATTAAACTCAGTTTACAGTAAATCTTGGTAAATCAGTTCTTTACCAAGTTAATAGAAGCGTTGATAAAGATCGCATAACAAAGCAATCAACACGATGCTATTTACATTCGGCATTCGCGGTTTAGAGTATAATTGGTTTTGTAAGTCGGTCTTTCGCACGTGTTATTGCGGCGTTGTGCGTACTGAGTCCGAAATTTTTTGCACGGTTCATCAATAGAATCGCGGCTTTCGTAGTTTCGGCTTAGTAAGCGTTCCTTTCTTCTTTGTTGCCTTTTGGTTTTCGTATCATCAGGTTCGGCAAATTAGCCCTTATGTTCCTAAGTTCAGGCGTTTCAGAAACTATTTTACGCTTCAACTGTCCCCTGGTTATGCCTCATTTTACTCTGCATCAGTGTTTTATTCGCAGCATTTTCAATCCCAGTTGTGGCAAGGATATTTGGTTTATCAGTTCCAAATCTGCTGAAACAAAGTCGTTCAAATTGTGTAAAAAATGTATCTGTTTTCCATTTACTTTATCTCGCAATTTAAGAACATTTTGTTCGCTTAATTGCTATCGGTAAATTAGAATTAGGGCTTAGAAAATCTTGGCAGGGCAGTTCTTTACCAAGCTAGCCAAGCCGAAAGTAAGCACGCACAACAATCGCATCAACACGATTTATTACATTCGGCGTTCTGGGTTTGCCTTGGGTTTTGTGATTAAGGCGGTTAAATTCAGGTTGGTTTGTATGGTAATAAACGTGTTATGCCAGCGTTATGTGCAAATATTTAGGTTATATAACATATGAAGTACCTTTAAGTTGCATTCTGATTATTTATTTGTATAATCAGGGCATTATCATTGTTTAACTATGATAAACCGAACGCTTGAAGGGTGAGTAATCATTCTTCAACAACCTTCCAGTCGGGTTGCTACTACCAAAGCGGACTGGTTTTAAACCTAAATAAGTAGCAAAGTCTGAACGGTTTTGGCCCGACTCTCTAAGAGACCCAAATCCATGTTAAGGGAGACTAAATAATGTTTAGTTCTAATTTAACAAGTTCAGCAACTTTACATTTGCGAATTGGTTCTTTCGGAGGCTTATTTGGACTTTTAGTCTTAAGTTTTCCACCAATCCATGCGTTTATGCTGGCTTTGGTGGCTTCGTTAATTCTAGCAAAAGTGTAGAGTTTCGGTACGTATTCAGCTCGGCTGGCGTGCCACCTCTTTCTTTTCTCTTAAGCTAAAAAACCTCTATACACTAAGCACATAACAAAGCAATCAACACGATTTATTACATTCGGCGTTGTAGGTTTGTCTTTGGTTTCGGTGTTTAAGGCAGTAAAATTCAGCTAAGTCGTCGTAGTAATAAACGTGTTATTGCGGCGTTACACGAACTCTAAGAACGCAGTTTTTTGGCTCAGTTCAGCGATTGAGCAGTTAGTTTTTTAGGCGTGAAAGTAGGGTGGATTTCCTTTTTCTTTGTTGTTTTTTAATATTCGTATTATCAGGTTCGGCAATTGACCATTATTGCCAAAAGTTCATGGATTTCAGAAACCAATTCACGCTTCAATGGTTCTTTGATGTTGCCTCATTTTAATCTGCATCAGTGTTTTGCTCGCAGCATTTTCAATCCCAATTGTTGTTGGGATATTTGGTTTATCAGCTCCAAACTTGCTGAAATAAAATCGTACAAATGGTGTAAGAAAAAGGGATTGTTTCGTTTCACAGTTATTGCCGTTGAAATGATATTTTGCTCGCTTAATTGAGCCAGTCTAATTAAACTCAGTTTACAGTAAATCTTGGTAAATCAATTCTTTACCAAGTTAATAGAAGCGTTGACAAAGATCGTGTAACAAATGCATCAACACGATTTGCTACACTCGGCGTTGTCAGTTTGCCTTTGGTTTTAGTGATTAAGGCAGTAAAATTCAGCTAAGTCTGTATCGTAGCAAACGTGTTATGCAGGCGTTATACGAACTCTGAGAATACAGTTTTTTGGTTCAGTTCAGCGATTGAACCATTAGTTTTTTAGGTGTGAAAGTAGGGTGGTTATCTTTTTCTTTGTTGCCTTTTGGTGTTCGTTTCATCAGGTTCGGCATTGAACTAATATTGCCCCAAATTCAGGCGTTTCAGAAACTAATTTACGCTTCAATTGTTCTTTGGTTATGCCTCATTTTAGCCTGTATCAGTGTTTTTCTCTCAGCATTTTCAATCCCAATTGTGGTTTGGATATTTGGTTTATCAGTTCCAAACTGGCTGAAACCAAATCGTGCAAATGGTGTAAGAAAAAGGGATTGTTTCGTTTCACAGTTATTGGCGGTGATTGGATACTTTGCTCGTTTAATTGAGCCTGTCTAATTAGAATCGTTTTACAGCAAATCTTGGTAAATCAGTTCTTTACCAAGTTAATTGGAGCGAAAGCAAGGCTCGTATAACAAAGCAATCAACACGATGCTATTTACATTCGGCATTCGCGGTTTGGAGTATAATTGGTTTGGAAAGTAGGTCGTTCGCACGTGTTATTGCGGCGTTATATTTTTGAGGTGATTAATGAAAAAGGTAAAGTAACGCTAATATTGGCGCTGTTAATAGTACCAATAATTGGTTTTTTGAAATTAAATGCAATTATTACTTTTTTGGATGTCGATGAAAAACAATTTCTTGAATTGTTTAAACTTATTATTCCTTTGAACTTTTCAATTGTAATATTAATTATTAATACCATTATTTCTGACCACAAGGATAAAATTGAGATTAGAAATGGGATGGTTGTTAAGTATAATAAAGAAATTAGCAATTATAATTCTGCAATATTGAGTTTAAAAAAGAACTATCACTTAACACTTGTTGGATTTATGCATTTTCATTACATATTCGAACATTTTAAGAATGTGGCATTACTTGATCAACTACCTTCAGGTTGGAATGAAATTGCTAAGTCTAAAGGTGATGTAAGTAATGACCCTGCTTTTAGAGAAAAAGTAAGAGAGATATCTGACGAAATGTTTAGATTTCATAAAAGCAATGGAGTTTGTGATAATATATTTGAGTATATATCAAGTTCAAAGTTGAAAAATGTCAAAATTAAATTACTTGATGAAAATAAAGAGATTTTCATGACTAATTTTGCTTCAGATGTGATTGTGAATGGTAGAGCTAAGTCGATAATTCATTTAGCAAGTGAAATTGCCTCTACCGGTTCTGATAGTTATTGGTCTCTTGAATCATATAACGATAAAATTGATAAGTTTAGACATGATTTCGTCATTAATAATGAAAAAACTAACGTATCTTTATCAAGTGCAATCTATGATATGTTTTTTATGTATGAGGTTTATATTTTCGAGCTATTCATTTATGAAAATGCGATATTAATACTTAGTGATGAATTTACAAAATATATAAATAATTTAGAAGGCCTTTATCCTGAGTTAGATCGAGCAATTAAGATTGTTGAACTTGAAACTCCAGTTGAATTAGCTGATAAATATGATTTGGAAATTGTTTCAGATCGATACGCACTATAAATATAACAAATGCATCAACACGATTTGCTACACTCGGCGTTGTCAGTTTGCCTTTAATTTCAGTGATTAAGGTAGTAAAATTCAGCTTGGTTTGCATA
>NZ_JARACR010000053.1:0-13279 GCF_028765505.1 Aliivibrio sp. A6 | reverse complement strand
ATTAGGAATTTAGAATAATAAGAGTGAAATAAAGTACAGATAATTCATCGTGTCTATAGGAAAATATTTCCAATACATGATTTTAATTCTATTTCTGTATTATTTTTGAGAATAGGTAAAAATAATTGTGGTATGTTTCGATCTCAGTGAACTGAACGTTTAGTTTCAGCACTTCTAAAAGGTTGAATCATGAGTAAAAAATTATTGTTAGCATCATTGATATCAATGGCGCTTGCTGGCTGTAATCAAGAAAGTATAGAGTTTGTTGGGGAAACGCCGACGAAGCCTGAAACTATTCCTCCGACAGATATTACCCCGCCGGAGCCGGAACCTATTCCTCCTACGGATATTATCCCAACGGTCACTTATTCAGGTAAATTGACGGTAGGTGATCAAGTTCTTAAAGGTGAACTGACTTGTGATGGTAAAGAGCTCACTGACGGTACTTTTGAGATCGGTCAGGGGCAATCTTTTGATTGTCAACTGGGTGCAGTACAGCTTGGCTCTTTCACGGCGCCATTTCCAGATGCTTCTCGTGTAGCAAGCCCTTCTGATAAGGTTGAGCATTCATTTAACCTTGTAGAACAACATGGCGAAAATGTGACCACTGTTTTGCAGTCAATCAACTCATGTGATGAAGACAATACCATCTGTCTAACTGAGCTTGACTCAATCGACATTCAAGATGTTCATGTAAACTTAAATGATCATGATGTTGTACAAGCATTTTTGAAGTCAAAAGAAGAAGAAGCAACTGATGAAGTAGGTAAAGCACCTAGTTCACACGTTGACGCCGATATTGTTCCTGAAGTAACACCTGGTACAAGTAATGATTTAAATAGTGGTTTTGTTTCTGCTAGTGCAGAAGATAGCTATGCCTATAAACCGAGTGCTGAAGCGAAAGTATTAACTAAGAGCCAGTTAACGGATAGTACAGGTACGCCATTAGCTGGGGTTAATTTCTTCTCTGCTAATGCGGTAGGTATCACGGGCGAAAATGGTGAATTCGAATACTTGTGGGGCGATAAGCTTACCTTTGGTATCGATACCTTTGAATTTGGTCGTGTTGCTGGTAATCAAGTGAGTTATAAGATCACAGACGTTAGTGATAATCCAGTTGTTAAAGCGAATATCCAATCGCTAATTACACGCTACGCAGAGAATAATAATTATGGGCTGCTTATTTCAGATAAAGTTCAAGAGACGTTTTCTCTTTACCCAAATGTAATTAACGAACTGATTAATTTAAGTTTACCTAATGGTGGTAAAATTGAAGGAACAGAGTTTTTATTACCTAATGAATTTGATTCACAATTCCAAAATGGGTTAACTGCTGCTATTGATGCCGAACTACAACAGCAACCAGTCTCATTTTATTCTTCAGATATTTCACATGTATTCTCACTAGATAATGGTACTTATGTAACCGATTCTCTAACTAAAATATTTAGTGGGGTAACTAGCTTCCATGTCTTCAATGATAACGGCAGCTTTTATGGTGCAACAGGCTATACAAGAGGGATGCGAGCGTTAAATTTATCTAACCGAGCATTTCCTATTATGATGCCTCGTGCGGATATCAACAAAGATATTCCTTTTGGAGATCAGCAAGCGTGGACTCGTGAAGGTCGTCCATATATTGCCGTTCATCCAACTATTGAGATGCCACCTATCCCTCTAGTTTCAAAAGATAACGCTACTTTTGGTTTTCCTTTTGTTACCGCTGGCGAAATTGGTTCTGGTAAAGTGGTATTTATGGGTAATAGCATGTACCCAAGTATTATTTCATGCCCAGATAACTATTGGGCTAATGATGCACTAAGAATTGATCCTGCATTGCAATCATGTACATCATCGTTTGATTTAGCTAACGATCCTCGTAATGATAATGGCAGTATGAAGACTTTCTTTAATAACCTTTTTACGTGGTTAAATAATGATAAGTCAATCAAGGGTATTAACATTGCGACAAATATCGACGTTGCTACAGCCTTACGTTCAGGTACTTCTCACGGAAATGCATATGAGTTCTTTGTAAACCCATCTTTTGGTTTTTCATCTGTTGAAAAATTAACTAAGGATGGTTTTTCTGGACGTTTATCAGCTAGTGAGACGCCGTTATTAATTCTTCAGGCTTACCCTCCTAAGCCTCAAGGTGACGGCATGAGCCATCGTTTTATTGCTGATTTAGACAACCCAAATCTAAGCCAAGATGATATTACTGCTTTAATTACTTACATTAATGAAGGTGGTAGTGTTGTATTTATGGATGCCATTGATAATAAAACTAACCCAGAGCCAATTGGACGTTTAGCTGATTCAGCTGGTGTTTCATTAGGTGGGAGTAATGTTACCCCAACATCACAAGCATTTTGTGGTTCGTCATATTACTGTCAAGCGCCATCTCCCAATCTTCATGTGAAGAGTCAATATGAAATGGTGGTTCTTGAGCGTTTCCAAGATGTGGATGGACAGCAACCTTATACCGTGAATCAAGATGGTTCGGTAGAATGGACTAAAGATGAAACTAAGATCAAGTTTGAAATTCCAACGTATGAAATTATCAAACGTGATGATAAAGGTGCTCCTTTATTAGACAAAGATGGCAATCCTGTAATGGAGACTAAGTTTGCTCGTATTTTCGTTAAGAATGGTGAAGAGAGAGCTGCTGCTATATCTGAATTACAAGAAGCATTTGACGGAACGCCTTTATGTACTCACTCTTATGAGTATGAGTTTAACTGTATAGAAACTCGTCAGGGTGATGGTATACAAGTTCGTGGCGCATATTGGCGTGCGGATTTTGATCGTTATCAAATGAACCAAGATGTTGTCGAAAGTATGGTTAAAGCTGCAAACCTTGGTGATAACTTCAATGCCCTAATGGAGCATGAAATGTATTACCGCACTAAAGGTAAGCAGGGTGCTCGTTTATCTACCGTTGAGCTAAATCAGACGTACGATAACCTTTCAATTTGGATGTGGAATGATAACCCATATGCTTATGATCCTAATGTTCAAGATGAGTTAGGGTTTAAAACTGCGGTTAACTTTTTAAATTGTTATACAGACAATCAACATCAGACTGATGTTCCAGATGCTGCGTGCCCAGTTGATCTAAAAGCGACATTAATTGCAAATGGTATGATTCATGGTGATGGGGAGTTAACAGGACAAATGAATCCTAGTTATCCATTAAATTACATGGAAAAACCGTTAACTCGCATTATGTTAGGTCGCTCTTTCTGGGATCATGAGATAACGGTTGATACGACTAAATACCCTGGCCGAACACTTGGTGTAACCACAAATGAAGTCGCTAATATTGAGACTGCAGGTGAAGCGGTGAGTTATGCTGCGGGAAATAACCAATCAACAGGGTTATGGGCTCCTCAATTAAGTAATGTAGTAGTTCGTGGTGGTGTTGCTGCAACGATTACTGTCATGATGGCGGATGATTTAACGGGTAAACCTCAACATGAAATTAGCCTAAATCGCCCACCGAGAATGCAAATGAGCTTTACTCATGATGGTATCCGCACTGAATTTAAAGTTCCTTATGGTGGTTTAATTTATATTAAACCGACAGAGACATTAAATGGTGTTTCAACCGTTGCTGAATTTAGTTTGGACGGTGTTGAAAAAGCGGCATGGTGGAAGAAAGAGCCAGCGAGTAACCTTGGTGAGTGGGTAAATACACCTGATTTTTCAACTGCGCCAATCGCAGAGATTGATACGGGTTCATTTATTTACACAACTGCTCTTAATAACGTTAAGACAGCTGATCTAAATGAATTCAGTACAAATATGAACCGCTTTGCTGATGCAGCAAGTGATTTTTACGGTCGTGATGAAGAGAGTGCAGATGGTAAACATCGTCGCTTTACTTATCCAGAGCTAAAAGAGTTCCGTCATCGTTTTGTGAATGATGTACAAATCTCGATTGGTGCAGCTCACTCGGGTTATCCGGTAATGAGTAGTTCATTTAATGCTAACTCAAATAAAATACCAACAAATGCAATTGATGATTGGTTGGTATGGCACGAAGTTGGTCATAACCTTGCTTCAGCGCCATTCTCGGTACCGGGCAGTACTGAAGTTACAAACAACCTTCTAGCTCTATATATGCAAGAATTGGAAGGTCGTAATGCTAACCCAGAAATGGATCGTATTAGAACGAGTATTCAAAAAGCACCAATGTGGCTAGAACAAAATTCAGGTCACGCTTGGAGTCATGGTGATGCCGGTCTTCGTCTAGTTATGTTTGGTCAACTGAAGATTTGGGCTGAAAATCATTTCGATATTGATCGTTGGTATGTTGATGGTGAAACGAAACCAGCTATCTACAATCAAGATCAAGGTTGGAATATGATTAAGCTGATGCACCGTAAGGCTCGTGGTGACCAACAAGGGGATGAAGGTATTAACTACTGTAGTTCTAGTGACACTGGCTTAAGTGCTGGTGATCTAATGATGGTGTGTAGTTCTTATGTATCTGGTTATGATTTGAGTGAGTTCTTCCAAGCATGGAATGTTGGTGAAACATCAGTGACTAATGCCGATGGTACTAAAGTTTACTCTGGTGGTATCAGTCAAGCTGGTTTAGATAAATTAGCGGAAATGAAACTTACTAAACCGAAAAGCGGTCCACAAGCTATAAATGCATTACCTAACTAATTTAAGTTAAGGTAGATGCAATAAACAAAAGCCCCTAAACCATCATGGTTCGGGGGCTTTTTACTGTCAGCTATACAAGCAACAATTACTTATTAATATTAATCAACGCGCCAGATTTACATTGGAAAGTATAGTAACGGCTTGTTTCGTTAAACTTACCTAAACCTTCACCAGTACAGTAATCAACGTTAATATCACGCATGATATCTAGTGTCTTTTGGCTATTTAGTTGGAACTTAGAACCATCGCTACATACGATACGAACACGGCCATCATCACTCACTGAATATACTTTCACTTCAGTATTACATAGCTCAAAAGAGGCATCTTGATAATTGTCTTGTTGTTTTGGTGCACTGCTACAGCCAGCTAAAACTAGTGCAAATACACACGCTAAACTGATTTTTTTCATTGTGATGATTCCCTTAATCTGCATTGTCTTATAAATATATCGTGTCTACTTAATGAATGCGAGTTTCAATCCAATAAATCAGAGCTAAACCTTAATGGTATTAATTTGAGATGTGAGCTCTGCCATTGTTTGCTCTATATGTTGTATATTATTGATTAAGCACGTGAGCATAGGCACAGTTCTGCTTTTCTTGTACACTAAATAAAAAAGAATAGGAGGCAACTTATGCATTGTCCATTTTGTAGCGCAACAGACACGAAAGTCATCGATTCACGATTAGTTTCCGATGGGCATCAAGTTCGTCGTCGCCGACAGTGTTTGGCGTGCAGTGAGCGATTTACTACTTTTGAATCGGCTGAATTAGTGATGCCAAAAGTGATTAAATCGAATGGTAATCGCGAACCATTCGACGAAGATAAATTATCTGGTGGTCTATATCGTTCGTTAGAGAAGCGACCAGTGAGTGCCGATTTAGTTGAGTTATCATTAAATACCATTAAGTCACAATTACGAGCAACAGGTGAGCGAGAAGTGCCTTCAGATATGATTGGTAACCTTGTAATGGACCAATTAAAAGAACTCGATAAAGTGGCTTATATACGTTTTGCTTCTGTCTATCGTAGTTTTGAAGACATTAAAGAGTTCGGTGAAGAAATCGCAAAATTAGAGAAATAACATGAAATTTACCTCCCAAGATCACCAAATGATGCAAAGAGCCATCTCATTGGCAAAACAAGGTATTTATACCACTGCACCAAACCCAAACGTAGGGTGTGTATTGGTAAAAAATGGACAGATTATTGGTGAGGGGGCGCATTTAAAAGCGGGTGAGCCACACGCTGAAGTACATGCACTGCGTCAGGCTGGTAAAGATGCCGAAAATGCCACTGCGTATGTGACATTAGAGCCTTGTTCACATTATGGAAGAACCCCACCTTGTGCTGAAGGCTTAATAAAAGCGGGTGTTGCCAAGGTTATTTGCGCAATGGTTGACCCTAATCCTCAAGTTGCAGGACGCGGCTTAGCAATGTTAAATGAGGCTGGTATTGAAACGGCGTCAGGCTTATTAGAAGCCGATGCAAGAGCCTTAAATCCTTCCTTTTTACAACGTATGGAAACGGGAAAGCCATTTGTTCAATTAAAAATGGCAGCGAGTTTAGATGGTAAAACCGCATTAGAAAATGGGGTAAGCCAATGGATAACATCAAAAGAAGCAAGACAAGATGTTCAACGTTACCGAGCGCAAGCGGGGGCGATTTTATCCACTTCAAAAACCGTAGTAGAAGATAATGCTTCTCTGAATGTTCGCTGGGAAGAACTCCCTATATCAATCCAGAAATCTTATCAAAAAGACACAGTAAGACAGCCTCTTCGTATTATTCTCGATCGCCAGCATCAATTGACGCCTGACTTGAAGTTATTTATGACCGAGGGAGAGGTTGTTACTGCTTCTTCTCAATATACTCACTCTATAACATCACAAGATAATCATTTGCATTGTAATGTTACTGAAGATGGTCAACTCAACTTATCTGAAATCATTGATAAAGTAGCGAAGGCTCATAATGTTAATCATATTTGGGTTGAAGCGGGCGCAACATTAGCAGCAAGCATGATAAAAGCGGATCTTGTGGACGAACTGATTATTTATCTCGCGCCTAAGTTAATGGGCGCTGATGGACGCAGTTTATTAAATCTAGTTGGATTAAAAGCAATGTCTGAAGCGATAGAGTTAGATATTACGGATGTTCGAATGGTCGGAAAAGACATTCGTATTACAGCAAAAATAGTAAGGTAACAGATGTTTACAGGAATTATTGAGTCAATAGGAACACTTCAGGCAATCACTCCAAAAGGTGAAGATATTAGTGTTACCGTCAATGTTGGTAAGTTAGATATGGGCGATGTAAAGCTTGGAGATAGCATTGCCACCAACGGTGTGTGCTTAACGGTTGTTGCGATGACAGAGCATACCTATACTGCTGATTTATCGTTAGAGACTTTAAAACGTACCGGTTTTGTTGATTACAAAGCGGGCGATAAAGTCAATCTTGAAAAAGCCATGTTACCAACGACTCGCTTTGGTGGTCATATTGTCTCTGGCCATGTTGATGCAGTTGGTGAAATTATTGAACGTCATCAAACAGGTCGAGCGGTTGAGTTTTGGATCCAATTACCACAAAGTTTAGCCAAGTATGTGGTAGAAAAAGGGTCGATTACGGTTGATGGCATTAGCTTAACGGTGAACGATTTACGTAAAAATGCATTTAAGCTGACGATCGTTCCTCATACGGCAGCAGAAACAACCATGGATAACTTCTCTGTAGGACAAAAAGTGAACTTAGAAGTCGATGTTATCGCTCGTTATTTAGAAAGACTTGTGATCGGACAGAAAGAAGAGCAACCTGAGTCTTCTGTTACGATGGATCTTTTGGCAAAATCAGGTTTCTTAAAATAACCACTTAACCTAACTTAATATATTAAAGGTATTTCACATGGCAATTAGCTCAGCAAAAGACATTATTGAAGATATTCGTTTAGGTAAGATGGTTATCCTAATGGATGATGAAGATCGTGAAAATGAAGGCGATTTGATCATTGCTGCAGAAAAAATCACACCAGAAGCTATTAATTTCATGGCAACACACGGTCGTGGTTTAATTTGTCTTACTATGACGAAAGATCGTTGTGAAAAGCTGGGTCTTCCACCAATGGTACAAGACAATAACGCACAGTTTACGACTAACTTTACTGTGTCTATTGAAGCAGCTGAAGGCGTAACTACAGGTATTTCAGCAGCCGATCGTTCTCGTACAGTAGAAGCAGCTGTTGCTAAAAATGCGGTTGCCGCAGATTTAGTTCAGCCGGGTCATATTTTCCCGTTAGCAGCTCAAGAAGGTGGCGTATTAACTCGTGCTGGCCATACTGAGGCGGGTTGTGATTTAGCGCGTTTAGCTGGCTTTGAACCTGCAGGTGTTATTGTTGAAATCTTAAATGATGACGGAACAATGGCTCGTCGCCCAGATTTAGAAGTTTTTGCTGAAAAGCACGATATTAAGTTAGGTACCATTGCCGATTTAATTGAATACCGTAATGATAATGAAACCACAATTGAGCGCGTTGCGGAGTGTAAGTTACCAACAGAGTTTGGTGACTTTGAGTTAGTGACTTATCGTGACACCATTGATAACCAACTTCATTATGCAATGAAAAAAGAGAATGTATCAGATAACGCGCCTTTGGTTCGCGTTCATCTACAAGATACCTTTACAGATATCCTTCATTCTGATCGCTGTTCTGAGCGCAGTTGGACATTACCAACAGCAATGCAGCGTATTGCAAATGAAGGTGGCGTGTTGGTTATCTTAGGTAATGAAGAATCAGCAGATAGCATTGTTCATAAAATCAAAGTATTAGAACGACAAGATAGTGGTGAAGCGCCAACAATGGCGAAAAAGCAAGGCACTTCTCGCCGTGTCGGTGTTGGGTCTCAAATCCTAGCTGATTTAGGGATCTCTGACATGCGTTTACTATCGTCGTCTTCAAAGCGTTACCATTCATTATCAGGCTTTGGCCTTAATGTGGTTGAATACGTATCAAAATAAAGGCTCCCATGGGCTCTATTGAGTAAATAGAGCCCAAATAATTAGATATTTGTCACAAAGCTGTGATAGAATTCGCCGATTCTCACTATGATATATAGTTGAAAATAGTTACCCAGTTTAATTGGAATAATATAGATACAGGAAGGCTTATGAACGTAATTGAAGGCGGCGTTGCTGCTCCTAATGCGAAAATTGCAATTGTCATTTCTCGCTTTAATAGCTTTATTAATGAAAGTTTACTTTCTGGCGCTATTGATACTTTAACGCGTTTTGGTCAAGTATCTGAAGAAAACATCACTGTTGTTCGCTGCCCTGGCGCTGTAGAATTACCATTAGTTGCTCAACGAGTAGCTAAAACAGCAAAATATGATGCTATTGTTTCATTGGGTTCTGTTATTCGTGGTGGTACACCACATTTTGACTATGTATGTAGTGAATGCAATAAGGGTCTAGCACAAGTATCTCTGGAGTATAGTATTCCAGTGGCGTTTGGTGTTTTGACTGTTGATACTATCGATCAAGCAATCGAGCGCGCCGGTACCAAGGCTGGTAATAAAGGGGCAGAGGCTGCACTAAGCGCACTCGAAATGATTAATGTTCTGTCTCAAATCGAATCCTAATGGGGGTTAGTGTGAAACCAGCCGCACGTCGTAATGCACGTCAATTTGCGCTTCAAGCAATCTATTCATGGCAATTAAGCAAAGAAAATATTGCTGATATTGAAGAGCAGTTTTTAACTGCAGAGAAGTATGATGAAGAAGAGCATCATGCAAAAGAGCCTAAGCTACAAGCCCCAGAGACAGATGTAGCGTATTTCCGCGATCTTTTCTCAGGTGTTGCTCTTAACCACATTAAGTTAGACGGTAAAATGCGTCCATACTTATCTCGTCCACTTCAAGATCTTGACCAAATGGAACTTGCGTTATTACGTATGTCTATTTACGAGATGATGAACCGTGATGACGTACCATACAAAGTTGTTATCAATGAAGCGATTGAACTTGCAAAAGTATTCGCAGCAGAAGATAGCCACAAATTTGTAAACGGTGTATTAGATAAAGCGGCTCCGACTTTACGTAAAAAATAAGTTGGAAGTAGCATACTAATTAATTGTAAAGGTCAGCCTAGTTGCTGGCCTTTTTTATAACTAAAAACTGAATGCATAAACAATGAGTAGTGAATTTAATTTAATAGATCGATTCTTTGTTCAAAACAATGTTTCTAGAAGTGATGTTGACTTAGGTATTGGTGATGATTGCGCTTTGGTTTCAGTACCTGAAGGTTATCAAGTTGCGATTACAACAGATACCCTAGCGGCGGGAACGCATTTTTTAATCGATGCAGATCCTGTTAAGGTTGGATATAAAGCACTGGCTTCTAATTTAAGTGATTTGGCGGCAATGGGAGCAAAACCAACCTGGGTTTCTCTCGCATTAACGTTACCTAAGCCTGATGAGAAGTGGCTAGAAGGATTTTGCGAAGGTTTCTTTGGCCTGGCAAAACAACATAATGTTCAACTCATTGGCGGTGATACAACCAAAGGTCCGTTAAGTATTACGATTACAGTGCAAGGTCTTGTACCAACAGGAGAGGGGTTAACTCGTAAAGGTGCAAAGGTAGGAGATGATATTTACGTTACAGGATTTATAGGAGACAGTGCTGCTGGTCTTGAGATATTGCTTGATACAAATAAGCAAATAAAAACACAACTAGAGCAAGAACTAGAGCATAGACATTATTATTCAAACCCCAAAGTCCAATTAGCACAAAAAATTCGTCATCTCTGTCACTCTGCATTAGATATTTCTGATGGGCTTATTTCAGATTTAGGTCATATACTTAAACAGTCAAATGTATCTGCTAAAATACAGGTTAATGCCTTACCAATTAGTGATGAACTTCTGGCATTTTATTCTCATGACATTGATAAGTGTTTGAAAACGGCATTAGTAAGTGGAGAGGAGTATGAACTTTGTTTCACTGCACCAAAAGAGAATAGAGAAGCGATTAAACAAATATCTTTTCTTTTAAATCATGATGTTAGTATAATTGGTGAAATCTCGGAAGGCCCATTTACCACTTTAGATAATAATGTGAAATTACGTAAAGATTCCATCTTATTAGATTGGGTTCTTTATGGCTACGATCATTTTAGGAATTAATCATGACAAATCCTTTAGCATTAATTAGTTTAAAAAATCCGTGGCATATTCTGGCTACAGGGTTTGGTAGTGGTTTAGCGCCAGTGATCCCAGGAACCATGGGAACGCTAGCTGCAATCCCATTTTATCTATTGTTAGCACAACTTCCTTTTTCTCTATTTGTGGTCGCAGTTATTGTTTCTGCAGTAATAGGAATTAAAATTTGTGACATTACTTCATCAGACATGAAGGTGCACGATCACGGTTCAATTGTATGGGATGAATTCGTTGGTCTTTGGATAACGATGAGTATTGTCCCTTACTTAAATATATCGGTAACTGACTGGAAATGGTTACTAACAGGGTTTATTTTATTTCGATTTTTCGACATGGTAAAACCTTGGCCAATTGGATGGCTAGATAGCAAAGTTCATGGCGGCTTTGGCATCATGCTAGATGATATTGTCGCTGGATTTATGGCTCTAATTAGCCTTTGGTTAATAGGTAAATATTCTGGTTGGTTATAAATGGTTACATTCAAGGCAAAATACTGTTCATTATTATTCGTATTGGCAACTTTTTTAAGTTATTCCAAATCAGTATTTTCAGATCCTGTTTTAGTCGGTTACTGGGGCTATAATGAGTATTTAACAAAATATCCTAAAGAAAAAGCACTCACATTATCATTGGCTGATACCGTAAAGGAAGCGCCCATTCCACTTTCTGTGCAACAAGATAAACCTGTTAAAATTTCATTTATTTATCCTGGAGAGCAAGCCTCTGACTATTGGAAGCGTAACTTAATCGCTTTTGAGGCTCGCTTACAGGCATTAAATATAGATTATGAATTAACGCCAGTATCAACCCGATTGAATGTAGACTTTAAAGAGCAGAGCTGTTCTTTATATAATGCGATTGAGCAAAAATCAGATTATCTTATTTTTACCCTTAGTACGGCTCGCCATCGTAAATTCATTGAACATGTATTACAGAACCCTGAAACCAAAATTATTCTGCAAAATATTACAACACCCGTAAAAGCATGGCATGACACTCAACCACTATTATATGCGGGTTTTGATCATGTTATAGGAACTCGTTTATTAGCCAAATATTTTCAAACTAAGTTTCCTAACGGCGCTAAATATGGAATGTTATATTATTCTTATGGTTATTTAAGTACAGCTAGAGGGGATGTATTCGTTCAATCGATGGATAATAATAAGTACACGTTAACGTCTTCTTTTTATACTGATGCGACAGAAGAAAGTGCTTATAAGGCAACGAAAAATATAGTGAATGACAACCCTGATATTGATTTTATTTATGCTTCTTCTACCGATATTGCTCTTGGTGCACTAGATGCCTTAGATGAGAATATGAATGTTCAACCTGTGCTTAATGGTTGGGGTGGTGGCTCGCTCGAATTAATAGCTATCGAGCAGGGTAAACTCGATGCCACAGTCATGAGAATGAACGATGATATTGGCGTTGCCATGGCTGAAGCAATTAAATTAGATCTTGAAGGCAAGCAAGTTCCTACTGTGTACTCTGGTGATTTTGAAATGGTAACATCAGAGACAAGCACAGAAGAATTAGAGAAGCTAAAGCAGAGAGCTTTCCGTTATTCAGGCGTGGACTTCGAGCATGAGTAAAGGAAATGTTTTGAAAAAAGCATCGTTAGCTGATCTTATCTTTCGAGCTATTTTCGTTATATTTTCTATTTTAACGGTAGGTATAACAATTCATACCTACCAGCTTAGCATTAATACAATTAATGAAGAGGTTAAGCGAAACTTACAACAAACCTCTAGTTTAGTAACTAATTTTTTAAATCATCGTTTAGCCATATTGCAAATAAGGCAAGATACGGATGCGGGCAGTTTGGGGTTACAAGATGGTGAAAATACAGACCGTATTCGAAGCCTTGAGCATTATTTCTCAGATATAGAGGCAAGATCACCATATAACTCACCAGACTTTCGTTTTATTGAGGTGGATAATACTCTTTATTGGAATGATGGTAATAATCTTTTTCTTGGTTTAGGAGAGCAAGACCTCCAAGGTATACTAGATAAAAATATTCATATTAATACTTGGTATTATATGATGATCGATAAGGCGTTACCTAATGCTCATATTTTAATTAGAAAAACACCGATTGTAGTCTCTTCTTCTGGTAAGGTAAGAGGATATCTATACAATGCGGCAATATTAAATAATAATATTTCTTTTGTTCATAATTTAAAAACGGTAAGCAATAGCCAAGAAGTGTTGATTGTTAATAATAAAAACATTATCGCTTCAAGTATAAAAAAAGAAACAGAAGAATATAATAGAATTAAAAAAGTAATTAACGAATCTGATTTACTATCACCAAATAAAATTATAAATGCTACAGATATAGATGTTAAATCATTAAATGGAAAACTATCTATATCAGG
>NZ_JARACR010000052.1:0-14089 GCF_028765505.1 Aliivibrio sp. A6 | reverse complement strand
CTATCTTTTCTTCTTGGTTATCTTAGCTATCGATTTATTGAGACAAGAAAACAAAAAACATTTATCACTAATCCAATATTTCTTATTATAATAATAGGAGGTTTAGGTGGCTTTATTCATAAAACCAATGGACTATTGCCTCATTATTCTAATGATATACAACGTATATATAATGATAATAAGTATATTTCAATTCACTGTGAAGAGAGTGATACTCTTGGATGTAAATTTATTAATAAAAACAATGTCACCAATGATGGGTATGCCGATTATATTCTATTAGGCGATAGCCATGCTAACTCACAAATACATACTGTTTTAGAATCTATCCCTAAAGATAAAAGTTTAATTTATATAGGATCATCTGCATGTTTATTTTCTCCTAATTTAGGAAGTACCCAGAGAGACCTTACTGGTTGTAACAGCGCAATTAATATTGCATATAACACTATATTACCAAAAAATATTGGTAGCACTGTAATATTTATACAAAGAACAAACATTTACTTTCAAGGATACAATAACAATGAAGGTGAAGATACTAAAAAGGATATCAGATATAACGTATCTTCATCTCTTATAAGCAGCGAAGATGTATTTACTAATACCCTTTGTAGTTTAGTTGATAATTATAAAATATTTGCTACAAAGCCGACACCGGAACAAACTGTAAATGTCCCTAATTATCAAATTAAATCATTACTATTAAATAAAAATAACGATATTTCTATTTCTTTAGAGCACTATAAAAAACGAAACAAACTCAATGAATTACTATTTAAAAAGCTAGATGACTGTGGTGTGAACATATTAAACCCAGAACCTTATCTTTGTAATGAAATAAACTGCCCAATAATAAATGATGGTACTTCTGTTTATCTCGATGACGACCATTTAAGTCTATTTGGTGCAGATTTATTATTACCGATGTTTAAAGATGCTCTAAGAAAATGATACTAAATTAAACAACTATTTAATGGTGGAATTCCTTTCCTTCAAAACTAGTAATTAAACGAGCTGGATTTCCACCAACAACACTATTTCCATTAAATGATTTTACAACTACAGTGCTGTTTGCAATTACAGAGTTCCCTCCTATTTTAACTCCTTTCATTACGGAAGATCTTGCACCAATCCAAACATTATCGCCTACTATAATTGCTTTATTTGGATTGGTTTGTATTCCCTCTAAACCTGTAATTTTATGTAAGTCGCTATCCATAAATAATGTTTGCCAAGAGACTAGGCACGATTCACCAAATACAATTTCCTTTTTACAAATAATTGTAGATTCACCTGAAAAATTACAATTATTTTTCAATTCTAGATTTCCAGAAACATCTAAACGCGATCCAGTCCCTATCCGTACATTTTTACCAAATGTGATAACACCTGATTTTTCTACATTCCAAATAAATCGAGAATATTTATTATCTGCGATTTGCACCCTTCCAAAACCCAGTTTTATTTTAGCTGATTTGGCATCTTTAGGTATGCTGACCTTACCCTTTAGAGATATAAATGCTGTGCGATGACTGATAATTACTGGGATTTTTATCGCTTGCTTAAAAGGGAAGTAGTTAAAGTTAAATAATATTGTTTTTGGTATACAACGTATAAAATGATAGATACGTGTGATCTTTTTTACATTCATAATTTTCTCTTCAATCAATAATAAAAAGCTATACATTACATAGCTTTTTATTAGAAAAATTACTTTTATTTACTAAATCGACTAATCTGCTCTAACGCTTCTTGAAGGTGTTGATAATTTAATTCACCATCTTTTAATGGACGGTTAGTTTTATCTAATAGTTGGTATTGACCCGTTGCATGCACTTCTAAGATCGAGTCATTATCAATAATAGCGTAGCCACTGTAGTTAGATGACATGATCCACTCTCTATCCACGGGCTTACCGAGTAAATCTTCCCCTACTGAATAATCTTTAATATCACTTGTCACACCCAAGTAGTTTTTCATCAAGGTAGGTACCACATCTTGATGGCTGGTTAACTCATCAGCTCCCCACGCCATGGCTTCTTTATTGATTTTCGGGCCAAATATTGCAAACGGCACCTGCACTTGGGCATTGGTAAAGTTGCCATTGTGTCCCCAGAAATTCAGACGGTTATCATTCATCTCTTGACCGTGATCTCCGGTAATGATCACCAAGGTATTGTCTAAATCACCGGTCTCTTTTAGCTTATCGAGTACTTGTTTTGCTACGCTATCAACAAAGTGAACACTGGTTTTATAGCGATTAAAGAACAACGTTGGATCACTGTCATTATTTAATTCTAAATAGTTAATATTATCTAGCATTGGCTCATAACGATGTGGGTAATCTTTCGGGAAATCATAGCCATGTGGCGCATCGTAAAATAAGAATGAAAACGCAGGTTTTGAGGTATCACGCTTGCTGTACCACGCTAACCAATCTTTAGTTAAGTCTTTATCTAGCGCTGATGGCGAGTTACCTTCTGATTTAATGCGTAGATCAGGGATATTTTTGAATACCGTTTGATTAAACTCCGGCTTCTCTAGTTGAGCCGCAGTAAAAATCCCCATGTCATAATTCAGCTCTTGCAGTCTATCAATCAACACTGGTGATTTTTGATTTGCTAGAAACCCATGCCAATATGTACCAGGGATACCATAAAATAGACCGAAGATACCAGTACGTGTCGCATTACCCGTTGCAATATGATTATTAAAGATCACGCCTTCTTGTGCGTATTCCCACATGTTTGGGGTATTTTCAGCATTAAAGGTATCTGCTCGCCATGAATCTACCGCTAAGATCATGATGTTAAGTGGCTTCTTAACCGCTTCTTTCTGTAATGGTGCTAACGGATAATTTAAATCACTCTTACGATTAAGTTTCATCGCTTTTTGCTGAGCAATAGCTTCTTCATTAATCCAACCGTATTTTTTCATCATACTTGTTGAGGTTGCTGGATAAAATACCGGTAAGTAACGCTTTACTGTTGTCACTGGTTGATATGCATTAGCTGCTGCCCAAATATGTATACCGTGCGTAGCTAATAGCGCAAAGAACGTAATAAGGGCAAATTTACGGCCTAATTTATACTGTGTCACTGCCGCTGGCTTTTCCAACCATGAAATCAATATATATTGACTGATTACTAATGCGAGTACCCCACCGATGACGGTGATCCAAGTGATTAACGGGAAGCTCACCACTTGGCCCGAGAACACTAACTCAAGCACTACAGCATTAATATGGAATCGGTATTGAGCAAACACTAAGGTGTCAATAAATAAAGTAGCAATACTAATAGAGGCGACTAATGCTTGGATACTATTACGTAATTTGGCATTACGTATAAAAATAGCAGGTAAAGCAACAAGACCGACTAACCCCGCTAGTAGAACCATTTGGCTAAATGTAGCTGAGATGAGGAAACTAAAGCCTAATGCATCCGTTGGGATCTCAGGCAAAAAAGCAAAATACCGCATTGCTATGGCCATGGCTATTAAACTGTTGATTAAAATAAGCCAACCATGGCTATGAAGTTTTTGTTTTAGCGTTTTCACTGTCATTACTCTCTTTATAAATCTGTTACTAAAGAAGCTTACTGATACCGTCTTCAGCCCAAAAAGCCTGTTTTTTTACCACGTCTTCAAAAATCAGATGATTAGGCGTATCACGAGTTAATAATGGATGATACATATGGATCTGATTACCTAAATATCTTAATGATTTATTTGTCACACCAACAAGGTTAAGACGGTAATCGACATCTGTATCTTCTCCTGTTGCAGGAGCTTCATATCTCATATCGAATCCATTCACTTTAAGTAAATCTTCTTTGTATAAAGAAAAATTACATCCTAAAATTGCTTTATGATTTTTTCCGTTTAAAAGGTATTGTTGCCACGCTTGTGGGAATCTTAAGCCACACTCAACGTGACGACCTTTTAATCTATCATCACCTCTTGTGAATATATAATGCATGAGGATTGACCATTTGTTATCTTCAAACACTGTTTCTGGGTAATCACTACATAAAACTAAATCATTAAATTTTTCAGCCAACTCAACCCGTCTTCCTGTTAGACTTCTACCTCGTTCGGCATTCATTATATGATCTTCAATAAAATATTTTTGAGGTATGCAATCACCATCAATAATAATTAAATAATCACTTTTTGATTTAATTACTGCATGATTTAAAATTCTATTTTTTCTAAAACCTTTATCTTCATGCCAAACATGATCTAATGAGAAAGGAACTATATCTTTACTTTGTGTTATAAAATCAACAGCCTCTTGTTTTGAGCCATCATCAGCAATAATGACTTCAAAATCCATTTCACTTTGTTGTGATAATGCTTTAAAAATCAATTTCAAGCAGGTTATATTGTTATAGAAAGCGATGATCAATGTTGCTTTTGGTTTCATATTTTAGCCTTTTATAAATACAAAGATATTGATAGTAAATGACCATCAATATCTTTTTTTGATAATATAGGTAAGGTAACTAATGGCCATTCTATATTTAATGTAGGATCGTCCCATTTTATTGATATCTCAGCGCTAGGATTGTAATAATCCGTACATTTATAAACAAACTCCGCCTCTTCACTCGTCACATAAAAACCATGTGCAAAACCTTCTGGTACCCAAAGTTGGCGCTTATTCTCTGCCGACAAATACTCACCTACCCATTGACCAAATGTCGGTGAACCTTTTCGAATGTCTACCGCAACATCAAATACTTCACCAGAAACAACTCGAACTAATTTCCCCTGAGTGTTTTCTGTTTGGTAATGCAATCCACGCAAAATCCCTTTCTTCGATTTTGAATGATTATCTTGCACAAATTGAGTCGGCTTACCTGTTACCAACTCTTCAAATTGCTTTTGATTCCAAGTCTCCATAAAGAAACCACGCTCATCACCAAAAACACTCGGCTCTATAATTTTCACATCAGGTATTCGAGTATCGATTACTTTCATTATCTTAACCTTTATATGCTTGGATATTGTTTAATGCCGCTGTCCAATCACTCGCCTTAATCGCAAAGCTCTTTGTGATTTTATCGGTACTTAATCGAGAATTACTTGGTCGCTTTGCTGGTGTTGGGTATTGGTCAGTTGTAATGCTTGTTAAGCTCGGCTTATTTAAAATAACGGTTTGTTTAACCGCTGTATCAAAAATAGTTTCAGCAAATTCAAACCAACTCACATGAGGTAAACCTGAATAATGATAAACACCGTACTCAACATCACCACCATCTGTGATTCGCTTTGCTATTTGTATTAATACATGAGCAATATCACCCGCGTATGTCGGACCACCAAATTGGTCTCCTACGATGCTGAGCTCATTCCGTGTAGCGCCTAGACGTAGCATGGTCTTCACAAAATTATTACCATTTTCACCAAAAACCCAAGCGGTACGAAGAATAATGTGTTTATCGCACGCATTGGCAACCGCAATTTCACCCGCTAATTTACTCTCGCCGTAAACACCCTGTGGGTTTGTCGTATCGGTTTCTTGATACTCGCCCACTTTGTTGCCTTCAAAGACATAATCCGTTGAAATATGCAGGATTGCAGCACCAGCACGTTGCGCGGCTTGCGCTAAATAATTGGGACCATCACGATTAATCGCATAAGAAAGTTCAACTTCCTCTTCCGCTTTATCTACCGCAGTATGAGCTGCTGCATTAATGATGATATTTGGCTGAAATTCAACCACGGCGGCATTTACCGCCTCTTGATTTGTAATATCAAGATTCTCTTTATCAAGTGCTAATACGGTTGTATTTTCATTACCAGCAAGCTGTTGAGTTAAACAATGTCCAACCTGTCCGTGACAACCTGTAATCAATACTCGCATTAGCTCGTGACCTTCTTCTTATTTTCATTCACTAAACGCGTTAGATACTGGCCATATTCATTTTTCATCATCGGTTTTGCAAGAGTTAGTACTTGCTCGTTGCTTAACCAATTATTACGCCAAGCAATCTCTTCTAAACACGCGACTTTAAGGCCTTGTACATTTTCAATCGTTTGTACAAATGAAGAAGCCTCATGCAAGCTCTCATGTGTGCCTGTATCTAACCATGCAAAACCACGTCCTAATAATTCAACATTTAACGAATCATCATTTAGATACATTTCATTTAGCGTGGTAATTTCAAGCTCACCACGATGCGAAGGTTTGACTTGTTTTGCCATTTCTACCACTCTGTTGTCATAGAAATACAAGCCCGTTACAGCATAATTTGATTTCGGCGTTTCAGGCTTTTCTTCAATCGAGACCGCTTTCATCTTTTCATCAAACTCAACCACACCAAAACGCTCTGGGTCTTTTACTTGATAACCAAACACCGTTGCTAACCCTTGAGAAGTCAACTCACATGCTCGACTTAATTGCTGGCTAAATGATTGACCATAGAAAATGTTATCACCAAGCACTAAACATACTGAATCATCACCAATGAATTCTTCACCTATAATAAACGCTTGCGCTAACCCATCAGGACTTGGTTGAATGGCATATTCAAGGTTAATACCAAAATCAGAGCCATCGCCCAATAAGCGTTTAAAACCGGCATTATCTTCAGGTGTTGTGATAATTAGAATATCTTTAATACCCGCAAGCATTAAAGTAGATATTGGATAAAAAACCATTGGCTTATCATAGATTGGTAATAGCTGTTTAGATACACCACGAGTTAAAGGGTATAAACGCGTACCAGAGCCACCAGCAAGTACAATACCTTTCATTATTTAGCCGCCTTTTCAATTTCTATAGACTTTGAAGATACGCCTAAACGCTCTCCGGCATAAGAGCCATCTAGCACACGAGACCACCATTGTTTGTTATCTAAATACCATTCAACGGTTTTTCGAATGCCTGATTCAAATGTTTCTTCTGGTTTCCAGCCTAGCTCACGCTCAATTTTCGATGCATCAATGGCGTAGCGAACATCGTGACCAGGGCGGTCTGTTACATAGGTAATTAAATCAAGGTATTGGGATACGCCTTCAGGTTTATTAGGAACTAACTCTTCAAGTAATGAACAAATAGTTTTAACAACGTCAATGTTTGCTTTTTCGTTATGACCACCAATATTGTAGGTTTCACCTACTACACCCTCAGTGACAACTTTATATAAAGCACGAGCATGGTCTTCCACAAACAACCAATCACGAATTTGCATACCATTTCCGTAAACCGGTAATGGTTTACCATCGAGCGCATTTAAAATCATCAATGGAATGAGCTTTTCAGGGAAGTGGTACGGCCCATAGTTATTTGAGCAGTTCGTTACCATCGTTGGTAACCCATAGGTACGCAGCCAAGCGCGAACTAAATGGTCAGAAGAGGCTTTAGATGCAGAATATGGACTTGATGGTTCATACGATGTTGTTTCAGTAAACAAGTCATCCGTTCCTTCTAAGTCACCATACACTTCATCGGTTGAAATATGGTGGAAACGAAAGGCTTGCTTTTTATCATCAGCTAAAGTGTTCCAATAAGAGCGTGTCGCTTCAAGTAAAGTATAAGTGCCTACAATATTGGTTTCGATAAAAGCAGCGGGACCATCAATAGAGCGATCAACATGAGACTCAGCGGCTAGATGCATTACCGCATCTGGCTTATGCTCTAAAAATACTCGGTCTAATTCAGCTCTATCACAAATATCAACTTGTTCAAACGCATAGCGCTCATGAGAATTAACATCAGATAGTGATTCTAAATTACCCGCATAGGTCAATTTATCTAGGTTAATAACGCTATCTTGTGTATTACTGATAATGTGACGAACCACTGCTGAACCGATAAAGCCTGCGCCGCCTGTAACTAATATTTTCATATTTATACCTTAATTCTTAATGACCAAATAAATGGGCCCACTCTTTATTCGCCCAATAAATGTTCTTTTTACTCACTTCCTTTACAAACGAGCGTTTTAATCTATCCCAATTACCTTGTTTCCAATCATCGCCTTTCTGCTGATAGCATTTATCAAAATCAATAATCCAAACTTTATCGTTATCATCAATCAAAATATTGTGGATATTTAAGTCGGTATGATTGACTTGTGCCGCATGCATTTTGCGGATTTCATTACCTATTTTTTGATACATCTCTTTTGATAATGGCTTTTCTTGCAAGATAGCAACAAGATCGCGTGCATTTGGGATTTTTTGACTTAATAAATCAGCTTGATAGCAAAACGTTCGTTTGGTTGCTCTCGCTGCAATAGGTTTAGGGACATTTACACCCGCTTTTATTAAGGTATTTAATAATTGAAACTCTTGGTAGCTGCGTGTTTTTTCCCAACCAGTAAAAATGTAGTGGTCTTTGATTAGTTTTCCAAATAAACCACCACGGCGATAGTGGCGCAATGCTGCATCCATCTTATCTAATGCAACAAACCACGTTGTACCACGGCCTTGAGCTGAACCGATGATTTTGTTTTGTTGTTGCCAAAATTCAGGATCACAACATTGTTCTGGTGAGCCACTTAGGATTGAGTCGTCATACCAAATGGTTTGTTTTTTGTTTTGAATTTTTTTCACACAAAGACTCCAATATTAAATAATTAGAGACTAGACTATACGCTGCGCTAACTAGAACGCTTCGCTTCTAGAAACTATAAGAGCAAAAGCTAAGTATTCTTATAGTTTCTAGTCATTCACTAGCAACCCCTCCCAGCCTCCCCTTATATCAACATTTATAGCCAAGTAGCTATGTCTATAAAGGGGAGGAGCTAGAAGCAAAATCCCCTGAACTCTGCAAGCGCAGCGATCTAAATTCTGATCTTATAGCCTCTAGTTAGCGCAGCGTATAGTTTCTAGTCTCTTTCTCACTCAGCTATTTTACATTTATCACCGTTAATAGCATAATTCTACCTCATTCTTTCTGGGTAAACATCTCTATGACTTTATTCACTTCTGCCCCTGACTCACTCTGTATATTACGCTTATCTGCTATTGGTGATGTGTGCCATGCTATTGCTGCAGTTCAAGCAATTCAAAAAGAGTGGCCGACAACCAAAATCACTTGGATTGTGGGAAAAATAGAAGCGCAATTAATTCATGATTTACCTGGTATTACGGTGATCCCGTTTGATAAAAAACTGGGATTAAAAGGGATGAAAGCAATATGGTCACAACTGAATAACCAACGTTTTGATGCGTTAGTTCATATGCAACTTGCGCTACGTGCTAGTGTCTTAACGCTTGGTATAAAAGCTAAATATAAAGTCGGTTTTAATCGCAAGCGCGCGAAAGAAGGCCAATGGCTTTTTACCAATCGCAAAATTGAAGATACGGCTTCAGCACATGTTCTAGATAGCTTCTACTCTTTTGTTGAATATCTTGGTGTACCTAAAATTGAACCAACATGGAATATCCCTTTATCTGAAGCGGATATGGCGTTTGTTGATGAGCATATCCCAACGGAAACATCGTATGTGGTGATCTCCCCTGCGGCAAGCAAAGACGAACGTAACTGGCTAACCGAGCGCTACGCTCACTTGGCTGACTGGCTACATGAGCAAGGTTATCATGTGGTGCTATGTGGCTCGCCAAGCGATCGTGAACGTCTATTGGGGGAGAACATTGCGTCACTCTCTCAAACGACTCTTATTAATTTGATTGGTAAAACATCATTAAAACAACTGACCGCTGTATTAAATAAAGCGGCGGTGGTTATCGCCCCTGATTCAGGGCCCGCACACATCGCGACGACGCAAGACACCCCTGTGATTGGGTTATATGGTCACAGCAACCCTAAACGTACGGGTCCATACAACAGCTTACCTTATGTGGTGAGTGTGTATGAACAACATGTTACCCAACAACAAAATAAACCCATTGAAGAGTTAAAATGGAGTACGCGTGTTAAAGGCGATCATATTATGCAAGATATTACTCTTGATATGATTACTAACTCATTTCAGCAACTAGCAAGTACTTTCAATAGTACTGAAAAAGGGAATAAATAATGACAACATCATCTCCAACCTTAGCGGTTGCGCTTATTGTTAAAAATGAAGCAAAACATTTAAAAGCCTGTCTTGATACCGTTGCAGGGTGGGTTGATGAAATTGTGATAATGGACTCAGGTAGTACTGATTCGACTGAAACCATTGCTCGTGAATTTACTGATAAATTTATTGTAAATAAAGAGTGGCCAGGGTTTGGTAAACAGCGTCAATTAGCACAACAGCACGTTATCTCTGATTATGTATTATGGCTTGATGCCGATGAGAGAGTCACTCCAGAGTTAAAAATTGAAATTTTAGCTGCCGTGAAAGCAAACAAAGCAAACACCGCCTATAAAATAAACCGCTCAAGCTCTGCATTTGGAAAATTTATTAAGCACTCTGGTTGGTCTCCTGATTGGGTTGTTCGTTTATATAAAACCAATGAAACACAATATAGCGACTCTCTTGTACATGAAAGTGTCGTTATTCCAAACCACATTCAAGTCAACGCTTTAACTGGCCGTTTATTGCATTTCACATACGATGCCTTGCAGCAATATAATGCAAAAAATGTCATGTATATAAAATCTTGGGTCGACCAACGCGAAGGAAAAAAGAAAGGCTCACTCAGTGGTGCTTTTCTTCATGGCTTCTTTTGCTTTATCCGTATGTATATCTTAAAACGTGGTTTTTTGGATGGCAGACATGGCCTATTACTTGCCACATTAAGCGCAAGTGTGACATTTAATCGTTATGCTGATCTCTGGCTGCGAGATTACAATAAATCAAACAAGGAATAATGATGAAAATTTATCATGTTAACCTTGCTCGTGGTTTCAGTGGCGGAGAACAACAAACCCTCGCACTCATCCAACAACATCTAAAAGAGAAGCAAAATATCGCAGTCATTGCTCTGACTAACAGCCCTTTTTATGATGCGGTATCTGATTTAGGTTGTGAAGTCATTACGATTCGACATTATCTATTAGGCCACACGATTTCTCTTCCAAAAGATGCGGTTTTGCATGTTCATGAGGGACATGCTATCTATTGGGCGGCACTTCAACATAAAGTAAGCCAAACGCCTTATATCATTACTCGACGTTTAGACAATCCTATTAAGAAAAAATGGCTCACTACTTTTGCCTATTCAAATGCAGCGGCCATTGTTGGGATCAGCACTCGTGTTTCTGAGGTAGTCCGACAACGCCTTCCGCAACAACATATTGTGACGATTCCTGATTCACCAGTTACTTATCCGATCAACCACTCTGAAGTCGCTAATATTAAGGAACGATTTAAGGGTAAATTTTTGGTGATACAAGCCGGTAATATGATCCCTCATAAAGGATTTGATGTCACCGTTAACGCCGCAATGCGACTGAAAGATCCTCGTGTTCACCTCTGTTTATTGGGAGATGGAAAACAACGCGGTGAACTCGAAAAGCAAGCTTCTGAATTAACTAATATTTCGTTTATGGGTCGCCAACATAATATGGGTGACTGGTTTGCTGCTGCCGATTTGTTGATCCACCCTTCTTATACTGAAGGGCTCGGGTCTGTGATTTTAGAAGGCATGAGTACAGGACTTCCTGCGATTGGTTCGCGCGCAGGCGGGATCCCTGACATTATCGAACATGAAAAATCAGGGCTACTTATCGAGCCGGGTAATTCTGTAGAACTGGCCGAAAACATTGAAAAAATAGCCAATGACGCCACGCTAAAAGAACACTTAATTGAAGGTGGGTGTGAAAAATTAACCGCCTTTATGATTGAGCATACTGCGGCTCTGTATTTCAAGGTTTACCAACGAGCTTTACAACATGACTAAATTAACGCTTTATCCTGGCACTTTTGATCCAATCACTAATGGGCATTTAGATTTAATTAAACGCTCTGCCGCCATGTTTGATCACATTATTGTGGCGGTGGCGGCCAGTCCGAGTAAAAAGACTTTATTTACGCTCGATGAGCGCGTTCAATTGGTGCAAGACGTGACTCAGGATCTGCCAAACGTTTCTGTTGAGGGTTTCTCTGGACTAATGGTGGATTTTGCAAAAGAAAAAGAGGCGAACTTACTGGTTCGAGGCTTAAGAACCACGATGGATTTTGAGTATGAATTTGGCTTAACTAGCATGTATCGTAAGCTAATGCCTGAGTTAGAGAGTGTATTTCTTACTCCTTCTGAAGAGTATGCTTTTCTCTCTTCGACCATTGTTCGTGAAGTGGCGTTGCATGGGGGAAGTGTGGAAGCCTTTGTTCCTTCTGCGGTTAATCAAGCATTAAAAGATAAAGTAACGTCATCGTTTTAATACCAATAAAAAGGCCACTCAACATTAGTGGCCCATGATTATCATTAATGAGCGCCTTTTACTTGGCTATTGATGTATAAGGTTTGCAATGTGTGGTAGTCCTTACCGACATTGAGCTTATCGTTTGATATTGGCTCAAGAGATATTTCCAATTCTGAACGCCATGGATACAGTTTTTCAGGCTGGCTATTCAAATACATTCCCTGCTCTACCGCCGTCATTTCAGGATTATAGCCGAATCGATTTGTGTCTGTTGTGCTCAACATATTCTCTCCACCTAAGCTGTAATACGTCGCTTCTGACAAGCTGAATGCATACAAGGTTGGGAAGATATCTTTGTGTGACCCTACGCGTTTTTCATCATAAAGATATGGCACTTGCTGTTGTATTTTTTCAGGTACATACAGATAAAATGGCACAGCATGAATAATAGGAAGATCATTAGGATAAGCCATAGTAAACCCTCTTAAACGATGATCACCTGTTGCCGCTATTAATGTTGAGTCTCCTAGTGGTGACTTTTTTATATCCATAATAAATTCACCGAGTGCGTTATTGGCGTATTGATACGTTTCCAACAATCGCATCGCTTCCTCTTCGCCCTTTTGCATGCGCTCTACTAATTGATCACTCACTTTTAGTGGCTTTACGTCATAATTTTTTGGCACTTCATAAGGCGTGTGATTGGTTATCGTTAAGATGTAAATCATCAGCGGTTGCGTGGCTTCATTGAGCTCTTTTTCGGCTAGTTTGAAGGCATATTCATCTGAAAGCCCCCACTCACCACGAAACGCTTCCGCTTCAGGAAAGGCTTTTAATATGGCATTTTCATCTAAGATCTCATCAAAACCTTGTGCGGGTAAGTAGTTTGCTACATTACGCCACATACCATTGGTTGCGGTTATAAAAATCGTTTTATATCCTGCGGCTTTATAAGGACGCGCGGCCGCTGCAGCTACCTCTACTTTTTGAGCTGAAGAGTGACTGATAGTAGGAACATTACTTTGCCCTAGCATATTAACTAATGAGTTGATCGTTGCCGAAGTTTCAGCTAAAAATCGCTTAAAGACAAAGTCCGATTCAAATGCAGGTCGTAATTCACCTAGCAGATCATTTTCAGGATAGTTATCTTCAACAAGAACATTAGTTCCCATGCCTTCCATCAGTGCCATCACGACATGAGGTTTATTTTGCGCTAAATAAGGATTTTTTGGGGTGATAAATTGGCCATTAGCATTGCCTACCACTGTATTAAATTGCGCTTCTAGTTTAGATTGGCTGACTGAGTGAAATTGACTCTGTTTTTTATAATCACTTTTTGCCCATTCAAGCGCAATAATGCCATTTGGAGTGATGCTGTTCAGCACTTTATAATCGGAGACTTGCGCGTGATAACGTTTTAATGGGTGAGAACCTAAGGTACCTCTAGCAAAGAAAAAGATCGTCAATATCATTACGATAATAGACACCGTTGTCATGCCTTTATGTTGAGGTTTCCACTCCCATTGTTGCATTTTTTTCACCGCTGCACGTACTAACATGGCAAAAACAAACGCCACAACGACACTGCTAATAAACGAGGTGAAAATAGGGTAATCGGCCCATGCGTTGGCTAGTACGGCTTGAGTATCATCATCCGCTAATCCAAATACAAAGACATCAATATAGTTTCCGTAAGTCAGGTAATAATAGTAATTACCAATAGAAAAACTGGTGACAATAAAAAAGATAAGTCCTGCGTACCACGGGAGCACGGTTGAAAAGGTACGATAAAGACGAGGAAACACGGCAACCAGG
>NZ_JARACR010000051.1:0-14819 GCF_028765505.1 Aliivibrio sp. A6 | reverse complement strand
AATAAAAAGCGCCAGTGGTAGTAACCACTGGCGCTTTATATAATTTAATGAGTTGCTTTGGTTTATGAAGAGCGTTACTTCTGTTTCGCAGCAATCGCGGCGTAATCACCAAGTAATTTAGATAAAATTGGCAACCAATTTAACGCATCTGTCGGTGGTTTCGCTAAAATCTTCTCAACCAATTCACAGTGCTCTTCTAACGATACCGCTTCTTCTAAATTAAATAGCATTGCATAGGTATGCCATAAAACAAGACGCATCATTCGTAAGCTGTTTTGTTGTGAATTTTCAGACTCAGAAAACGCATGAGTCACTTCACCAAGTGCAACAGCGGCAAGACGTAACATCGCGTCTAATTGAGCCGTTTGCATACGATCTTGATCTGCTGTTTCTTCTTGTTCAAAAGTGAAAATCTCTTGGATTGTCTCTTCTGGCACCATACGACTAATCACACGGTGGCTAAACTCTTCAAGTTCATGGCGCGGCATTGTTACTAAACAAGAGAAAGTATAATCACGTTCCATTTTTCTCTCCTACTTTTTAAGCTTAGTAATGCCAGCTTTCTTTTGGATCACATTTTTCAAACGCATACGACGCTCTGCCGATGATTGATCAACGTTAGCATTGTTTGTACGACCTTTACGATCTTTAAAACCTGCTTTCGTATTTACTTTTTCAATATACGCATCACGACTCTTAGGCTCGTAACCTGGTTGAACTACACGGTGAATACGTTGCTGAATTAACGTTTCAACTTGAACAACCGTTAGCTCTTCTTCGCGACTAACAAACGAAATCGCATGACCTTTTTTACCCGCACGACCAGTACGACCAATACGGTGAACATAATCTTCAGCCAAGAAAGGCATGTCATAGTTAATTACGTGTGGTAAATCAGCAATATCAAGGCCGCGAGCAGCAACATCGGTTGCAACCATTACGCGAGCTTTGCCTTCTTTAAACTCTTCTAACGCACGACGACGAGCACTTTGTGCTTTATCACCATGACAAATAACCGCTTTAATACCATCAAGCTTAAGCTCTTTAACAATGTTGTTTGCTGTTTCTTTGTAGTTTACAAATACCAGAACTTGTTGCCAGTTTTTACGACCAATCAACTCAGAAAGTAATTCTGTTTTACGCTCTTCATCAACCGGATAAACCACATGAGCAATTGTTGTTGCTGTCATGTTTTCACGGTCTACTGAGATGCGCTTAGGACGACGTAAAATATCACTCGCTAATTTGTTCATTTGTGCAGAAGACGTTGCAGAGAACAACATGATTTGTGGCGCTGTATTTACTTCCATCATGATGTTACGAATCGCATTAACAAAGCCCATATCTAACATACGGTCAGCTTCATCAAATACTAAAAATTCAAGGTTCGCGATAGAAATATTGCCCTCTTCAATGTGCTCTTGAAGACGACCAGGAGTAGCAACTAAAATATCAACACCCGGATCTAATGCTCTCTCTTGAGAAGACATTTTTTTACCACCAAATACCGCCGTTACTGATAGCGATGTGTATTTTGTGTAATCCGCAATGTTTACTGCGATTTGCTCTGCTAGTTCACGCGTTGGCGCTAAAATCAGAGCGCGAGCTGAACGACGCGTTGCTGTTTTTTTCGAATCAAGCAATTGCTGAATCACTGGCAATGC
The DNA here is from genome assembly GCF_028765505.1 of Aliivibrio sp. A6. Classification (NCBI taxonomy): domain Bacteria; kingdom Pseudomonadati; phylum Pseudomonadota; class Gammaproteobacteria; order Vibrionales; family Vibrionaceae; genus Aliivibrio; species Aliivibrio sp. A6. Next base: position 13,155 of record NZ_JARACR010000051.1, on the reverse strand, counting down.
AAACGCGGCCGTTTTACCTGTACCCGTTTGAGCATTTGCAAGAATATCATGACCTTTACGTGCCAAAGGAATAGCTTTTTGCTGGATTGGGGTTAATTTCTGATAACCACATTCAGTTAATGCTTTTACGACTTCAGGTGCGAAACCTTGAGATGAAAATGACATAAAGTGGATTCCTTAAGCGAACAGTCTATGTATTCAGTGGATAATAATTTAGCCGCGCATTATAAATGATTTACGGTGAGTTAGCGCACATTTTTTGTTATTCCATCATAAAAAAAGGCAGAAACACTGAAGTATTTCTGCCTTTTTATCTATTTCGTTTTAAAACGACCCGATTAGTGAAGTTTTAAGTTTGGACGAAGTACTCGGTTAATACGACCAACCAACATAATCAAGGTTGTTTTAAACACACCATGCAATGCAATCTGATGCATACGATATAAAGAAATGTACACCACGCGAGCAATACGACCCTCAACCATCATTGAGCCTTTTGTCAGGTTCCCCATTAAGCTACCAACCGTTGAGAAGTTACTTAATGAAACCAAAGACCCGTGATCTTTATACACATACGGCTTCATTTCACGATCAGTCATCTTAGCCACAATGTTCTTAAACGCATGGCTTGCCATTTGGTGTGCCGCTTGCGCACGAGGAGGAACAAAACCACCCTCAGGCTTTTCACATGATGCCAAATCACCAATAACAAAAATATCGTCATCACGCGTTGTTTGCAGCGTTGGTTTAACAACAAGTTGATTAATACGATTCGTTTCTAAGCCTGCGATGTCTTTAATGAAATCAGGTGCTTTAATACCCGCAGCCCATACCATGATTTGAGCAGGGATAAGCTCACCATCTTTAGTATGTAAACCTTCAGAGTCGGCCTTTGTTACCATTGTCGTCGTACGAACATTAACACCAAGTTTAGTTAACTCGCTGTGAGCCGCAGCAGAGATGCGCGGTGGTAATGCAGGGAGAATACGCTCACCCGCTTCTACAAGGTTTACGTTTAGCTTTGCAGAATCCAAATCGCCAAAGCCGTATAAACGTAGCTCTTTAACTGCATTATGTAACTCAGCAGACAGTTCAACACCCGTAGCACCAGCACCAACAATCGCAATATCTACGGTTTTTTGTGTTGGGTGCATATGAAGCTTTAAGAATTGGTTGTTCATTTCAGTACGGAAACGGTGAGCTTGCTCTGGGCTATCTAGGAAGATACAGTTTTCACGAACACCCGGAGTATTAAAATCATTTGATGTTGAGCCAATCGCAAGGATCAGGTAATCGTATTCGATTTCTCTTGTCGGAATAAGAACTTCGTCATGCTCATCTTTAATTTCAGCCAGCGTGATGAATTTACGCTCACGGTTGATATCGCATAAGCTACCCATTTGGAAATCAAACGAATGGTTTTTTGCATGAGCACGGTAACTGATTGCATCAACACCTTCATCTAAAGAACCCGTTGCTACTTCATGAAGTAATGGTTTCCATAAATGGCTCGCTTTACGATCAACCAAAGTAACTTCTGCACGACCTTTACGACCTAATGTACGACCAAATTTAGTAGCAAGCTCTAGACCACCAGCTCCACCACCAACAATAACAATCTTAGTCATTGCAATCTTCCTCTAAAAAATAAAAACGGCATCAACCTGAGCGACTCAGATTAAAAAATGTGTGCTCTCTACTTTTTCATTACACATTGTCGTAAAAAGTAAGAGTCTTGAGGAAACAGCGTTCACGTTACGCTAATTTTGAGCAATGTATGCTTCTTGTCTTTGTTTTAGACCAATGTAATTCATTAGATGATTACATTGGTATGAACATTATATATCTGCATTTCGGATGTTATCAAGCAGATATAGATGTTATAGAGAAGATTTCTTTTGAGGTGTAAAATAAATGAAGGAGTTGTGTTATTTTGTTACGAGGGATTGTTTCTTTGGTTTAGATCAAAAAACCTCACGATATTGTGAGGTTTTTATTATGTTGCAACCGTTTTTTATATCTAGATCGAATTTACCAAACAGGCACTAGATTAAGGTTTCGGCTTCTTTAAACTCTTTCATTACCTGCAAATGCTGAGAGATCTTTTTGAACTTATGTGTTTCATTTTCATCCCAAATGATTTGGTAATAAGGCTCAAGCTCTACTGCTGTCTCTGCATTATCACGTATATCATCGCTCTTAGATAAAATACATAAACAATGTTCTTTATTCTTTTGGCGGAATTTTTCTACGCACTTAGTTGCAATGTCAGCATACTCTTCAGGACGATCAATACGTCCTTCCATATTCACTTCTGGGTGCAAGTTAGGATTAAAAATAACCTGACGGATCCCACATAAAAAGCCAATACGTTCAGCCCAAAAGCCACCAAGGCCAACACCACAAATAATTGGATTTGGATCGCCAGCTTGCTCAATAACCTTATGCACTTCTTTTAATAAGTGCTGCATATCATGCTTAGGATGCAGAGTGCTGTAATTAATGAAACGAACATCTTCATCGATAAATTGAAGTTGTACCACTTTCTCATGATTACCAGGGCTTGTTGAGTCAAAGCCGTGAAGATAAATAATCATGTTTCCCCCTGTTCCTGAATAAGAATTAGTCCATATAAGTAAATTTAATCTACCATGAAAATTATGGTTTTAAAGCCATTAACTTAAGCAAAACTGAGAACAGTGATCTAGCCTAGATAATTACCGATTTATTTTTTAATTAATGGCATTAATTTCTTTAACTTGCTCATTTCTCGTTCAGCCAACTCTTGATAGCACGCATCTTTCAGTAACTGATGGCCTAGAGAAAACCATAACGCCCCCATAAAACAAACCCAAGGCGTCCACTTATTCACCGCTTGCTTCCATTTGTTTTCATCAAAACCTCGTAACAGGCAATAACGGTGAATAACCTCATCAGCATCGAACTGATTAGCAATGATCATGGTTGCTAAGTCTTGGCTAGGATCTCCGATAGAAGCGTATTCCCAATCAATCAAGCCATACCCTTTCTCTTTGACAATAATATTATAAGCACCAATGTCGAAGTGACATAAACAAGGAGTAAATAAAGGCAGTTCTTCTTCTTGAGAGAAGTAATCAACATAAACTTGCATTTCACTTGTTTGGTTTTCTGGTTCTAATGATGACCAATAACTCAAAATACGTGATTTTAAGCTCATCACATCATTTTTAACTTCATCGTTAAACCCATCCAAAGCAAGTTGATGAACTGATACCAATAGTTCAACCGCAACGTCTTTGGCTTTATCAAGCTCAATCACATCACCCTTAAACCATTCAACCAATAAACCCTCATCATTTGAGCCGTAAACATTGGGAGCAAAAGACACTGCTTGCAATGCTGTTAATATGACTTGTTCTTTGTCTCTATTTGCCCCAAGTACTTTCGCTTGCTCAGATACTGGACGCCAGACAAAAGTACCTTCCTTCGCTTCAACTTTCAAACAGGCATTAGTTAACCCCCCCGTGAGAGACTCAACATGAATAAGATCTAATTTCAGCGTATTTAAACTCATCGACATCCTAAACTATTTAAAATGGAAACATGGTTTTATTGTTTGAATTTAGAAGTTCAAATAATGCTTTTAAACCCTTTTTAAATTTCTCGTCTGAATTAATTGACATTAAAGATAAACGAACATGGTTCAAGTGCGCATCTGTAACATTAAAATAGCTACCACTGCTTACAATTAATCCTCGATTTTTTGCCTCTAAAACAAATTGATCTTGCTGCCAATGTGCCATAAGCGGCAGCCAAACATGATAACCATCTGTTTTTAAATAACTATTACCAAAAATCTCATATACCATCTCTTGTCGGCGTAAAGCTATCTCACGTTGATAGTTGGCTAGTTCATAAGCGACTCCTGTTTCAATCATATCACTCGCAGCAATGTAATTAATTGGAGAAGAGAGCCAAATACTGGCTCGAATTTGAGCACCAACATTTGAAATATGTATATCAGGAACCTTAACAAAACCACATCGAATTGCAGGGCTTATTGCTTTAGATAAGCTTGTAATATGAAAGCCTTGATCCGGTAACCAATTACAAATAGCAGGAATAGCTTTTTCATTCAAAAATCCATAAATATCATCTTCGATTAGATAAATATTATTCTTAATAATGACGTCTGCAATTTCTTTACGGCGAGTTGTGGGCATCGTTATACCAGTTGGATTTTGAAAGCTAGGAATAACGATGACTAATTTAGGTTTATGCTGTTTAATTACTCTAGTCAAATCTGTTGGGGACATCCCTTTGTCATCAAGTGCTACACCCACGATTTTCCTACCAAGTAAACTCGCAATAGCAATAATTCCGGGGTAAATCAGCGCTTCAATAGCAATGGTATCACCCGGCTTAGTCAATACCTCAATCAATAAAGAGAGTGCATGTTGTGCGCCATTTGTCAGTAAGGTGTTATTGGCATTACCACCAACTAAGCCATATTCTTTCGCCCAATTTACACCAGCTAAACGGTGAGCTTCATGCCCTGAATGCTCCGTATATCCAATAAGATCTGAGGTTAATTGACTGGCTGCTTTCTCTAATGCTTCTTTTAACGGTTGAACATTATGGTTCAAACAAGGTTGCAATATTGAAAAATTATAGTCTCCGTTGTCTTCAGAAGATTGAATCACTTGCTCTAAACGTGACTCACCACATACAAAGGTTCCTCTGCCTACAAATGGTTCAACTCTCTTTTTATCAGCAAGCAATTTATAAGCTTTCGCAATAGTAGCAGGTGTTGTCGATAGCTCATTAGCTAGCTCTCTATGAGGAGGAAGTTTAAAGTTTGGGGGATATATACCGTCAATAATTCGTGACTCAATAGTCTCCGCTATTTGTTTAAATTTATTTTCACTCATCTACTCACCGACACTAAATCCAAATATGACAACATTATGACCTAGTTTATTACTAGCAGATAATGAATGAAATACTTTAATACAATTTAATTGACATATGTCATTAGGTTGTTTTATAGTCAAATCTCAGTTGGTAATTAACATATAGGACATACGGAAAGTGTTCAATTTAAAAAAAGAAAGCAGCCAAGAGTTGCTAAAAATAGTAGAACTTCATATTCCTTACGATTCAGCAAGGAAATTAAGCAGTGCATTTTCTCACTTGAGATTAGGAGATGATAAATCATGGTTAAGAACTAGCCACTGGTTCGGAACTACAATAAAGCATTGTTTAACAAAAGAACTTAATTATACGATTTCTAATTTCAAAGAAAATAAAGATCAACAGGCATTAATTATTAGAGGCTTACCTATTGATCAAAACCTTTGTAAAACACCATATAATGGCTATGTTACACCAAGTAAATTACCCATCATCAGCGCCATTAACATTGGCATATATCAATTAGCTAAAATTGAACCGATTTCATATCAAAGTGAAAACGATGGACTGCTATTTAGACATGTCGTTCCGTCACTAAAAGGGCGAAATGATAAATCCTCACATGGTTCAAAACATACTTTTGGTCATCATGTCGACAATCCTGATCTCCCTCTTACTAATGAAAAAATAGCAGATAAAAGTGGCTGTCCAGAGTTCCTATCTCTAATGTCATTACGCTCAGATCTAAAAGTTAAATCTAATTTCATACTCGTTGATGATGTACTTAATCAGTTAAGTAGCGGAGTCATTGAACAGTTGAGTAAACCTCACTTTGAAATCTCAAGACCAGATTCATTTAAGCAATCTGTTAAAACAATTCTTCCACTTATCAGCTTTGATAATGATGGCGTGGCCTACTGCCGTTACGACAAAGAAAATACAACACCACTCACAACAGAAGCTGCAGCAGCTCTTGTTATGTGGGAAGCACAACTCAAAAATACAGAGTTAAATAATGCTATTACTTATCAACCTGGCGATTTCTTAATCATAAAAAATCAACGCTTAATGCACAGCAGAGAAGGATTTTCACCACGAGATGACGGAACAGATCGCTGGTTAATTCGCTTATTCGGCATGAGCTCATTAGAACGAATTATCCCTATTAATGAAGAAAATAAACATATTGCACAAGACTAGGAGCATAGAATGGAAGCACAAAAAGTAGCATTTATTGGATTAGGTGTAATGGGATACCCAATGGCTGGGCACTTACAACATTCAGGACTAGAGACAACTGTTTATAACCGTTCTTTAGATAAAGCTCTTCAATGGTGTACTGAATACAAAGGTTTTTTAGCCTCAAGCCCTGCTGAAGCAGCTAAGAACTGTGACATTGTATTTATTTGCGTAGGAAATGACGATGATGTCCGAAGCGTTGTTTATGGCCCAGAAGGCGTACTGGAAGGAATGAAAGAAAATGCCATTCTTGTTGATCATACAACAGTTTCAGCTGACTTAGCGATAGAGCTTGCTCAACAGTGCAAACAAAAAAAAATCAACTTTATTGATGCTCCTGTTTCTGGGGGGCAAGCTGGTGCAGAAAACGGAACACTTACTATTATGTGCGGCGGAGCAAAAGAAACCTTCGACCAAATTGTTACTACAATAGATTGCTATGCAAAACAGGCCACACTATTAGGAGATAATGGGCAAGGACAACGATGTAAAATGGTTAATCAAATTTGTATCGCTGGTGTATTAAAAGGACTAAGCGAAGCTCTACTTTTAGCAGAAAAATCAAATCTTGATATTGAACAAGTAGTTAACGTACTTAAACACGGTGCTGCTGGCTCATGGCAAATGGAAAACCGAGCAGTGACTATGGCTGAGCGTAAATTTGATTTCGGCTTTGCTATTGATTGGATGAGAAAAGATCTCTCTATTTGCTTAAATGAAGCTAATCAACACAACTTATCTCTACCTATGACCCAAGAGATTGATAGGTCATATGCGCTCTTACAAAGTCTCAATCTTGGTCGAATGGACACTTCAATTTTGATTAAAAGTTATGATCAACCTACTACAGATGAATTAGCGATTTAAGGAGGCAATAATGGAATGGATAGGTAATGACATCACACTATGGATTTTAATCGCGTTAATGCTATCTGCATTTGCAGCTGGATTCATTGACAGTGTTGCAGGCGGAGGAGGTTTGATCTTAGTGCCCTCTTTTATTCTTGCAGGACTTCCACCTCAAGTCGCTTTAGGTCAAGAAAAAATAGTCAGTACATTAGGTACTATCGCTGCTATTCGTAATTTTGTTCGAAACAAAAAAGTGGTATGGGCAGCAGTAACAACAGGGATCCCCGCAGGATTATTAGGCGCATACATTGGCGCAGAAGCCATCTTGTATTTTGACCCAGATACGATAGGCAAAATAATTATGGGTATGCTACCTATCGGTATTGTTCTATCTTTTATGCCTAAAAAAGCCAAAGAAGTTAACCAAAGTGACATTAACCCTAAAATTATTCTTTTTGGTGTCCCTACTGCTGTTTTTGTAATTGGTTTTTATGATGGATTTTTTGGACCAGGAACTGGTAGCTTTCTTATCCTAGCTTTACACTATTTACTTCGCTTTGATCTTGTATCTGCATCAGCCACATCGAAACTGTTTAACTTTGCATCAAACATAGGGGCTTTAATTGCATTTACATTATCTGGCCATGTTCTGTATTTATTAGCGATACCTTTAGTTATCATGAATCTATTAGGAAATCATATAGGAAGCTCATCAGCTCTCAAATATGGACCTAATCTAGTGAAGAGAACATTAACCTTATCACTCACCTTATTAATGGGTTCGCTAGCTTACAAATTCATTGTTCTTTAAAAACTTAGCCAGGATCTTCCTTTTGATTCTGGCTTCACTTCTCTATTTTTATCTTTATAAAAATACCAAAAAGTACAAATTACCCCCACAATAAAATTTTAGTATTCTTATTTTCTTTTTTGGATTAATATCCGCGCCCTACGCGTCTCTTTAAGGGTTAACTATTATACAGTTCCTCATCAGACGTACTTACTACATACCTTTCCAAATAAGCGGTTAATCAAACACTTAAAGTAGACTGGTGTTATTTTGGATAGACTATAATGTCCTCTAACGCTTTATATACTGATTTATCTGGCTATTACGATTTAATGTGTGCTGATATCGATTATCAAGAGCAAAGTAACTTTGTTCGCCGTATACATCAAATCTTTGGTAATCAAGGAAGAGATTATCTCGATTTAGCGTGTGGTACAGGCCCGCACGTTAAACATTTTATTAATTATGGATATCAAGCAAAAGGATTAGACATAAACCAACCTATGCTTGATATTGCAAAGCAGCGTAACCCTGAAGCTGAGTTTATTTTGCATGACATGAGTAACTTCAAGGTTGAAGAACCATTGGATTTAATCACCTGTTTTCTCTACTCGATTCACTACAATGCGAATATTGAAAAACTGTCAGAATGCATTGCAAGCGCTCATGCAGCGTTAAAGCCAGAAGGCGTACTTTGCTTTAATTCTGTAGCAAGAAACAAAATCGACAATCGCTCGTTTGTAAAACATCCGGCAGAGCACGAAGGCAGCCAATTTAGCTTCCAATCAGGCTGGAACTATTGTGGCGAAGGTGAACAACAACACCTATTATTAAAAATAGAAAAAACAACGGATGGCGTAACAGAGGTTTGGGACGACAAGCACCCTATGGTTGCGGTTGATTTTGAACAGCTGAATGCTTTGCTAGAACCGTACTTTGACGTTCATATGTTTGAGCATGATTATGAAAAAATCACACCATTAAATGATGGCTCAGGTAATGCTATTGTGGTTTGTGTGAAAAAATAACTTTAATACATATTATTACAATACAAACAAAAAAATCCGCCCATTAAAGACGGATTTTTATTTAACTCATCTTCAGAATAATCTTATCTCTGAGTACAGATTATAGGTAGTTAGCATCAACCAATTCGCTAAGCTCTACTTTATTTACTTCAGGACGGCTATCTAACCAATTAGCCACAAGAAGTTGCTCGTCTGCTGTGGCTGAACGGTAACGCTCAGTTGAACAGATAAAGCCTTCAAATAGCTCTAGACCACCGCCACCAAAACATAAGTCAATGCTGTTAATGTAATCAATGAAATCATCAACAAATGCATCGTATTGGTCAAAGTCTTTAAATTCAGTAGCACAGCTTACTTCAAAACCAAGAATCGCAAATTCACCTAAGTATAATTTCTTACGAATACGACGATTTTTGTTTTCTAACTTATTCAGTTTCATGACATTTCTCTCTTTGATTTATCTACTACCTTTATACTCCTTTAGTCAGGTTTACCCAAGCTTTGATTGCAAGAAATTAATAAGTTTATACAAACAAAAAAGCCAGAGCAGTTACCTACTCTGGCTTTCTTTAGCTATCAATTAACGTTGGGTAATTACCAACCTAATAAGCTTTTCTCTTGTTTTTTACGGATCTCAGTTTCATCAGCCCACTCGATAAGGCCAGTTTCTAGATCCATTAAACGCATTGTCATTTTGTAGTATACGTCTTTGTCGCTACCTGCATTTTTCACGATGCTAGAAAGGTTGCCATAAAGCATGTATTGAGCGCCAACCATTTTACCGAACTGAATCGCTGTATTTTGGTTTACTAACTCATCGTTGTTTTGGAAGTTAAGTTGTGAACGTACCGCTTCTACACGATCCATATCAACGAAACGGAACTTACCAGAATTAAGTAGCTTAGTACTGATTGAATCTGTTACTGATTCAGTATCAATATGCTCGCTTGTTTTGTTCTTAATGCTCTCAACAAAAACAATTGGACGATTACCTTGAGTAATTTGAGCAACAGCACCAGAAGACAACATGCTTTCTGTCATTTCACCCGCAATCTTTTGTAGATCCGTTGAGCCAAAGTCTACCGTTGTTGTTTCAACCGCTTGAGCATCACCGTAACTTACTTTATTAGAACAACCACCGAGTAATACAGCCAAGCCTAATAATGCAACAACACTTTTTTTCATTTTATTTACCTCTAGTAAGTGGTTTCTATCTTAAATTATAGAAGGTTATTCTAATGTACGAATTTGAACACGAAATTGAGTTGCTTCAGGCTTTATAGCCACACCTTGAATGCTCATTGTATCTAAACCACGAACAATAAAAGTACGCCAAGGTGAATCAGAACCATTCACTTCTAGCCCTTGAGCATCATACCAATAAAAACGGTATTGAAGTTGTTGATCCCCTGAGAATTTACTTGTAACTGACACAATACCTCGAACCAAGCCATTGTTGTCTTGTGTACTTATCTGTTCAACCGATAATCGATGCCCAAGTACATTATCACCAAACAATACTTTCTGAGTACTGCTGTCTACGCTAATACCAGCGGTTTGACTTGAACTACACGCTGCGAGTGCCAATGGTAGTAACAATACGATAAGCCATTTCTTCATTATATTTCTCCTAACTGTTTATGCCACCATGTGACAGCTTTTCCTTGCCTAGAGACCCAAACCACCACGGTATGACCATCTTTTACTGTAAAGTTTAGTTCATTCCCTAAATATTGAATTTGATTCTCACCAGACTCAATCTTTTTACTCGTTACACTAATCACACCCGGTAATGTTTGCCAACTACGCGTATCTGGCTGCTCTGTCAGTGAGTTAAAAATAGTTAACACTGCATTAGCGAGCTCTTCCTCTTTGGTGTTTCTTGATGTTTTTCGTAGTTCATCTTTTGCAACAACACGTAAAGCCTGTCGAATAACCATTGCTGGGATACGCTCATTCAGATCATTGCGAGCCATCAAGGTAACGTCAGCGACAGGATCTGAATTTAACGCTTTATCATTCACTTTAAGCGGTGTAAATACTTCACGGTTTGTCGTTTTATAATAAGGCAAAGCTAGATTGTATTGAACAAAGTTACCTTGACTATCCCACATTGGTAATCGTAAGCGCCAGTCCGAAAGCTGTGGCAAAATACCTTGCTCATCAATAATAATGACACGGCTATCCGTTCGATTAGGAACCTGATATTCACCATACTTCTGCTCTAGCATTCGAATATCATTACGCATACCAAGACGTCGAGCGAGACGCTGTACAGATTCAATAACCGTCTTATTATTTGGTGCAACGGCTAAGGCTCTTTTATAGTCGATATACGCATCGCTGTAATTACGGTTCGTTTCATATAACAAACCAGAATAGTAGAACAAATAGCCATTTTGCACCGTTGCCAGCTTATCACCCACATCAGGATAATTAGCTAAAATCGCGCCGACATTCGCATCTACACCTTGTTTCTTTGCTTCTTTCTCTGCAGAGCGTAAGTCTTTCTCACGATCTCTTTTGGCTTGTTCTTGAATATAATTTGCTTTACGAACTTCAACTAGAGCGCCGTCTAAATCATTATTCTTTAAATAATTCAGTGAAAGATACAAGTGCAAATAACCGAGCTCATAATCCGCCGGTTTATAGTCAATTAAATTATCATTCGTTACCAGCGAACCAACTTGATTCGCCGAATCTGAAACAGAGATAACCGCTTGATCGCTTTGCACTCTTGCCGCCTGCTCTGCGGTTTCAAAATCAGATTTACTGACCGTGTAGTGCTCACTGAGTAAAGCCACTCGCCCACGTTCTAAGTTATCGAGAATAGGACCGCCGATCTCTGCTGGCTCTTCACTATAAGCAAGTTTAGAGTCACCATTTTTAACTAGCTGATAAGTGTCATCTGTTTGCGCAGAATAATGACTAAACAAATTACCGACAGACAGATTCGCACACCCTGTCATTAGCAGAGTAAAAGACAATACAATGGTTTTTTTTAATATCGATGTCATTAAAATAGAATGCTCTTGATTGAAAAAGTAAGGCCCCAACTATCGGAGCCTTATATTAGCGATCTATTAGCTTAATAGCATTGGACCTAATGGACGTCCGCCCACAAGGTGCATATGAATATGGTATACCTCTTGGCCACCATGAGGATTACAGTTAACAATTAAGCGGTAACCATCTTGGGCAATACCCTCTTCAATCGCAATTTTCTTAGCTACAGTAAACAAACGCCCCATGACTAGCTCATCTTCAGCTTCTACGTCATTTGTTGTCGGGATCAGCTTATTAGGAATAATCAATACGTGGCTCGGCGCACGCGGGTTAATATCACGAAACGCAGTAACTAAATCATCTTGATAAACCACATCCGCAGGGATCTCTTTGCGAATAATTTTACTAAAAATCGTTTCTTCAGCCATGAAGCTTCTCCAATAAAACACAGTTTTTTATTTACTATTAGCTCTAGTATGCGTCACAAATTTGTCGAAAACAATCACTTGAATCATAAGTTCAGCACAAATAATTTCTTAATACATAAAAAACTATTTAAAATTTGAGAGTCACCTCTCGCTACGAATTGTCGTTTTTATAGATATTGTCACAATTAGTGATACTAAATAATCATACTATCAATAATATTGTCATCATATTAAGACAGAGTCTCACAGCTGAGGCTTAAGCTTTACATTTAATACAATTATTATATAAGAGAGATAGAACATGAACAGTTCGGTAGTACGTCGAATGTATGCAGGATTTTCACTGATTGTGATCCTGTTTATAACGACGGTTATACTAATGCTCAATGGAACGAGTAATATTCACACTCAAATGAAATCCGTTTCTTCTGAATCATTGCCTTTGGTCAGTTTATCCAACGAAACGAGCGTTGCCCTTCTTGCTGCAGACAAATCATTTAAAGACTTTTTAACGACACGCGATCCCTCTCAAATGCAACAGTCAAGAGAGCAGTTCACTTCAGCACAAGAAACATTTAACTCAACCTTTAAGCGCTTAACAACGGTAGCAGAACAAAAGAATACCGGCGCTCAGCAACGAACTGAACTCACCGCTATTCAACAAGCGTATTTCACAGAAGCTAGAGTAGCCATGAACAACTACCAAGCTCTATTACTTGCTGAAGATGAAAAACAGAAATCAATCCGTAGCTTCCAACGCCTTTACACTGAATTAAGTGTTCGTATGAAGGAATACGTTAACGACCAAGAAAGCATTGCCGTTAAAATGATGGCAAAAAGTTACTTTGTTAAACTAGAAGATGCAGAATTAATCACCTCTGACGCACTAGCAAGCAACGATATTGAGTTTGTAAAAAAA
>NZ_JARACR010000050.1:0-14981 GCF_028765505.1 Aliivibrio sp. A6 | reverse complement strand
GGAGACTACAATGAGTCTCCTTTCTATCTAGAATCTTAAACTAAGATTTTATTTATGATACGGCTTAGATAGGTCATGAACCGCATCAACAAACACACCTGCATTTTCTGGCGGAACGTCTAAATGGATACCGTGACCCAAGTTAAATACGTGACCTGTACCTTCATTACCAAACCCTTCTAGAATAGTACCCACTTCTTGGCGGATACGTTCAGGTTGTGCGTAAAGGATTGATGGGTCCATATTACCTTGTAGAGCAACTTTATCACCAATACGAGCTTTCGCATCTGCAATATTAATTGTCCAATCAAGTCCAACCGCATCACAGCCTGTTGCTGCAATTGATTCTAACCACATCCCACCATTCTTAGTGAATAGCGTTACTGGAACTCGGCGACCTTCGTTTTCACGAATTAAGCCATCAACAATCTTATGCATATATTGCAAAGAGAATTCGTTGTAATCACGAGGAGTTAATACGCCCCCCCATGTATCAAATACCATCACAGATTGTGCACCTGCTTTAATTTGCGCGTTTAGGTACTCAATAACCGTATCTGCTAATTTATCTAGCAATAGGTGTAATGTTGCTGGTTCTGCATACATCATTTTTTTGATCTTAGTGAATGCTTTTGAGCTTCCACCTTCAACCATGTATGTCGCTAGTGTCCAAGGGCTACCAGAAAAACCAATTAATGGTACTTCACCTTTTAGATCTTTACGGATCTGACGTACTGCATTCATTACATATTGCAGCTCACCTTCAGGATCTGGAAGGCCAATTTTAGTTACGTCAGCTTTACAAGTAATTGGACGCTCAAACTTAGGACCTTCGCCTGTTTCAAAGTACAGTCCTAACCCCATCGCATCAGGAATAGTCAGAATATCTGAAAATAGAATCGCAGCATCTAGAGGAAAACGACGTAGAGGCTGAAGCGTCACTTCAGAAGCAAGCTCTGCATTTTTACACAGAGACATGAAATCACCCGCTTCTGCTCGTGTCGCCTTGTACTCTGGAAGGTATCGACCTGCTTGGCGCATCATCCAAACTGGTGTGTAATCTACTGGTTGTTTTAATAACGCACGTAAATAGCGGTCATTTTTTAATTCTGTCATGATCTTTCCTTATATTAGCTCCTGCTATTGTATCACTCAATGGCACGAACAAAAGCCTACCTTTGCTATCGAGATCATATTTAATTAATCTTATTTATGATGCCAATTGCGCAATAGTTAACCTCATGATAGAAATTGCTTTGCTAGTGAAAATAACAACATTCAATTAACAATTGTATTTAATTGAAAGCATAACAACACCTTACTTACACCCTGTCTCTTGATTGGGTGTTTTTTTATTTATGTTATCTAGTGTTGCTTCTATGAGCGTTCGTGCAATCGTACCTTTAGGAGCAAGTTCTGGCAATTGATCTTGGCAATACCATCCCGCTTTCACTAGCTCATTTCTATCGACTTTGATTTCACCTGACTCATAATCTGCCAAGTACCCAACCATAAGGCTTGAAGGAAAAGCCCAAGGCTGACTACCAAAATATCGGATATTGGTAATTTTAATGCCTGTTTCTTCAAATACTTCACGCTCTACCGCCATTTCAAGCGTTTCACCTACCTCAACAAAACCGGCTAAAACCGTAAATAAGCCACCTTTATGCCTTTGATGTTGAGCAAGTAAAATCGAATTTTCTCTACGAACCGCTACAATAATAGATGGAAAAATTCTAGGGTAATGCAACTTGCGACATTCATTGCACTGCATGGCGATTTGATTAAGGTTCAGTTGAGTACGGCCACCACATTGAGGGCAAAAACGGAATTCTCGAGCCATAAATCCATATTGAATCGCTTTACTGAATAATAAAAACTCAGTTTCTTTGTATTCTAATAAGTCTCTTAAATTCGTATAAGAAAGTGTTTGCTCAACTGACTCATCATTTAACCACATAACAGGATAACTATTGTGTTTTCCTATACATACGGCTTGCTCAAAAGGCAATTTTAAATCACTTGCACTGCCGTAAGGGAGACCATCAGTTTCTAGCCAAATAGTAGAATCATTGACGACACACCAGTAGACTTTTGTATGTTGGTTTAACATCTTTATCACAACCCTCTTGCAGCCTTTAATATTTACTGGCAATCTTAATGAATATAGTAATGAGAGTATATATAAGAACTTTGGTTTATTGCTTGCAACTACAAGGATATCGTTATGCTTACTAAACTAAATAAATTCCAAGAACAGTGGGGTGGTAATAACGATGTTATTGATCACTGGCTTTCGACTCGACAAGATCTATTGGTCGAGTTCTGTAAATTAGCAGGCTTACCCCCTTTCGATTCATCGACTCCATCCCTCCCTACTTTCTCGTCAATTCAATCTTTTACTCAGCATTTGATTGATTATATTTCAGAAGGTCATTTTAAAATTTACAACATGGTAATGGCGAAATGGGATGCAACAGGTTTTTCTCCAACGGAAGATATGAGTCAAATTTACGCTAATATCACTAAAACCACCGATCCGATCCTAAATTTTACAGATAAATACTCAAAAGAAGACGAAGCGCTTTTATTGACTGATTTTGATAAAGATTTCTCAAAAATAGGTGAGATTATTGAAATGAGGTTTGAGCTAGAGGATGGATTAATCGAGCTGATTTCGAGCAGCTTAAGTCACCCACCTGGCGCATAAATGACAAAAATAAGCTAATTAAAGGACAGTGTGTAGTTACAGAGATATGAACTAAGTCTTTATGAAGATAAAAGCAATTTTCCCCGGGAAATTGTAATGAACCAAAAAAAACCCTGCATCTCTGCAGGGTTTTTTATTTGCGTCTATTAAATCAATTACTCTTCAGAAGAGAAACCTGCATTTAATAGTGCCGCTAAGTTGTCAGTCGCTTGCTCAGCTGATGGGCCTTCTTGCTCCACAGCTTTTTGCTTTTGACGTTCTTGGTGGTATGCGAAACCTGTACCCGCTGGAATTAGACGACCAACGATTACGTTTTCTTTCAGACCACGTAGCTCATCACGCTTACCAGAAACAGCTGCTTCAGTAAGTACACGCGTCGTTTCTTGGAACGATGCAGCAGAGATGAACGACTCAGTAGCAAGAGACGCTTTAGTAATACCTAGTAGATCACGCTCGAAACGTGCAGGTTGCTTGCCTTCAGCTTCAAGCTGACGGTTTGCAATCGTTACGTTAGCAAATTCTAGTTGCTCACCTTCAAGGAAAGTAGAATCACCAGAATGTGTAATCGTACACTTACGTAGCATTTGACGAACGATAGTCTCAATGTGCTTATCGTTAATCTTAACGCCTTGTAAGCGGTAAACTTCTTGAACTTCGTTAGTGATGTATTCAGTAACTGCATGGATACCACGTAAACGTAAGATATCATGTGGAGTTTCTGGACCATCAGAAATAACGTCGCCACGTTCAACTTTATCACCATCAAAGATGTTAAGTTGACGGTGTTTATGAATCATTTCTTCATAAACTTCGCCGTTATCATCACGAGTGATCAATAAGCGTACTTTACCTTTAGTTTCTTTACCAAACGCAACAATACCTGCGTGCTCAGCAAGAATTGCTGGCTCTTTAGGTTTACGAGCTTCAAATAAGTCCGCAACGCGTGGAAGACCACCGGTAATATCTTTAGTACCACTTGACGCCTGAGGAATACGAGCTAGTGTTTCACCGATACCTACGTTACCACCATCTGCAAGGTTAACAATCGCCTTACCAGGTAGGAAGTATTGTGCTGGCATTTCAGTGCCAGGGATCATGATGTCACGACCGTTCGCATCAACAAGTTTCACTGTTGGACGCATGTCTTTACCAGCAGAAGCTCGCTCAGCCGCATCAAGGATAACGATTGAAGATAGACCAGTTAACTCATCAGTTTGAGTTGTAATTGTCACACCATCAATCATGTCCACGAATTGAACTTGACCTTGTACTTCTGTGATGATTGGCATTGTATGCGGATCCCAAGATGCGATCTTGTCGCCTTGGTTAACTGCATCACCATCTTTCTTAGAAAGAATCGTACCGTAAGAAAGCTTGTAGCTCTCTTTTGTACGGCCATGCTCATCAATAACCGTCAATTCAGAAGCACGAGAAGTAATAACTAAGTTACCTTCGCCATTTGTTACGTGCTTAGCATTATGAAGTTTGATCGAACCAGTCGTTTTAACTTGAATGCTGTTGTCTGCTGCTGCCGTAGATGCCGCACCACCGATGTGGAACGTACGCATCGTTAGCTGTGTACCAGGTTCACCGATTGATTGAGCAGCGATAACACCGACTGACTCACCTTGGTTTACCATATGGCCACGAGCCAAGTCACGACCGTAACAGTTAGCACAACAACCGAAATCTGCTTCACAGCTTACTACTGAACGTACTTTAATTTGGTCAACTGAGTTTTCTTCAACAACTTGACACTGCTTCTCATCAAGAAGTGTGTTACGAGGTAGAAGAACTTCATCAGTACCAGGTTTCAATACATCTTCAGCAACCACACGACCTAGAACACGTTCGTGTAGAGGCTCTTTAACGTCACCACCTTCAATTAGAGGAGTCATGGTCACACCTTCGTATGTACCACAGTCATCTAAGTGAACAACCACATCTTGTGCAACGTCTACTAAACGACGAGTCAGGTAACCTGAGTTCGCTGTTTTAAGTGCTGTATCGGCAAGACCTTTACGCGCACCGTGCGTTGAGATGAAGTATTGGTTTACGTTTAGACCTTCACGGAAGTTCGCCGTGATCGGTGTTTCGATGATTGAACCATCTGGTTTAGCCATCAGACCACGCATACCTGCTAGCTGACGAATCTGAGCTGCAGAACCACGAGCACCGGAGTCGGCCATCATGTAAACGCTGTTAAACGATTCTTGTTGCTCTTCTTCACCATCGCGGTTAAGCACTGTTTCTGAAGACAGGTTATCCATCATCTCTTTAGCAACTTGTTCGTTTGTTGCTGCCCAGATATCGATAACTTTGTTGTAACGTTCGCCCGCAGTTACAAGACCAGATTGGTACTGTTCTTGAATTTGCTTAACTTCTTCTTCTGCATCAGCAACTTTCGTGTACTTAGCATCAGGGATAACCATGTCATCGATACCAACAGACGCACCTGATAATGCTGCGTATGCGAAACCTGTGTACATGATTTGGTCAGCAAACACTACTGTGTCTTTAAGGCCAAGAGTACGGTACGCTTCGTTTAGTAGGTTAGAGATTTGCTTCTTACCTAACTTCTGGTTAATGATGCTGTAAGGAAGACCTTCTGGAACGATCTGCCATAGCATTGCACGACCAACAGTCGTATCAACCAGTTTAGTTTCACGAGTCTCAATACCGTTCTCATCACGAATAACTTCAGTGATACGAACTTTAACGCGAGCATGTAGCTCAGCAACACCTGTACGGTATGCTTTTTCAGCTTCAGCAAAACCTTCAAGGTACATGCCTTCGCCTTTCGCGTTAATTTTTTCACGTGTCATGTAGTACAGACCTAATACAACGTCCTGAGAAGGTACGATGATTGGGTCACCTGATGCTGGCGACAGAATGTTGTTTGTCGACATCATTAGGGTACGTGCTTCTAATTGAGCTTCCAGAGTTAGAGGTACGTGTACCGCCATCTGGTCACCATCGAAGTCGGCGTTATATGCCGCACACACTAGTGGGTGAAGCTGAATCGCTTTACCTTCGATTAGTACTGGTTCAAACGCTTGAATACCAAGACGGTGAAGTGTTGGTGCACGGTTAAGCAATACTGGGTGTTCACGAATTACGTCATCTAGGATATCCCAAACGATCGCTTCTTCACGCTCTACCATTTTCTTAGCAGCTTTGATTGTCGTAGCAAGACCACGGCCTTCTAATTTGCTATAGATAAATGGTTTAAATAGTTCAAGTGCCATCTTCTTAGGAAGACCACACTGGTGTAGACGAAGTGTTGGACCTACTGTAATTACAGAACGACCAGAGTAGTCTACACGTTTACCAAGCAAGTTCTGACGGAAACGACCTTGCTTACCCTTGATCATATCAGCAAGAGATTTCAGAGGACGCTTATTAGAACCTGTGATCGCACGACCACGACGACCGTTATCAAGCAGCGCATCAACAGACTCTTGCAGCATACGTTTTTCATTACGTACGATGATGTCTGGTGCAGCTAGGTCTAAAAGACGCTTCAAACGGTTGTTACGGTTAATCACACGACGGTATAAGTCATTTAGATCAGACGTAGCAAAACGACCGCCATCTAGTGGAACTAGAGGACGAAGATCTGGCGGAAGAACTGGTAGTACAGTAAGGATCATCCATTCTGGGTTGTTACCAGATTGAACAAACGCTTCTACTAGTTTCAGACGCTTAGTCAATTTTTTACGTTTTGTTTCAGAGTTAGTAGTTTCTAACTCTTCACGCATATTTTCAATCTCAGCGTGCATATCCATAGAAGCAAGTAAATCTTTAATTGCTTCAGCACCCATCTTAGCGATGAATTCGTCACCGAATTCTTCTAGCTTATCAAGGTACTCTTCTTCTGAAAGAAGTTGGCTGCGCTCTAGATCAGTCATACCTGGCTCAGTAACCACATATGATTCAAAGTAAAGTACACGCTCAATATCACGTAGCGGAATGTCCATTAACAAACCAATACGAGACGGCAGTGACTTCAGGAACCAGATGTGCGCAACTGGAGACGCTAATTCGATGTGGCCCATACGGTCACGACGAACTTTAGTTTGCGTTACTTCTACGCCACATTTTTCACAGATAACACCACGGTGCTTAAGGCGTTTGTATTTACCACATAAGCATTCGTAGTCTTTAACTGGGCCAAAGATACGTGCACAGAAAAGACCGTCACGTTCTGGCTTAAAGGTACGATAGTTGATTGTTTCTGGCTTTTTAACTTCACCAAAAGACCATGAACGAATTTGGTCAGGTGAAGCAAGACCGATTTTGATTGCATCAAATTCTTCAGTCTTATGTTGTGCTTTCAGAAACTTTAATAAGTCTTTCACATTCGGCTCCTGTAAGGAGAAAAAAGGCGCTCGGCGAGCGCCTTATATTCTACCGGACAATCTCAATGAGATTATTCTTCGTCTTCTAACTCGATATTGATACCAAGTGAGCGGATCTCTTTCAACAATACGTTGAATGATTCTGGCATACCTGGTTCCATACGATGATCGCCATCTACGATGTTCTTATACATCTTAGTACGACCGTTCACGTCATCCGACTTAACGGTTAGCATTTCTTGTAGAGTATAAGCGGCACCATATGCTTCAAGTGCCCATACTTCCATCTCACCGAAACGCTGACCACCAAACTGAGCTTTACCACCAAGTGGTTGCTGAGTTACAAGGCTGTAAGAGCCGGTAGAACGTGCGTGCATCTTGTCATCAACTAAGTGGTTTAGTTTTAGCATGTACATGTAACCAACAGTTACAGGACGCTCAAACGCATCACCAGTACGACCATCAAACAGTTTCAACTGGCCAGATTCAGGCAGATCAACAAGTTTTAATAGCTCTTTAATTGATGCTTCTGGAGCACCATCAAAGATTGGTGTTGCGATTGGTAAACCACCGCGTAAGTTCTTAATTAATGTACGAACTTCGTCATCAGACAATGCAGCGATGTCTACTTCTTGGCGAGTTTCACCAAGATCGTATACTTTTTGTAAGAAGTTACGGAACTTATGTAGTTCTTGTTGCTCTTTAAGCATTTGGTTGATCTTATCACCAACGCCTTTCGCAGCAAGACCCATATGAACTTCAAGGATTTGACCGATGTTCATACGAGAAGGTACACCCAGTGGGTTCAGTACGATATCTACTGGCTGACCTTTTTCATCATAAGGCATGTCTTCAACAGGGTTGATCTTAGAGATTACACCCTTGTTACCATGACGACCCGCCATCTTATCACCAGGCTGAATACGACGTTTTACCGCTAGGTAAACTTTAACGATTTTCAGTACGCCCGGTGCAAGATCATCACCTTGAGTGATCTTACGACGTTTAGTTTCGAATTTCTTATCGAACTCTGCTTTAAGCTCATCATATTGCTCAGCAAGCTGCTCAAGTTGATTTTGTTGTGATTCATCATCAAGAGTGATTTCTAACCACTGCTTACGATCCATCGCATCAAGCTTAACTTCAGAAGTACCTGCAGCAAGTAGAAGTGTGCGAACACGTGCTAATAAGCCACCTTCAAGAATCTGGAACTCTTCAGTGATGTCTTTCTTAGCTTCTTTAAGCTGCATTTGTTCGATTTCTAGAGCACGTTTGTCTTTTTCAACACCATCACGAGTAAATACTTGTACATCAATGATAGTACCTGAAACAGAGTTTGGTACACGTAGAGAAGAATCTTTAACATCAGATGCTTTTTCACCGAAGATAGCTCGTAGTAGCTTCTCTTCAGGAGTCAGTTGAGTTTCACCTTTAGGCGTTACTTTACCAACTAGGATGTCACCACCCTTAACTTCAGCACCAATGTAAACGATACCTGATTCATCAAGTTTAGACAGTGCAGCTTCACCTACGTTAGGGATATCTGCAGTGATCTCTTCTGAACCAAGTTTAGTATCACGAGCCACACAAGATAGTTCTTGAATATGGATTGTCGTGAAACGGTCTTCCTGAACTACACGCTCAGATACAAGGATTGAATCCTCGAAGTTATAACCATTCCAAGGCATGAACGCGATACGCATGTTCTGACCAAGTGCAAGCTCACCAAGATCCGTTGAAGGACCATCAGCAAGTACATCACCACGAGTTACAGGTTCACCAGGAAGTACTGTAGGACGTTGGTTGATACACGTATTTTGGTTAGAACGAGTGTATTTAGTTAAGTTGTAGATATCGATACCAGCTTCGCCAGGTACCAATTCTTCTTCGTTTACTTTAATAACGATACGAGAAGCATCTACTGACTGAACCATACCGCCACGTTTAGCAACAGCAGTTACACCTGAGTCAACAGCTACATTACGTTCAATACCAGTACCAACTAAAGGCTTATCAGCTCTTAGTGTAGGAACGGCTTGACGTTGCATGTTCGCACCCATTAGGGCACGGTTCGCATCATCGTGTTCTAGGAACGGGATAAGCGATGCAGCTACAGATACAACTTGGTTTGTCGCGACATCCATATATTGAATGTGTTCACGTGGGTGCAGTCCAGATTCACCTTTCTGACGAGCGATGATTAATTCATCAGCAAAAGTACCTTCTTCTGTTAACACGGCGTTCGCCTGTGCAATAACAAAAGTACCTTCCTCGATAGCAGATAGGTAATCAACATCTTCAGTAACAACACCATCAACAACACGACGGTATGGAGTTTCTAGGAAACCATACTCGTTACATTGTGCAAATGCTGACAATGAGTTAATGAGACCGATGTTTGGACCTTCAGGAGTTTCGATAGGACATAGGCGACCGTAGTGAGTCGCATGTACATCACGAACTTCGAAGCCAGCACGCTCACGAGTTAGACCACCAGGACCTAAAGCAGAAATACGACGCTTATGCGTAACTTCTGACAATGGGTTGTTTTGGTCCATAAACTGAGATAGCTGTGAAGAGCCAAAGAATTCTTTAACTGCAGCTGAAATCGGTTTAGCATTGATAAGATCTTGAGGCATAATTGCATCAAGGTCACCAAGACTTAAACGCTCACGAACAGCACGTTCTACACGAACTAGACCAACACGGAATTGGTTTTCTGCCATTTCGCCAACAGAACGAATACGACGGTTACCAAGGTGATCGATATCATCAACCTCGCCTTTACCGTTACGAATATCGATCAGTTTACGCATAACCTCGATGATATCTGTCTCATCAAGAATGCCAACGCCTTCGTCATTATCACGGCCAATTGAGCTATTAAACTTCATACGACCAACAGTCGATAGGTCATAGCGATCTTCTGAGAAGAATAGGCTTTCAAATAATGCTTCAGCAGCTTCTTTTGTTGGTGGCTCGCCAGGGCGCATCATTCTGTAGATTTCAACAAGAGCCGATAAACGGTCAACCGTTGAATCTGCACGTAATGTGTCAGAAATATATGCACCATGATCAAGATCATTCGTAAATAATACTTCGATCTTTTTATGGCCAGCTTGAGATAAATTAGCAAGATCTTCTAAGCTAAACTCTTGGTTAGCTGCAACAATGATCTCACCAGTGTCTTCATTCACATAATCGTGAGAAGCCACTTTACCTACGATATAATCTACTGGTACTTCGATATAATTTACTTCGTCTTTCGTCAATTGACGAATATGGCGCGCAGTAATACGACGACCGGCTTCAACATAAACTTTGCCGTTCGACTCAATATCAAATGTTGCAGTCTCACCACGTAAACGCTCAGGAAGTAATTCCATCATTAGCGTTTGATCTTTCACTTCAAATACAACTTTATCGAAGAATAGAGCTAAGATTTCTTCAGTTGTCTTGCGAAGTGCACGTAAGATGATCGTTGCTGGTAATTTACGACGACGGTCGATACGTACGAATAAGTTATCCTTAGGATCAAATTCGAAATCTAACCATGAACCACGGTAAGGAATTACACGTGCGTTATAAAGAACTTTACCAGATGAATGGGTTTTACCCTTATCGCTGTCGAAGAAGACACCTGGGCTGCGGTGCAGCTGGGATACGATAACCCTTTCAGTACCATTGATTACAAAAGTACCATTGTCTGTCATAAGCGGAATTTCGCCCATGTAGACTTCTTGTTCTTTAATGTCTTTTACCGTGCCTGCAGGTGCGTCTTTATCGTACACAACTAGACGTAATTTAACACGTAGTGGTGCAGAATATGTAACACCGCGAATTTGACATTCTTTTACGTCAAACTCTGGTTCACGGAGATTGTAGCTAACGTATTCTAGCTTAGAGTTGCCATTGTAGCTCTGAATTGGAAAAACAGAACGGAAAGCAGCCTCAAGACCGTATTGCCCTTCAGGATCTTGCTCGATAAACTTAGTAAAAGAATCAAGCTGGATCGATAGCAAGTATGGTATGTCCAACACTTGTGGACGCTTACCAAAATCCTTACGGATGCGCTTTTTCTCTGTATAAGAGTAAACCATGGGGTTCCTCAGCTCGCTGATAAGTGACCCGAACCGTCCGCCTTCGAAAGGTTGGGACAGTGACTAATAACACTGTTTTCTGTAGGACATAATCTCTGATTGAAATTATGTTTTTTGCTCGGATATAGGGACTTTAAACAGTGTGAAATTACCCTAAACCCTACAGCGCAAAAAGGCCGGTGGTTAATAAACCACCAGCCATTAGCCGTTAGGCTATGAAACTAAGTAATAATTACTTGATTTCAACAGAAGCACCAGCTTCTTCTAACTGAGCTTTAAGAGCTTCAGCTTCAGCTTTGTCAACGCCTTCTTTTAGAGGTGCTGGAGCTGAGTCTACAAGACCTTTAGCTTCTTTCAGGCCAAGACCTGTAGCGCCACGTACTGCTTTGATTACAGATACTTTGTTTGCGCCAGCAGAAGTTAGGATAACGTCAAATTCAGTTTGCTCTTCAGCAGCGTCGCCCGCAGCTGCGCCACCTGCAACTACTGCAGCAGCAGCAGAAACACCAAATTTTTCTTCCATAGCTTCGATAAGCTCAACAACTTGCATTACAGACATTTCTGCAACTGCGTCTAGGATTTGCTCGTTAGTAATAGACATAACAATTCTCTTTTAAGTCAACAATAATTTATTTTGTAATCAAATAAAGCAGGGCTTATGCCGCAGCTTCTTCTTTTTGATCACGAACAGCAGCGATAGTACGTACCAGTTTAGCAGCAGAAGCTTCTTTCATGCACATCATTAGGCGTGCGATAGCTTCGTCGTAAGTTGGTAGTGTCGCTAGTACATCAGCATCAGTAACTACGCCTTCAAATGCAGCAGCTTTGATCTCGAAGTCTTTATTCTCTTTAGCAAAGTCTTTAAAAAGACGTGCTGCAGCACCTGGGTGCTCATTAGAGAATGCAAGTAGAGATGGACCAGTAAATGTGTCTTGTAGACACTCGTACTGAGTACCTTCTACTGCACGACGTGCTAAAGTGTTACGAACAACTCTCATGTAAACACCCGCTTCACGCGCTTGTTTACGTAGAGAAGTCATCGCGCCAACAGCAACGCCACGAGAATCAGCTACAACTGCAGAAAGTGCACCACTGGCTGCTTCGTTGACTTCAGCAACAATTGCTTTTTTGTCTTGAAGATTTAAAGCCATTTGGATTAACCTCTGGTTGTGATTACACCACTCACTACAAAATTGTAGGAGAGTAATTACGATGCATTCCCAGAAAACCAATTTAAAAAACTAGCTTTTAGTTCGGGCACCGTCTACGCAGGCTTTATTAAGCTCTTGCGAGCGCCTACGGTCTTGGACGGAGACTATTTAATATAAAATTAAACAGCCCCAACCATAAATTTGATAAGCGCAGAATTATACATTAATTCTACACTTTTGCAAATTAGTTTGTAGCAGTATCTAAAGTCGCTTGATCTAGAGATACGCCAGCACCCATTGTAGTTGAGATGCTTACCTTCTTCAGGAAAGTACCTTTCGCTGAAGTTGGTTTTGCTTTCTTAAGTGCAACTAAAAGAGCTTCTAGGTTCTCTTTAAGTTGAGCAGCATCAAAATCCACTTTACCGATAGTAGTATGGATGATGCCATTTTTGTCGTTACGGTAACGAACCTGACCAGCTTTAGCATTTTTAACTGCTTCAGCAACGTTAGGAGTTACAGTACCAACTTTAGGGTTTGGCATAAGACCGCGAGGACCTAGGATAGTACCTAGTTGACCAACAACGCGCATTGCATCAGGAGAAGCAACAACAACGTCAAAGTTCATTTCGCCTTTCTTAACTAGCTCAGCAAGATCTTCCATGCCTACTAGATCAGCGCCAGCTTCTTTAGCTGCTTCTGCGTTTGCACCTTGAGTGAACACAGCAACACGGATGTCACGACCAGTACCGTGAGGTAGTACAGTTGCACCACGTACGTTTTGGTCTGATTTACGTGCATCAATGCCAAGGTTAACAGCAACGTCAACGCTTTCATTGAATTTAGCAGTAGCTAGTTCTTTTAGAAGAGCAACAGCTTCGTTGATTTCGTAGTCTTTAGTAACTTCCACTTTTTCGCGGATATTACGCATACGCTTAGTAAGTTTAGCCATTCTATTAACCCTCTACCACTAGACCCATTGAACGAGCAGTACCAGCAATTGAACGCTTCATAGCTTCAATGTCAGCACCAGTCATGTCCGCAGCTTTAGTTTCTGCGATCTCTTGTAACTGAGCGTCAGTAACAGTACCAACTTTCTCAGTGTTTGGACGACCTGAACCAGACTTAACGCCTGCAGCTTTCTTAAGAAGAACTGCTGCTGGTGGAGTCTTAGTTACAAATGTGAAAGAACGGTCGTTGTATACAGAGATAACAACTGGGATCGGTAGACCTTTCTCAACAGATTCTGTTCTTGCGTTAAACGCTTTACAGAATTCCATGATGTTCACACCGTGTTGACCTAGAGCAGGACCAACTGGTGGACTTGGGTTCGCCATACCTGCTGCAACTTGCAGTTTGATATAAGCTTCAACTTTCTTAGCCATAATATTTCCTAATTTTGGGTTCAAACGCCATCCAACTGGATTAGCTCCCCGTTAACAAAAACGCGCGAGATTATAGTAATAATTCGCGCGCTTTACAATAGTTTTGCTGATTTTTCGATCAGTTTTTTTCTACTTGGCTAAACTCAAGTTCAACAGGAGTTGCACGACCAAAAATAGAAACAGAAACTTTGATTCGACTCTTCTCGTAGTCTACTTCTTCAACAGTACCATTAAAGTCAGCAAATGGGCCTTCTGTAACACGTACCACTTCACCAGCTTCAAATAATGTCTTAGGACGAGGAGCTTCGCTCGCTTGCTCAAGACGATTTAAGATGGCATCAGCTTCTTTGTCTGTAATTGGCGCAGGGCGATCCGAAGTACCACCAATGAACCCCATTACACGTGGAATACTACGTACTAAGTGCCATGATTCATCATTCATGATCATTTGCACTAAAACGTAACCAGGGAAAAATTTACGTTCGCTTTTACGACGTTGGCCAGCACGCATTTCTACCACTTCTTCAGTTGGTACTAGTACTTCACCAAATAACTCTTCCATGTTATGCATTTTAATATGTTCGCGTAGCGATTGAGATACACGACCTTCAAAACCTGAAAAGGCTTGAACTACATACCAACGTTTCTTTGGAGCTTCACTCATGATCACTTATCCTCAAACACCTGTGATTAAGCCAATTAGTCTGACCATAATACCATCAATACCCCATAAAATCAGAGCCATTACGATACATACAGCTAGAACAATGAAAGTTGTTTGTGTTGTTTCTTGGCGTGTAGGCCAAATAACCTTTCTAACTTCCATTCTTGATTCACGAGCAAATGCAATTGCAGTTTGACCTTTTGCTGTGAAAGCAGCAATACCACCAGCAGCAGCAATTAATGCAACCACACCGGCAGCTCGAATAACAACAGATAAATCAGCTAGTAAGTAATTACCAACAACAGCAGCAGATAATAGAACTAAAACAAGTAACCATTTTACTGTATCAGCTGCGCCTGAAGTTTCTGTTGTCTCAGTATTTGTTTTCATAAACCAACCTGTGACATAACCATAATTTACTTCTATCACTTGATAGAAATTGTTAACCAGACTTAATATAGCCTAGTATCTTCATTCCATAAACCAACAATTTCGTTGATTCATCTGCGCTGTACTGTGTATTTTCTAAAAATGCAAAACAACACACAATACAACGCAGAAAAAGGGCATCAAATGATGCCCTTTTTACTAGTATTTAGTCAAATCTTAAGCA
>NZ_JARACR010000005.1:0-202475 GCF_028765505.1 Aliivibrio sp. A6 | reverse complement strand
CGCAGGTGAAACTGCAACGATTACAGTGACATTAAGTGAAACATCAACAGACTTTGCTTTATCAGACTTGAGTGTGGCTGGAGGGACTTTATCAACGTTCACTGGCTCAGGTACAAGCTACACAGTGGTGTTTACACCAACGGCAAATAGTGCAGTTGCAGGTAAAGTTACCGTAGCTAAAGATAGTTTCAGTGATGCGAAGGGTAATAATAATGCTGTTGGTGATTCTGTAGACTTTACTATTGATACAGTTGTTCCGACTATTGACATGACAGCGAATAAAACTGAATTAGCGACAGGTGAAACAGCAACCATTACGATCACACTAAGTGAAGCATCGACGGATTTCGCAGAGTCAGACTTAAGTGTTATCGGCGGTTCGCTATCTAATTTCTCAGGTACTGGTACAGGGTATACCGTAGTATTTACTCCTAGTGTTGGCAATAATGGCACAGGTAAAGTGACAGCTGCAGTAAGTAGTTTCAGTGATGCTATGGGGAATGTTAATACGCTTGGAAGTTCGATTGATTTTACTATCGATACGGTTGTACCAACCATTGATATGACAACAAGTGTAACTGATTTAGCAGCAGGTGAAACTGCAACGATTACAATGACATTAAGTGAGGCGTCGACGGACTTTGCTCTATCAGATTTAACTGTGGTAGGCGGGGCTTTGTCGAGCTTCTCAGGATCTGGTTCAAAGTATACGGTAGTATTTACACCAACTGAAAACAGTATTGTTACAGGCAAGGTAACGGCAACAGTTGGTAGCTTTAGTGATGCGGCGGGTAATACAAATACAGTTGGTGATGTTGTCGATATTATTATTGATACTGTATTACCAACGGCTGATATGAAGTCTGATAAGAATGCTTTAGGTATGAATGATACAGCGACGATCACTATAACATTAAGTGAAACGTCAACGGATTTTACTGAGAGTGATTTAAGTGTTGTTGGTGGTACATTATCTAGTTTTTCTGGCACAGATAAAGTTTATACCGTTATCTTTACACCAAAAGCGAATAGCACGGTGACTGGAAAAGTTACAGTATCGAGCGATAGCTTTAGCGATCCTGCTGGGAATAAGAATACAGAAGAAGCTACGGTAGAGTTTGATGTTGATACTGTTCTACCTTTAACACCGACAGTCGATGAACTGTATACGAATAAAGGAAACCCAACGCTATCTGGTCTTGCTGAAGCAGATAATAAGGTATTTATTACGATCGAAGGGGTTACGTTTGTAACTCAATCATCAGCAAATAAAGATGCACAGGGATTTGCTCCATGGGTGCTAGATACCGCGAATGGAGTAGACAGTAATGGTGCATCAATTAACTTTACTGCGTTATCTAATGGAGTGTATGACATTACTGCTCATAGTATAGATGTCTTTAATAACCAGTCATTAGATGATATTAGCGACTCAGAACTGATGGTTGATACTTTTAGACCTAATCCACCAGTAATATTCCCAGTTGTAGCGGGAGAGCCTTTGTCTGGAAGAGGGGAACCAAATGGAAGTATTGTTTTATTAAACTTCAAGAATGAAGAAGTGTGTGCACGTTCTATTAAAGAAGAGCCAGGGGTTACTATTTCTGAATTTGGATTCTGGTCTTGTCATGCAACAAGCAAACTTGATGCTAACGATACGATTCAAGCAACAGTAAGAGATAAAGCTGAAAATGTATCAAATAGCTCACAAGTTGTCGTAAATACTAGAGATGATTCACACTTACATTCTTTAGTTGTATCTCCTAGCCTTGGTAGCAAAGTATCAGGTTTTGGTGAATACTCAGCAAAAGTAACAGTAAGAAATAGCGCAGGTGATGATCTCTGTATGACTTATGTTGACCCTATTACTCGTTGGGAATGTAATTTTAGCGTTCCGCTAAATGCAAATGAAAATATTTACGTTACTCAAACATTGGATGGGAAAACAAATACACCAGTATTAACTCATATTATTGATACAAGTAAGGAAATGGCACCGCCTATTATTGATGAAACAGTCGGAACATTATTTGAAGGGAAATCGCGAGTTTCTGATGGCGACATAACCGTTGTAAGCAGTGGCTCTTTAGTATGTAGTTCATTAATAAAGAATAACATTACAAATGAATTTAGTTGTTTGAATTCAAGTGGGTCATTAGACCATGGTGAGTTTGTTTATGCTTTCTATACATCACCAGCGCCAGTACAAAGTTCAGGCCTTAGTCCTGCGATAGTTGTTGGGGCTTCAGTTCGAGATAGCGATTTGGACGGCAGAACGGACATGGAAGAGTGGACTTGTTATAGCTCTATTGCATCTTGTATGGATACCGATGGTGACGGAATACCTAACTATTTAGATACAGATGATGATGGTGATGGTATCCCTTCTGCTTTAGAAGATGGGCTAAATTACCTTTCTCTTGATTCTGATGGTGATGGCATTCCTGATAGCGAAGAGATTAAAGGTTCGGTTACTTTCCCTGAGTTAAGTGGTAAAGATAAAGATAATGACGGTATTGATGACGCAATTGATGTGGATTATACAGGTGGAAATGATACTACTGGTGATGGTATTGATGACATCTTTCAGCCTATAGATACTGATGGTGATGGTCTTCCTGATTATATCGATGAAGATTCTGATGGAGATTCGATTCCAGATGCTGTGGAATCAACTAATGATTTTGATGGTGATGGCCTGCTAGATTACTTAGATGTTGATGCAGATAATGACGGCATTAAGGATTATATTGAAGCGAAAGGAAACGCATATAAGGCACCAGTAACAAGAAGTCATGCGTTCAATAGAGGCCGAGTTCAATCTAGAAACCTTACTTTCTCTGATTTTGATGGAGATGGTCTACCTGATTATTTAGATTTAGATAGCGATAATGATGGGATCCCTGATTCTATCGAAGCTGGTATTCTAGATGATGATAAGGATGGAATTATGGATGAAAATGGCACTCCTGCGTTAGCGCCGTTAGATTCTGATGGTGATGGCTTATATGATCATATTGATTTAGATAGTAATAATGATGGGATCTTTGATCTAAAAGACTCAGGAGTTGCTCAAATAATGCCTGATGGTACGCCTATTGATAGCGATCATGACGGAATGGTAGATGATCACTTTACGGATGTTGATGGCGATGGTGTAAAGGACCCTGTTGATGGTCAAGTTCACATGTACGGAAGTGCGCCACTAGCTGGAGCAGATACCGATGGTGATGGTATTCAAGACAGCATAGATCGCGATGATGATAACGATACAATTCCTGATCTTCTTGAAGGAAGTCTAGATATTGATGGTGATGGTATTCCAAATCACCTTGATCTTGATTCTGATAATGACGGTATTTCTGATTTATTAGAGCAGATGCCGCATCTAGATCTTAATCATGATGGTGTTATTGATACGATGATCGATAACAATAAAGATGGTTTAGATGACCGTGCATTTACCAATATGTTAGATAGTGATGGGGATGGAACTGCTGATATCTTTGATCTTGATTCTGATAATGATTTAATTTTTGATTTAGTTGAAGCGGTAGGGATGAGTCATGTCACTACTCTGATAGGGCTTGATGCTAACCACGATGGACAAATAGATAATATGCTAGATATTGATGCTGATGGTATTAGTGATGTAATTGATGCAAATATTGTTACTCCAACAGGACATTGGAGTGGGGATGAGCGAGCAGAAATTCGTTTATTGGATACTGATAATGACGGTCTTCGCGATTTCCAAGATGAGGATAGTGATAATGATGGTTACAGTGATTATGATGAATATATTGTTGATCCTAGTTTAGGCAATATGCTTCCATATCAATTAGATCGTTTAAATACTGCAGCAAGCTCTGGTGGTAGTATTGGGGTTCTTTCACTGCTTTCTTTACTTTTATTATCAATAGTACGTAATCGAAATACATCGTTTGTATTAAGTTTAGTGATGCTATCAATATTAAGCGTTAATACAGCAAGAGCGTCTTCTTATAATACTTGTGGGTATTCAGAAGAAGGTGGCTTTGAATCTTGTTGGTATGGTTTAGCTGGTATTGGGGTAAGTACATTAGAACCAGAAGAGGAATCTCAAGGTTGGTATGCTGATGATGCTTCTGGTCCAACGAGTTGGAATATTGGTGTGGGCTATCATTTTTCACCACGGTGGTTTGTTGAAGCAGGTTATGTATCATTAGGTGATGCTGAGTTGATTAATAACAGAGCGATGAATGTACCGTCAGTTTATTCAGGCACTGAAACGATAAGTTATGCTGCGCCTTCGGTATCGCTTGGGGCTTATTTGTTTAAGCCCGAGTTCAGTCCATACATTAATGTTTATGGGAAGCTGGGGGCAAGTATGATGATGCATGATACGAGTGACTCACGAATTAAATATTCTGATGAGAATAATATCCAGGTGAATGTTGGAGGTGGAATTCAATTGAGACCTGGAAAGTCACCTTGGTTTTTACGCTTAGAAGCAAATTATTATGATACCGATGCGATGAATCTTGGTATTAGTATTGGGCGTTATTTTGGTGCTCAGAAAAAAACGACAACAGAGCCAGTTGCTGATGAGGTGTTAGCTGGAGGGGAAGTTCGAATATATAATACTTATAATGTCGTACATAACCATAGCATTGATAAAGAGCTTGAAACTGAAAAGTTAATTATAGATTATTATGGTTTTGGTGAAAGTCAGTTAGGAAAAGAAGCACAATTAAAGCTAGATAAATTGATTGAAAATGCTTTATCTAAAACAAAATATGTTGTTTATTTAAATGGTCATACCGATTTTGTTGGTACTGATGAAAGCAATGATCAACTTTCTTTAGATAGAGCTAATGATGTGAAACGATATCTTATTGAGAAAGGCTTAAATTCTGACTGGATTTTCCTAGAAGGCCATGGAGAAAGAAAACCACGCATTGATAATTACTCAGAAGCAAGTAGAGCTCTTAATAGGAGGGTTGAAGTAATTATGCACTGGTAAAATGAATCACCCCCACTAAATTTTAGTGGGGGTGATTAGTTCTGTATATCTAATAATAATCAATGCTTTCCACGATAGTTCGAAAATAAGCTATTTATAACCATTTGTTATGCGCCAATTCTCTTGCAAACCATTCACACGCTTTACCATCATTATCTTTATGCCATGCAATAAATAAAGGTGGGTTAACTCTTGGCACTGCGCATTTCTTCTCAATCAAAATACCGTCGTTTAGCTGTTGTTTAATTAAATGGCGAGGTAAAAAACCAACACCAAGCCCCATTGTCTGAGCCTCAATTTTAGCCTGCATGGTTTTAAAGCGAATTTGTTGTTTGCTCTTAAATAGACCGGTATCTCTGGTAGGCAGTAATAAAGAAGAATCAGACACAATTAAGGAAGGGTACAGCAATAAATCACTGGCTTCGATAGGGCGGTCTATGAAGGCTAAAGGATGATCCTGACTTACTGCAAATAGAAAGTCGACTCTACCAATTTCTTTTATTTGATACTCGCCTTTTGGTAAATGATCTGAAACGCCAATGGCAATATCAGTACGGTTACTATGTAAGGCATCCCAACCGCCACCGAGTGATTCTTCAGAAATAGTAATATTGGTATCATGTTCTAATTTATTGAACTTAAGAATGGACTCTAGCAAAGGAGTTAGCGGGATAATGGTATCTCTTGAGATGATAAGGTTTCTTTCCCACCCAGAATCAAGCTGCTTCACTGCTGATTCTAATTTATCGGTAGCGATTAGAATTTCTCGTCCTTGCTCTAGGATCAATTTACCTGCAGAGGTCAGTTGGGCTTTCTGTTTTGAGCGATCAAACAAAATTACATTAAGGTCATCCTCGAGCTTTTTAATGGTATAAGTGAGTGCTGAAGGGACTTTGAATAAGGATTTAGCTGCAGCGGCAAAACTGCCTTTTCTATCTATGGCATCTAATGCTCTTAGTGCATCAAGCGTGATGGGTGATTGCATGACGATCCTTATTCAATCTATATTGAGTCGTAATCTGACAGAATTGAATTAATACTAGACCTCTTACCTTATCATGCCAATTTTTATATTCAAAAAATTTGAACGGTAAGCTCAAATACTTCCAATTTTCTTTATGAACCGATTATCTATACTGATTAGCAATGACAGAGGGATCTTCTCTTAGACTTAATTGGTAAGGAAATAAAATGAAACAGAAAATTGAACAACTATTAGCTTCAAACGCAGGGTTTAACACATTAGCGCTTCGTATTCCTGTGGGCATTATCTTTATGGCTCATGGCGCTCAAAAACTGTTTGCGTGGTTTGGAGGTTATGGTTTATCTGGCACGGGGCAGTTCTTTGAATCAATTGGACTAGCACCGGGTGTCGTAATGGCATTTTTAGCAGGCAGTGCTGAGTTTTTTGGTGGCCTATTTATTATTCTTGGTTTGCTGACTCGACCATCGGCGTTGGTATTGGCATTTACTATGTTGATTGCGATTGTAAGTGTTCACTTACCTAATGGATTGTTTATGTCCAATGGCGGTTATGAGTTTGGTTTAGCACTATTAGCAGCGAGTGTGTCTTTGATGTTATCTGGTGGAGGTAAAGTAGCGGTAGATAACTGGTTAGCAGATCGACTTTCTGTGCAAAAGTAATGTTTAGTAAATTTGAGTGATAATAAAGGAGAAGATGATGTTTGAATTAAGAAAAGCGAATGAGCGTGGTAGTGCAAATTTTGGTTGGTTGAATGCAAAGCATACCTTCTCCTTTGGTCACTACTATGACGTGAATCACATGGGATTTGGCCCATTACGAGTGATTAATGAAGACCGAATTAAACCTGAAGGTGGCTTTGCCACTCATGGTCATGAAAATATGGAAATCTTAACCGTTGTGTTGTCAGGTGCAATTGCCCATAAAGACAGTATGGGACAAAGTAAGAAGCTTGTACCTGGTGAATATCAGTTGATGTCGGCAGGGGCTGGGGTTCAACACAGTGAGTTTAATCCCTCTTCAAATGAAGAGTTGCATTTATTGCAAATCTGGATACAACCGAATGTATTTAATGGTGAGCCGAGCTATCAACAGAAACCTTTCCCTCAAGAACAAGGTTTTGTAGATATAGCAACGCCAACAGCGAGTGAAGGCTCATTTTTAATTAAGCAAAATGCGGTGATAAAGCAACTTATTTTAGAACCAAATACTCAGCAATCACTTTCTATCGAGTTAAGTAATAAGATCTTTGTACAAAGTATTAACGATGGGTTGTCGGTTGGTGAGAGGGAACTAAGTTCTGGTGATGGACTTAAAATAGCTAAAGAATCAGAATTATTATTTAGCAATAACAGTTCAGAAAAAGTTAAAGCTATCGTTTTTATTATGTAACTGTCTTTATTATTTATTCTTACTGGTGATCTGTATTCTACATTAACCGCTATTTCTTTGATGAGTTGGCGGTTTTTTTATGTCTGATAAATACCCATAGTTACTGATTTTGTTTATTTTGAGGGGCGTGCCAGATTTGGTTCTACGTTATCAGTATCTTACCGTAATTAATAATGTTAACTGTTAGACATAAAACCTATAAAGTTCAAATTCGAACGCTCGAATGCGCATTATGTTCGTTTGTGTCACATTTATGTCATGCTCTTCGCGTTATCATCCTTTCCATCTTCTAACACGTTAAATAGG
This sequence comes from Aliivibrio sp. A6, assembly GCF_028765505.1. NCBI lineage: Bacteria > Pseudomonadati > Pseudomonadota > Gammaproteobacteria > Vibrionales > Vibrionaceae > Aliivibrio > Aliivibrio sp. A6. Next base: position 194,790 of record NZ_JARACR010000005.1, on the reverse strand, counting down.
TTAACAATGAAAACATTAATAGCGCATCGTGGAATGTCTTCTCTTGCTCCTGAAAATACGCTTTCAGCTTTCTCTTTATGCAAAGAGCATGGTGTTCAATGGTTTGAATGTGATGTGGATATTCTTCAAGACGGTACGGTCATTATTTCTCATGATGATACGTTAGATCGTTGTACTGATAAAAGCGGTCGCTTATGTGACATTAGTAGCGCTGATTTGTCTTCTATTGATGCAGGCAGCTGGTTTAGTGATGATTATATAGATGAGCGTTTACCTACTGTTCAACAATTAATCGCAATGGCGAACGAAAAAGAACTGAATTTAAACATTGAAATCAAGTCGTGTTCAGCCAGTGCGAAGCTAAGTCATCTGTTGATTGATAATTTGATCATTGCTCTTAAAGAGTTAGCACCAGAGAGAGAGTTGATTATTTCAAGTTTTAACCACCTTGTATTATCAGAGTTTAAGCGTAAAAGTCCTCAAACTAAAATTGCGTGTTTGTTTGAAAGTCATAACTTATGGGATGACTGGAATTCAATTATTGAATGGTGTGAAGCAGATTATATTCACCCTGAAGAGAAAGGCCTAACTCGTGAAATGGTACAAAAATTCAAAGCGTCTGGCATTAAAGTTAATGTCTGGACGGTTAATGATTTAGCGCGTGCGAATGAACTGTTTAACTGGGGAGTTGATGGTATTTGTACCGATATCGCTCATAAGTTCCCTTCGAAATACAAAGCTCAAAAATAATAATTAAAAAATAAAACAATAACGTGAAAGGATTATCTTTATGAACTTATTTGAAAAAATAGGCTTTACTAGCCGAAATCAATTGTTTGGCTTTTTTTCTGTCGTAATGTCAGGCCAAATTATCTATTCGGCTTTTGAAGCCTTTAAGGGAACCTTCTATAACTTACTTTTAGAAGTACTACAGATCGATAATACCCAAATGGGGATCTTATTTACGCTGATAGGTTCAGCGATGTTCTTCTATATTCCTGCTGGCTGGGTCAATAACCGTTTTTCTGTAAAATCCATTTTAATCACCAGTTTGAGTATTCGATTTTTGAGCATGATGGGGATTATTTTCTTAGAGCCCGGCTTTAGTGTTCTGGTTGTGATTGCGGGTCTTTGGGGCTTAGTTGATGCAGCATTCTGGCCTGCGGTTGTGAATGGTGTAACGTTAATGTCTGGCGATAAAAACAAAGGCATGGCATTTGGCTTGTTAGAATCTGTACGACGCGCAGCCGAAATGAGCATGAATGCGGTGATCGTTGGTATTATGGCATTGGTTGGCGGCTCTATTCTTGTATTCCAAGGCGCGATTGTTTTCTATACGTTATTAATCCTTCCTATGATTTTCTGTGTATGGAAATTTGTGCCAGATAATCACATGGAAATTAAGCAAGGTGAAAGTAAGAACAAAGAAGCGTTGAAAGGTCTGCTTCATGTATTGAAAATGCCAACGGTATGGTTAGCTGCAATTACGTCTCTAACGGTATATTGGATTTACATCACTCTGATTTACACGGTTCCTTATCTACAAGCGGTATTTGGATTATCAACAGCACAAGCGGCTATCTTCGGTATTATTAATACTGGTGCAATGGGTGTAGTTGCTGGTTTGGTTGCGGGTTCGATTGCCGATTTCGTATTTAAATCGTCGATAAAAATGATGTTCTTTGCTCTAGGCTTAACTGCGGTGTGTTTAGGTGTGACTATTGCGTTGCCTAAGACTGAAGGCATGCTGATGATGAACATGGTGCTACTAATGTGCTTCTCATTCAGTATCTTCTTAGCAAAAGGAATTATCTTAGCGCCAGTAGCTGAAGCCGGTGTGCCAAAAGATTACAGCGGCTCTGCAATGAGTGTGGGTTCGTTTGCAGCTTACGCTTCTGTGTTCTGGGCTTATGCATTGAATGGCTGGATTATCGATACTTACCCTGCGATTGAAGCCTATCAAATGATCTTTGGTATCGGCTTAACAGTTGCGGTACTTGGTATGGTGTGTTCACTTATCCTGATTTCACTGAAGAAGAAAAACGGGGGCGATCAAGAGGGCAAGTTGGTTGAATCAGAAGCTTAATTATCTACTGAATTAAATAAAACCCCAGAGTGTGAAAATACTCTGGGGTTTTGTTTGTTAGGTATGTTGGGTTATCAATATAACGTAAATGATTAAGCGTTCAGTACAAACTCTTCAATCACTTTAGCGACGCCGTGATCATTATTGCTAACGGTAATATGGTTCGCAATCTCTTTGATATCATCAGTCGCGTTCGCCATTGCAACGCCAAGACCTGCGTATTTGATCATATGCCAGTCATTACCCGCATCGCCCATGCAAATAACTTCATCTGCAGTAATACCAAGATGATCCGCCAGTGCTTTTACACCGACGCCTTTATTGCTGTTTGGGTTTAAAAACTCCAAGAAGAAAGGTGCACTTTGTACAATCGTAAATTGCTCATATAGTGCTGCGGGCAGTTGTTTGATGGCAGCTGAAAGTAGTTCTGGCTCATCAATCATCATCGCTTTCATGATTTGTTCGTCATCAGCCAGTTCTTCAAAATCAATAACTGTAATTGGCATACCTGTGATGCTAGATTCATGTTCAGTGTAATGATTTAATTGTGGGGTAATTAAGCCTTTTTCTTGAGAGAAAGCATGAACATGAACCCCAAGCTTTTTAGCTAGCTTAGCAATGGCTTTTGCATCAACGCCCGTAATGATTTGGCTGCGGATCACTTCTTCACTTTTTACTTTTTGAACTAATGAAGCGTTATAGCTAAGAACGTAGTCGTCCTCAGTGGTCATGCCTAGTTCTTGTAGCTGTGGTTTCATGCCATTTAATGGGCGACCTGAAGCTAATACAACGACAACGCCTTTTTCACGAGCAGCAGCAATCGCTGCTTTGTTTTCTGCTGAGATTTGTTTATCTGAATTAAGCAGAGTGCCATCCATATCCAGTGCGATTAATTTATACATCATAGTTACCATTGGATTAAAAATACTATTAGTTAGCTTACCTGAATTTTATGAAAAAAATACTATATACTGTCGCTGATTTTTACTACTGATACAGGCTAATGAAGTTAAGTTCTCGGTTAGATACCATAAAAAATAAAGTTACCGATCACTATGATCATATTTGGGATTGCTGTTGTGATCATGGCCAATTAGGTGTTGCCTTATTAGCCTCTCACCCTAAAAGTGTGATCCACTTTGTTGATGTCGTGGATGAGTTAATGATTGACCTTGAAAGTCAGCTTCAAAAACACGCATCGGCAATTCAGTCTCAGTGGCAAGTGCATTGTATGGATGTAGCGAAACTACCGTTAATAAAAGGGAAAAAGAACCTGATTATTATTGCAGGCGTTGGTGGGGACTTGTTGATTGAGTTGGTGCGTTCTATTCAGACTCGTAATAGTGATATTGAGCTGGAGTTTATTCTTTGCCCTGTATTACATAACTATATGGTTAGATGTGAGTTGATAGAGATGGGCTTTGGTCTGATATCAGAAACATTAGTAAAAGAAAACAAACGCTTTTATGAAGTGCTGCATATTAGTAATCAAGCAGTAAAACAGATTGCGCCTGTTGGAAGCGATATGTGGAATTTATCAGATAGCGATCATCAAGAATATTTAACTAAAACTGTTTCACATTATCAAAGAATGGGTGGTAGTTCAGAAAATTACAATAATATTAGTGAGTTATATTTAAATTTACGACGTTCTACATCGTAACGTTAGCTTATTAAATTTATTAAGTTTTAATGTGCTATTTGACTAATTTGCTAAACATATAATATTACGGCTTTAATAAATGAATTTACTTTAGGATATGCCCTACATAAATTGTATTGATTACTTTTTATACTTAAAGCATATTTCAGAAGTAAAGATTTAGAATTTAAAGTTTGGAGTTAAGTATGAAAAGTGAAAGTTTGAAGAAGCAAGTGTTACTTAAAGCGTTAAAGAAGGATATAGAAATCGCATTAACGCTAAAAGACATTAGTAAATCAGAACTTGTTAAAATGTTTCAGTATTTCTCAATGAAAGCTGATGCATTAAATGAATAAATAGCTAATGGTGCTCACCGTTAGCTTTGTAAGATTATTCACTCATTTTAAGGCGATGAACCTCTATACCAAACCCTAAAGCACTGTAAGCCAATAAAGAGTAACCAAGCAACTCGGTGCCTTCTTCAGCTAAGTTTTTTATGGTTCGAATATAGTGCCCATCAAGCAATGTTTGCCATAAATAGTTCATGCCTGCTAATCGAGAGAAAACAAGAATAATCACCAATGCACAGCTGAGCGTGTAAAAATAGCGGCTATCAAAAAACCTTGCTGACGTAGACAATAGGCCTTTTCTATTTTTAAATGCTAAGAACAGACAAGTGAAAGCAACGATCAAAGCTGGAACCAACCAGAATCCATGGTAAACCTTGTCGAGAACCCCGTCAGACTCCCTTATAAACATACAACTAAAAAAACCAATGATCAGCGTAGCAAAGGCTCGTGCTTGCTTGTTCACTACAGCGATGTAAGTAAAAGAGATGATCACAACGAGTAGTAAAAATTGTTGATAATACTCTGTTAATGAATTTTCACTTAGCCCGTTCTTTAAAACGATGATATCAGTACGAATAACAAGATAGGCAATAGCGGCGACAATGCATTGGATAAAAAATTGCAGTAATCCTTTTTGGATTTTTTTGATATCTGGATGTGTTGAATAGGTAAAAAACATGACAGCCTCAAGTGTTATTGATTAATCTATCACTATAGAGGGTGTGAAACAATCTGTATGTACCCATTTATTAAAAATAGGATTCCATATCAAGGGGCTGTCATGTTGTAAATTTCTTATGAAGCGTAATTCATAATATAAAACAGAGAGGTTGTTGATATCACAACCCACAAACTAACACCAAAGATCAACGGTTTTGCGCCCGCTGCTTTGATTTTTTCAATCGAAATACCACAGCCGATAAAGAATAAACACAGAACTAAGAGCTTTTTCGATACATCAAAAATGCCATCATAGATCAGGCTAAATTGCGGTAAGTTATCACTAATTAAAATAGCTAAGCAGTAGAAAAGGATAAAGTAAGGGATCGTGATTTTTTTACTGTTGCTACGAAAAAGTAGAGCACTAATAAAGGCAACTGGAACAATCCATAATGCACGCGCTAATTTAAGCGTTGTTGCGGTTTTTAACGCCTCTTCACCGTATGCAGAAGCGGCACCCACCACGGATGAAGTATCGTGAATCGCAATAGCTGCCCAAGTACCAAAGGCGTGTTGGCTTAGCTCTAATGCATGGCCAATGACAGGAAAGATGAATAGTGCAATTGAGTTCAATACAAATACGGTAGCCAAAGCAAGACCTGTAGATTCTTCATCGGCATTAATCGCAGGAGCAACTGCAGCAATGGCGCTACCCCCACAAATAGCTGTACCCGATGCGATCAGATGGCCTGTCACTTTATCCAATTTCATCAATCGCGCTAGTAACCAACCTAGAACGAGTGTGCCCACAATGGTTGATAAAATAATACCAATTCCATTTGAAGTGGCTTCTATTGCTTCATTCAGCTGAATACCAAACCCTAAGCCAACAATAGAGTAAGCTAATAATTTTTTAGTGACTTTTCCCAATGCAAAAGTCGTGGGTACAAAACCAAAGCTGGCTAAAGCAAAACCCATAACTAAAGCGGTAGGTGAACTAACCCAAGGGGTGAGCGTTAATAGTGCAGCAAGATAAAAAGGAAAGTAATGTTGTAAATGGGATTTATTAAAAGTCATGTTTATTATTCGTAGGCATAGATAAAACAAAGATATCACTTTTATTCTGTTTAGTAAGTTTAATAATTCAATATATTAGGTTAAATAAACCTTAACATATGTAAGGGTTTTAAAAATGATTCGTAATGCAGCGCAATAGACTGGATCTCTTAAAAATAAAAGCAAATTTAAGAGAGTTACACTCTTATAAATTCAAGGTTAATCGGTATACTTTTTAAACAAAGAAAAATAATAAAATGGCTAGGTAGCAGATCCCAAGGAGGGAGTATGGAAGAGACAAAAACAGCAGATGGAAATAATGCCGTAAAAGAAATAGAAGAAAGTGGAAGCGTATTACAATGGGGACGCCTTTCTCGTTTTAATCATATTATCTGGACGGTATTGGTTGGAACTCTTCTGGCGCGAACTACGTATTTTATGGCATGGCCCTTTCTTATTGTTATTTTATATCAAGATTTTAATGCCAGCGCAGTAACGGTAGGCGCTATTTTAGCAGGATCGGCAGTGGTGGGTTCATTTACGGGACTATATTCAGGTTGGCTATCTGATAAATTTGGTCGTAAGTGGGTGATGGTTTCTGGCTGTATTATTGCGGCGTTTTCGTATTCAGGAATTGGTGTTGCGAACTCTATTTTTCAATTATTTGTTTTGGTCGGTATGTGCGGCTTAATGCGACCAATGATTGAAGCTCCTGCAAAGGCGGTGATTGGAGATAATCTAGATGATGACAAAGACAGAGAGCTCGCGCTTAATGTTCGTTATTTCTTGATTAATGTAGGTGGAGCAATTGGTCCTTTAATTGGTATTACTTTAGGTTTAGCTCATCCCAAAATATTGTTCTTAGTCACAGGAATTACCTATTTAGCTTTTGGTCTCTTTTTGTTTATCTCTTTTGCTAGAAGTAATAGCGAAACATTGCTGTCTAAAAGTACAAGTAATGTAACGTCCTTTTTTTCAACCGTTCGGATCATCAGCAAAGATAAGCTATTTATTAAATTGATTGCTGCAAATTTAATTATGATGTTTGTCTATGGTCAGTATGAATCGTCTATCCCCCAAGTTATTGTTCGTACGGATATTGTCGATGCTGCCAAGTTTATTAGTGGCTTGGTGTTAGTGAATACATTAACGATAGTGGTGTTGCAATTCCCAATGCTCAAGTTACTTGAAAATGTACCATTATTTACACGTACTCGGGTTGGTATGGTGATGATGGCCTTGGCACAAATTGCCTTCTTAATGGTACCCATTGATTTTCCGGTTGGCTGGTTAATGGCGTGCTTTATTTTAAGTGTGGGAGAGGTGATTGCTTTTCCAACCTTGAATGTGCAAATAGATCAATTAGCGCCTAAACATTTACGAGGCAGTTATTTTGGTGCCGCCGCGATTTACGGGCTAGGTTTTGCACTTGCTCCATTAGTTGGAGGAGTGCTTATTCAACTTGGTGGTGCGACTCCTCTGTTTATTGCTTGTTTTGTTCTTTCTTTACTAATGATTGGTTTATATAAGTGGGCGGAGAAGGAAATACCAAGTAATTAGTTTGGTTTTGATTTAGTCGAAAGGTAGGTCACCACCGCACTATGATCAGAGCCTGAAAACTGAGGTAATGCTTCACGCTTACAGATAAATAGCGATGGTTCCTCTGAGTTTCTTATCCAAAAATGGTCAATGGCGATCCGTGCAAAAGTGGGGATAGGAATGCCTTTGATCTCTCTTGGCCAACTCTGAACAGGGGTTGTTTGGTATTCTTTGTAAGCCTGTTTAAAGCGTTGTGTATTTGCAGATAAATTGAAATCACCAATAATTAAGGTATCAGCATAAGGGGAGTAATCTGCTAGGCGTTCTAAACTTCCGATGAGTGCATTTCTTTCATGCCAAAGTTGCTTGGTTCTTGGTGATGGTGGGTGAGCGGTATATAAACTCACTGGGCGATGCTCACTACTTTGCCATATACCACTAATAATGTAATGGCCAGCAGGGGTATTCTGTGCTCTCAAATTCAACGGTTGTTTACTGATTATCATCTGCCCGCTTGGGTAGCCAAGTCCAGGCGTTCCTCCAAATTGATAAGGATAATCATCAATTAATTCCATAAATCTATCTCCATGCCATGGCGCTGTTTCTTGAAGTACCACAAGATCAATATCATTACTCTTTAAATAGTCTAAAAAAGGAGTGAGATCAGGATTGGTGTAATACAGATTATATTGAACTATAACAAGAGGATTATGGCACTTTTGGTTTGAGTAACTCGCTTGTGGGGACTGATAGAGCCAGGCAAAGAATAAGCTCAAAGCTAAGAGAGAGAAAAAGTAATAGCGGCGCAATAATAAAACAATAAAAAGAAAGGCGTAACCAAAAGTGATAATACTTGGTATTCCTAAAATGTTTTCTAACCACCAAATAGCGGGTACATAAGAGAGTGAAACCCAAAGTAGACTAGGTAAAATTAGTAGTGCAATCCAAAGTCCTTTTATATGCATCTAATCTAGCCTCCATTTATTACACTTATGATCAAGACGGTTTAACTTGTCTTAGTCATTTAGTATGGGTGATAAATTAGAGGTTTGCGTAAATTATTCATTAATAGCGTTTTAAAACATAGGGTAATGGACTGGTGAATAGCCTTGTTTCATCGCATCAACCATTTTTAACATTACAGGCAGGGCGTGTTTAAAGAACATTTCATAGCCTTCACATAATACATTGTGATCTTCACCGTTATTGGATTTACTGACTCGATTTTTTGGGCAGCCGCCATTACACAGTGGTTTAAAATCACAATGTTGGCATTTTTGACTTAGGGACTCGTATTTATCTTGTCCAAATTTAATCTGCTCATTAGAGCTTGCCATTTGTGCTAAAGAAGCGTGGTCATGATGAATGTTACCGATTTTAAAATCATCATAACCGTAGTGATCACAGCTAAAGACTTCACCGTTGGACTCCATCATTAATTGTTGCCCACAAGTATCCGCATGATGGCACATTTGGCTTTGATGCCCCATTAAAATCATTAAGCAGTTTTCAAAAAATTGCACATAGGTTTTACCAATATCATTGGCTGCCCATTCATCAAATACATCACACAGAAATTGTCCCCATTGCTTACCTGATAGTGTCCAATCGTAGTCAAAACGACGATCCATTTCATGATCAATACAGGGCTGAAATTGCAGGTAAGTGCTGTCATTGTCTTTTAAAAATCGATAAATAGCTTTGCCATGCTTGTAACTTTTATTATTGATAACCGTTAGAGTATTGAACTCTACATGGTGATCTTTTAAGTGTTGCATACCACGCATGGTTCGCTCAAATGAAGAGTTCCCTGATTTGTCTATACGCGCAATGTCATTAATGAGTTGTGGTCCATCAATACTTATCCCGACCATAAAATGATGCTTAGCAAAGAAAGAAGCCCAGCGATCATTAATTAACGTTCCATTAGTCTGAATAGTATTTTGAATCGGTGTTTTCGAAGCTTGTTGTTGTTGCAGTTGAATGGCTGATTGATAAAAATCTAACCCTCTCATCATTGGCTCTCCACCATGCCAAATAAAATCGATAACAGGAGTTTGTGGTGGCTGAGATTGTATGTGATTAGAGATCATTTTATTTAAGGTATCTTCATCCATTCCCGGCTTTTTTTTATCTTCGTTCTTTAAGTAATAGCAGTAGTGGCAATCTAGATTACATTTTGCACTTTCAGCTTTAATAAACAAACTGTAGGGAGTGGTTGCTTCAATAGTGGATACAGACATGATTAGATTACCTTTCTGATGAGCCATAACTTATATCTATTAATTTAATGAATTATATAGATGTAGTCGAATTGCATTTTTTAATAAAGGCTATTCATTCTTTCAATTGTTCTTCTTTATTTAGAGTCGCTAGTCTGGAGTTATATTTATAAATAGAGGTTCTACTATGAAAAAGGCACTCATAGCAACGGTAATTACGAGCAGTTTATTAAGCAGTACAGCTGTATTCGCAGCACAATTAACGCCAATTAATCCTCAAGAAGAATTAGCTTATACCTTAGGGCTGCAAGCCTTTATTTATGGTGCTGGCCCATTAACCGTAGCACAAGTTAGAGCCGCGTCGACGAATGTAGATGCTCCAATGGACAATGGCGCAGCACCATTAAACATGATGGGGAAGACTCTGGCTCTCGCAGGGCCTGAAGACAGAGTGGTTCCAACCGTTAATAATGATACCTTGTACTCTCAATCTCATATTAACTTGAATGACACTGGCCCTTTGGTTATAGAGATCCCTCCAACCAATGATCGCTATTTTATTGTGCAATTATTAGATGATTATTCTGAAGCTGTGGGTAATTTAATAAAAGATAATGTCGGGCAAGATGGCGGAAAATTCTTATTGGTAAATAAAGGATGGAAAGGAATCGAAGGGGGAATTCCTGATGGTATTGATGGAATTATTGAATCGAGAACACCTTTAGTTTGGTACATTCAGCGAACTGGGGTTTCAGGAAATAAAGACTTGTCGGCAGCACTTAATGTTCACGATGGATTTATTAATTATCCTTTATCTGAACTGGGACAAGAGCATAAACCGGTTAAGTTAACTCATGCAAAAACGGGTATATCACCAATGCCTCGGCCTAAAGGTTTGGCATGGTTTAGTTTAATTGATAAAGAATTGCGTAATAACCCTATTGCAGCAGATGCGCCAATTGTCGACCAATTTAAATACATTGGTATTGGGGGAGATAAACCATTTAATGCCGATAATTTAACGGCGGATCAGAAGAAAGGGTTATTACGAGCGTTAAATGCGGCACCACAAATCATTCAATACGCGAGTCGTGATTTAGGTACTAAAAATAACGGCTGGGCAATGATGTATGAAGGCGGGAAATATGGAAATGATTTCTTAAGCCGTGCAAGCATTAACTTTCGAGCGGCAGGCTTAAATACTTAAAGAGCGAGCGTTATATCCAAACCGTTATACAGACTCAAAAGATCAACAGCTGTCTGGTCAGTATAAATATCGTATGGTGATGCCAGCCGATGCACCGGCAAAAGCCTTTTGGTCTTTAACTATGTATGATGCGAAAAACCTATTTATGGTACCGAACAGCATCGATCGCTACTCCATCTCAACCAATCGTAAAGAAAAGCTTATTTATAATAAAGATGGCACATTAACCGTCTGTATTCAAAACAGTAAACCTGTGGATTCAAGCTGTAATTGGTTACCCGCGCCAAAAACAGATTTTTATCTACACATGCGCTTATATGAGCCAACTCAGGCTGTGCTAGATAATACTTATGAGCTTCCTCAAGTGATTAGACAATAAATCCCCCGTAATTAAATAGAGAGTATCTGTGATTAAGGTGCTCTTTTTTTGTTTGATGCAAGAGGTAATTGTGAAAACGTCTTATTCTTTAACTTTTTTAGGGGCTTCTTTATTGCTTGCTTTTCAAGCCAATGCCGCAGGAACCTTAGTGCAAGAAATGAGTAAAATGACAGTAAGCACAGCAGGAGCAGGTAGTGCAGTGTTGGCTGAGAATGCTTCTGTTGCTTATTCAAACCCCGCAGGTATGAGTTATATTGATGGTGATGCGTTAAGTGTTAATGCTGCGGTGATGGATTTGGGTATTTATTATCATGATGATATAGATCCAAGTAAAGACAGTGATAATGCAGGTGGTATTCAACCTTACGGATCACTTTATTATGTTCATCAATTGAACGATGATGTTCATTTGGGAATGAGCGTGTCAGCACAAGGAGGAAGTGCATTAGATTATGGAACCTCTTATGCCGGAGCTCTAAATTTAAATGATCTAAAATTATCGGTCATTCAGTTTAATCCTAGCGTTTCTTATCAAATAAATAGCAAGCTATCGATTGGTGGTGGCTTACAAATTGACTACGCTACTTTTGAAGAAAACTTGTTATGTGGGCAAGGTAATATAGAGACTGATAGTTGGACACTAGGTTATAACTTAGGGCTTATGTATCAAGTTGATGAGAACAATCGTCTGGGTGTTGCCTATCGTTCACGTATGAATCACGATCTCACTGGGTCATTTAGTACTAATGCGATGACGGTATCAGTTCCTATTCCTGGACCAATCCCCGGCTCAGTAGATAAAAACATATCAGCTATGTCAGGCGAAGCGGGTTTAAATGTTCTTAATCCTCGCCAAATTGAAGTATCAGGTTTACATCAACTGACTAATCCATTGAGCTTAGTGTGGAGCTTAGGCTTTGAGCAATGGAGTGATAATGATTCCACGACAATTTCCATTAATGATGGTAATCGCATTTCACAAATAGAACGAAATTTTGATGATGTATGGACAGGAGCCGTCGGTGCTCGTTACCAATTAACACCTAAATTACGTGTAGAATCAGGGATTGGTTATGCCAGTTCGCCATTGGATGATCCTGACTATCAAGGTGCTGATTTACCGGTAGATACACAGCATAGATACAGTATCGGTGCGACTTATCTATGGAGTAAGGATATATCCTTTAATACCTATTACAGCTATGTTGATTATGGAGAGCCAGAGATTAATAACAGCGGTATAGATGGTCAGTTTGATAATTCAAATCAATTCATCGGCATCACCATGAATATGGCGTTTAAATAATCATTCTTTCTACAATTCATTCAAATTAATAATGAAAAACAGCAAACCATAAGTTTATCTTCAGTGAATCTTAAGTTTGATATGTGACACTCGTTTCATTCTCTAAGAGCCTGAAGGTATGCTTGTGTTGTCCAATCTGATTTCAAAACTTAAAAGCCAAAAAATAACCATGAACATGGTGTCACTGCTTATTTTGGTGTCATTGTATTTTGCCGTGGTCTTTAACTACCCAATTAATGAAAAAATTTACCAACTCTCCCAAGGTAATGGTCTTTTTCTGTTTCTAACACCAGCGATTCTTACCTGTGCTTTTATTATTATTTTCTCAATGATTGCTGTGCCTTACTTGTTCAAAGGTATTGTGATTATTTTGACTCTTACCTCTTCGATGGCGTTTTATGCCGCATTGCAATACAACACCATGTTTGATTATGCGATGATCGAGAATATCTTTGAAACCAACGTGGGTGAAGCATCCTCTTATTTAAGCTCGGCTTCTATCGGTTACTTTATTGTCTTTGGTGTGCTTCCATCGTTGTTTCTATTAAAAGTAAAAGTGATCCGCAATGCTTCATGGGGCAAAGAGCTATTTCATCGCGCAGCATTAGTGAGTGTTGCGATTGTGGGGCTGCTGCTGATTTCTGTTTTTTATTTTAAAGACTATGCCTCGATTGGCCGCAATAACTCGTACTTAAATAAAATGATTAACCCTGCGGATGCTTTCAATACAGTTAAGTACATTAATAATGAATATCTAACCGCACCTTTGGACTACATCACAATAGGTGAAGATGCAGAAGTTATTCCAGCGAAAAACGGTAAACCGACACTAATGGTGGTGTTAGTTGGTGAAACTGCTCGTGCGCAAAACAGTGCTTATAATGGATATGACAGAGAAACCAATCCATACACCAAAGATCTTGGTTTGATTGCCTTTCAAAATACGTCGTCGTGCGGAACAGCAACAGCCCATTCTTTACCATGTATGTTCTCTAATATGGTGCGTACTAATTACAATAGAGACCGTGCCAATAACCAAGATGACGTATTAGACGTGTTGACTCATGCTGGTGTTAAATCGGTGTGGATAGATAACGATGGTGGTGACAAAGCGGTTGCCAAGAACATTGAAAAAGTGATGATTAGCGATACCTCTTCAGATGAATTTTGTAATGGCTCAAGTTGTTATGATGAAGTGTTATTGCAAGGTTTAGATAAGCGAATTCAAAATACCACAGGTGACCAACTGTACGCACTGCATATGATTGGTAGCCATGGCCCAACGTATTGGAAGCGTTATCCTGAGAATATGGCAGTATTTACCCCTGCATGTAATCGTAGCGATATTGAAAATTGCAGTGATGAAGAGATCACCAATGTGTATGACAATACCTTAGTTTACACCGACTACGTAATTGCACAGACGATTGCAAAGCTAAAAACGTATTCTGATAAATATAACGTAGTGATGCTATACATTTCAGATCACGGTGAATCGTTGGGTGAAAATGGTTTATACCTCCATGGTGCGCCTTACATGATAGCGCCTAAAGAACAAACTCATGTGCCTTTCTATATTTGGATGAGTGATGACTATGCGAACCAAAAAGGCATAAATAAAGCCAGTGTCATTAAAAAAGCGGCAGCGGGTGGTTTTTCCCATGATAATTTGTTCCATACGCTACTTGGCTTATATGGCGTGAAGACTAGCGCGAAAGACAATAGTTTAGACATTATGGCGAACTAGTTACTTTTTAGTTCATCGCATTAAGAAATGGGTTAATCATGAGAATGGTTAGCCCATTTTTGCTACTATCATTATATAAAATAATAAAGTGGTACTGAATAATGAAAATATTGCTAATAGAAGACTCTGAACACTTACGTCGTAGCTTAGTGGTGGGCCTGAGTAACCTTGGATTTACTATTGATGAAACTGGAGATGGCTCAAAGGGCTTATCAATGGCAATTACCAATGAGTATGACTTTATTATTCTGGATTTAATGCTTCCTAATGTCGATGGTATTACGTTATTAAAAAGCATTCGCAAAATGGGTAATGATGTAAAAGTGATTATCTTATCGGCAAAATCGCAGCCAGAAGATCGTGTTAAAGGCTTACTCTCTGGCGCTGATGATTATCTGGTGAAACCATTTTCGTTTGATGAACTGCATGCTCGTATCTTAACCGTAGCTCGTCGAGGTGGAGTAAAGCATAATGACGATCACGTAGAAGTTGAAGGATTTACGCTTGATTTAGCAAAGAAAGAACTCGAATTCTCAGGTCAATTGATTGAACTAACAAAAAATGAGTACAAGATTGTCGAGTGTATGTTTCGTTCTCGCAATCAGGTAATGACGACAGAAAATATCAGTGATTATGTTATTGGCTCATTTGATTCAGTCTCGAAAAACACCATAGAATCACACTTATCTTCCATCCGAAAAAAAGCGAAAGCCGTTGGTGGCGAACTGCCAATAAAAAATAAACGAGGCTTTGGTTACTATGTGGAAAAACGCTCATGTACTCAATAAAAGATCGGTTGGTTAATGCGTTAACAGTGATCATCGGCATCATTTTATTGGTGGTTTTTTTATCTTTGGATTTTATTCTCGATGCTTGGGTTGACCAGCAATTTGACGATGCATTAGTGGAAAAATCAAATTACTTCAAATCCTTAGTTGAAGTGGAAAGTGATGGTATTGAGTTTGAATACCACAAAGGCTTTATGCCGCAATTTGAGCGAAAAGAGGATGCGCAATATTTTCAAATTTGGTTAGGTGAGAGCACTTTTGCAAAGTCGCAATCTCTTAGCTACTTTGATGATGTTGATCTGGATTATCAAGATGTACCTACGCATGAGAGTCGTATCTTTGATATAAAACTTCCTGATGGCAGCATGGGTAAAGCTATTTCTTCTCGTTTTCAGCCACAGTTGTCATCTGATGTTGATCCTACAGACGTTACTTATATTGAAACCATGTACCTAACCTTGGCGATATCGAATCAACGAGTGAGTAACATTCTATTGATGGCCGATCTGTCTCTTATTTTTGTTTTTATTACCGTTATCTTTGGTATTCGAATGGTTGTGATAAAAGTGGTGGATAGAGAGTTAGATTCATTGTATTTGCTCAATAAAGAAATTTCAGAGCTTGATGAAAATGCACAAGGTATTCAATCTAATCCAAAAGAAAGCAAAGAAATTTCACCTATTAGAAAAGAGCTCAATCGATATATTGAGTTGAATATTCAAAATGTAGCCAATGAAAAACGTCTTTCTTCCGATATTGCCCATGAGTTAAAAACACCGATAGCAGAGCTTATTAGCTTGAGTGAAATGAACATTCGTTTCCCTGATGATGTAAGGATTTCAGCGACTTACAAAGAAGATGTACTATCGATTGCGAATAATATGAAAACCATCGTCAATCAATTAATGGCATTGAGTCAAAGTACATCAGGAAATTATGGGATTGAGAAGAAAGAGGTGGATGTTCGACTCTTGACTGAGGAGATTTGTGCAGAATTGCAGTTTAAGCATCCAACAATGGGAGAGAGAGTTGCTTTCTCTTCATCACTAGCCTATCCAATGATTTATGTTGACCGTTTTAGCTTAGAAACCGTGATTAAAAACTTATTGGATAATGCTCTTTTTTATAGTGTAGAAGAGTCCATTGTGTCTGCGAGCATTGAAAAAGAGGGGGATGGAAGCATTGTGATTAAGATAAAAAATATATCTTCTAATCCATTAACTCAAGATGACCTCAATAACATATTTAAACCGTTATATCAGGTAGATAAATCAAGAACCCACACAGATAGGCATGGGTTAGGCTTAGCTATTGTAAAGAATATCGCTCAATTAAATGGTTATGATTTATCGGTTGATTATCAAGAGAGTAGAGAGATTACATTTACGGTTGTGATACCGCAGGGGTAATAAAAAGAGGAGCGAAAGGCTCCTCTTTGGTTTTAATATTATGTATATCAATCCGTTATTATTTTACTGACGTATCTGACATTCCTATACCACCTGATTTTTGGCGTGGTGGGAAGGCTTTTAAAGATTGCTTATATTCAACAATTGATTTTTGTAATGTAGGCACAATCCAAGAACGTTCTTTCATCCATAAGAACCAACCATTAGTATCAACACTACGCTCCCACGGATCGGCTTTGATATCTAAGATGATGCCTAATGGCCATGCTTTTGCTGGTTCTGTCCATTCTGTTTTGGTTTTTAAGTGTACTTTCCAATCACCAACACGTACAGCATTCAAGTCTTGTTCGTTGTAATAGAAGAACTCATTACGTTTACTTGGTCCTTTTTTGGTTAGCATGTCCATTTGGTTATAACCATCTAGATGAACTTTATATTTGGTATCTCCAATTTTTTTGCCTTTAAGAAGATCTTGTTTAATGGTGGTATCACCCGTAGCTGCAGCCATTAAAGTTGGAACCCAATCTTCTGAAGTCATAAAGCCGCTTGTGTATTCGCCTTCTGGAATATGCCCCGGCCAGCTAATCAGCATAGGAACTCGGAATGCGCCGTCCCATGTTGTCCCTTTTTGTCCACGGAACGAAGCAGTGCGCGCCATTGGCCAGTGATCAAGATTAATACCGTTATCTGCGGTAAACATAATGATGGTGTTATCTGTTTCACCAAGCGCATCCAGTTTATCTAAGACTACGCCGATTTGGTCATCAAGCTCTTTTAATGCATCGAAATATTCAGTGTGACCACTTGCGCCTAAATACTCATCTTTAACGTGTATTTGCTGGTGCATGCGTGATGGGTTAAACCACATAAAGAAAGGCTTATCTGGCGTATTTGCTTCGTGTTTATCAAGCCATTGTGTGGTGAATTCAACGTATTCATCATCAATGGTTTTCATTCTTTCTGAACCTAATGGCCCTTTGTCTTCTATTCTTTGTTTACCAATTTCACCCCAACGAGGTTGTACTGTTTTATCGTAGTCCTCTGTTGCGAAACTATGAAGCATATTTCGAGGGCGACCAACAAAATCAGGGTCTTTCGGGAAGTTAGGCTGCTCTGGCATTTCCATTACGTTTAGGTGATATAAAAAACCATAAAACTCATCAAAACCATGTACGGTAGGTAAGAATTTATTGCGATCTCCTAAATGACTTTTCCCCACATGAATGGTGTCATAGCCTTTTGCTTTTAGCATGTCAGCAAGGGTTGGGTCTTCTTTCTGTAAGCCGATGTTTGACCCAGGTTGACCAACCGTCGTTAAGCCTGTTCTAAACGGGTATTGCCCTGTGATAAACGCACTTCGTCCTGCAGTAGAGCTTCCTTGGGCGTAGTAATCACTTACCATCATGCCGCGTTTTGCTATACGGTCGATGTTAGGTGTTTCAATCGCTCCTAGGCCGCGATGATAAGCGGAAATATCCATTGGGCTAACATCATCTATCATGATTGTTAGGATATTCGGTTGTGTTTGTGCTGCGTGTGCACCAAAGGAGGTGACCGCTAGTGCAATGGCTGTTTTTGCGATGGTTTTTGTTTTCATTTCAAATACCTATAAATAAAAATAGAGTTATTTATCTTGAGTTAATGTTTATTTGATTGGATTAATGGGTGGCACAGTCCATTTCATATCTAAGATCTCTTGAGAGGGAACATATAAACGAGTAATGGCATAGAAATTCCCTTCTGACGTTGGTAACCAATTGGCAAGTTGTGTGCTATTACTTGGCTTATCGTGAGACAGTATTAAGTCAAACGATCCATCTTTATTTTTCTTGATAGGAGTTTGGTCGTTAACATTAAAATGTTGAATATCAATGATAAAGTAGCGATTATCGACTTCAGGGGTAGATAAAATCATTGGTTCTTTAGATACATCAACAATCGCACTTGAATATAAAGTATCGCGGTTAGCCGTTGGCATATCCGTATCTTGGCGAGCTACTTGTTCTATGCGAACCCCATAGATAAGCATTCGTTGCTAATAAATACGTTTCTTGGTCTAGCCAAGTTGAGGCTTGGTTTTGTTGAATTTGTGCCGAGGGAGTCAGCGAAGAAGTGTTGAGTTCCTGAGCATTTATACTTAAAGAACTGATTAAGACGCTAGCTACAATAGCCGCAGTGATTTGTTTTTTAAACATAAGTAACCCCTCTCAAATTGATTGAGTTATCTTATGCTTTTCGATTAAAAATTGTGCCTATACTCCCTATTAGTATTTTTAATAGAGAGTATCTTTAGATTGAAAAAATGAATAATTAATGTTGAGAGAAAAAGCGTTTTGTTTCAGTTAAAAGCCATTCAGTTAGGGGTTGTTTTCGGTTAGTTTGATGGCTAAAAAAGGCAATTTTACGTTGATATCCTTTAGGTACAATGTTTTCTGGAATAGATAGGAATCGGAATTTATCACCTATCGAACCTTGCAGAGAGCGAGGCATTATTCCTATATAACCACTTTCAATTATTAATGTAGTCATTAAGGAAATATCACTGGTTCTTAAGTTAATATTTTTCTTTCACTTAAAATTTCGGATCAGTTGTTCGGCTTTAGATGGGCCAGTGACTCCTGGGATCAAACAAATAGCGATAGGATGAGGAAGGATGTTTTCAATCGTAATTTCATTGAGTGAGTGTTTATCATATACAACGAACGCAAACTCATCGGCTCCGACTTCTTGCTCCATCAGTGTTTTATTGGTTTCCATTGGTAAATAGGTAATACCAAAGTTTTGGTGAGGATTCATCTCTAATTTTTGTGGTGTATTTATGTCCCAATGAGAACATTGAACCGTGAGATCTGGCGCTAACAATGTCAGCTTTTTTATTAATTGAGTACCAAGTGTTGATATTAATGGAGGAGATATCAGTAAATGCAATTCCCCATTAAGTTGAGAGATATCCCACTCAGTATTATCACTGTATAGCTTATCAAGCTGAGTAAGCAAGTCAGGTAATGTAGACAAAATATCTAAGCATTTGATAGTAGGAACTAAGTTGTTTTTGTCACGGATAAATAAAGGATCATCAAATTGGTCACGCAGTTTTTTGAGCATAATACTGATAGTTGGTTGACTCAAATTCATTCTTTTTGCTGCTAACACGGTTTGTCTTTCTTCATTGAGAATGATAAGTAACCTGAGTAAATTAAGATCTTTATTATGCATTTATGCTCATCTTTATATTGATATTTTTGATTATTAAATATAACCACAAAGCTCTGAATAATCATAATTTATACACTATAATCGGGACGAACATAATAAAAATACTCTTTAATGGATAAAGGAAATACAGATGAAAAAGTGGTTGTTATTGCTCAATAGCCTAATACTTTCTTTTAGCGTTCATGCTGCAGATACATGGAAAGAGATAGAACAAAAAGCCAAAGGGCAAACCGTTTACTTTCACGCGTGGGGGGGAAGCCAAGAAATTAATAATTACCTTCGTTGGGCAGATAAAGAGCTACAGCGAAATTATGGCGTAACACTAAAACACGTAAAAGTGGGTGATATTGCAGAAAGTACGTCACGTTTATTGGCTGAAAAAACCGCAGGGAAAAATGACGGTGGTAGTGTCGATATGGTTTGGATTAATGGTGAAAACTTTAAGTCCATGAAGAACAATCAACTGCTGTTTGGTCCATTTGTCAATCAGCTACCAAGCTGGGAGTTTGTGGATAAAGCCTTGCCTGTAGACAGTGACTTTTCTGAGCCGACGCTAGGCTTAGAAGCGCCGTGGGGTGTGGGTCAACTTGTATTTATTCATGATAAGCAAACACTAAGTAATCCGCCACAATCTTTTGCTGAATTGCTTAGTTATAGCAAAGCCTTTCCAAATAGAATTACTTACCCTAAGCCGCCAGAGTTTCATGGTACAAGTTTCTTAAAAGCGTTATTAATTGAGTTAACCAATAACAACTCTCAGCTAATGCAACCGGTAGAGAACGCTAATTTTGCTGAAATAACTCAGCCATTATGGATCTATTTGGATGAGTTGCATCAAACTGCGTGGCGTAAAGGGAAGCAATTCCCATCAGGGACAGCACAATCACTGCAGCTATTAGATGACGGTCAAATTGATCTTGCGGTTACGTTTAATCCAAATGAAGTCTTTTCTGCACAAGCAAGTGGCAAGCTAGCCGACACCACAGAAGCTTATGCCATGGAAGCCGGTGCGTTATCAAATATTCACTTTCTCGCTATTCCTTGGAATGCATCAGCAAAAGAGGGCGCTCAAGTCGCAATTAACTTTTTACTGAGTCCTGAAGCTCAGTCTCGTAAAGGAGATTTAAGTGTCTGGGGTGATCCATCTGTGCTGTCGTCACAGTATTTAACGGGCTCAGCGAAGAAGACGAAGCTATTTAAATCTTTAGCAGAACCACATCCAAGCTGGCAGGTGGCGTTAGAGAAAGAGTGGCTAGTTCGTTACGGAAAGTAAAAATAATATAAATCACTATAAAATGCTCGTTTTAAATCTATATGCTTTAAAACGAGCATTTTTTATTGTAAGTAATAAATTGTATAAAGACTCCGTAGTTAATTTATTCTCATTTGTTTATCTGTAGATGGATTCAATGAAATTAACACTTTAGAGGGTTTTATTTTTAATCACCTCTTTATCCTCTTTCTGATCATACCTGTTCGTTTGCTTGTTTTATGCTCTAGATCTTCTTTTTGATATTCTAACACGCATTTTTTGTGCTCGAACGCTCGTTTCGAATTTGCTGGTGTTTAAATTATTAATAAAAGGAGTACATTTCTCGCTGCTTAACGTGAATGCTGTACCTACTTTAATAATAATTTGGCCGTTTATCTTAAATATATAGAGCGTTTATATACGTTGGATGAAATGAGTACATAACGAAACAAAGGAATGAATCATGGCGAATAATAAACAACATACATTACTTGGACAATGCATCGCTGAATTTATCGGTGCCGGTTTATTAATCTTTTTTGGTGTCGGTTGTGTCGCCGCCTTAGTGTTAACTGGTGCTGAATTTGGCCAGTGGGAAGTTAGTATCATATGGGGTATAGGCGTTGCCATAGCCATTTATTGTACTGCGGGTGTCTCTGGTGCACATCTTAATCCAGCGGTTACCATTGCATTAGCTGCCTTTCATGGGTTTGATAAAGCAAAAATAATTCCTTACATCATTGCTCAAGTACTTGGTGCTTTTTGTTCTGCTGCGTTAGTTTACGCGTTATACAGTAATTTATTTGCTGATTATGAAATTGCGAACGGTTTTTTAAGAAGCAGTGAAGCTGCATTATCAACGGCTGGTATCTTTTCAACTTATCCCCATCCTTCTTTATCGATACTAGGCGCATTTTCTGTTGAGTTTGTTATTACTGCTGTTCTTATGTTCGGAATTCTTGCTTTAGGTGATGAACATAATGGCGCTTCTCGCGGTCCTATGAATCCACTTCTTATTGGTTTACTAATTGCGGTTATAGGTGGTTCTCTTGGTCCTCTAACCGGTTTTGCAATGAACCCTGCGCGTGATTTTGGTCCAAAACTATTTGCTTACTTAGCGGGTTGGGATTACGCATTAACAGGTGCAAAAGAAATTCCTTACTTTATCGTTCCAATTTTAGCACCAATTGCTGGCGCATGTTTCGGTGGTTGGGCATATCCAAAAATGATTGGTGCTTATCTACCAAAAGCAGGTCATGGTTGTACGATTCCAAACCAGTGTGATGTGGAAGAAGACACCAAAACTGCTGAAGTTTAATAAAATAGTTAACTAACAAATATAGCCCTACGAGCTAATACATTACAACTAATACATAAAAGGATTCCATCATGACTGAGCAAAAATACATTGTTGCACTTGACCAAGGAACTACCAGCTCTCGTGCCGTCATTCTTGACCACAATGCAAATATTGTCAGTGTTTCTCAGCGTGAATTTACTCAGATTTATCCTCAAGCAGGCTGGGTAGAGCATGACCCACTAGAGATCTACGCAACGCAAAGTTCGACTCTAGTTGAAACCTTAGCAAAAACAGGCATTCGCAGTGATCAAATTGCTGCAATTGGTATTACGAACCAACGTGAAACGACGATTGTTTGGAATAAAGAAACCGGAAAACCTGTCTATAATGCGATTGTTTGGCAGTGTCGTCGTACTGCTGACACCTGTGAAAAGCTAAAAGAAGCAGGTCTAGAAGAGTATATTCGTGAAAATACAGGTTTAGTTGTTGACCCATATTTCTCAGGTACAAAAATTAAGTGGATTCTTGATAATGTGGAAGGCGCTCGTGAAGACGCTGAAGCAGGTAAATTATTGTTTGGTACCGTTGATACTTGGCTTGTGTGGAAGATGACACAAGGGCGTGTTCACGTTACAGATTACACCAATGCTTCACGTACAATGGTGTTTAATATCAATACGCTTCAGTGGGATGAAAAACTGCTGAAAGAGTTAGATATTCCACTTTCAATGATGCCTGAAGTGAAATCATCATCAGAAGTATATGGCGAAACAAACATTGGTGGTAAAGGCGGTACACGTATTCCGATTGCTGGTATTGCAGGAGACCAACAAGCCGCACTTTATGGTCAAATGTGTGTGGAGCAAGGCCAAGCGAAAAATACCTACGGCACAGGTTGCTTCTTGCTAATGAATACAGGCAAAGAGAAAGTAACGTCTCGCAATGGCCTATTAACAACACTAGCATGTGGCCCACGTGGTGAAGCCTCTTACGCACTTGAAGGTGCAGTATTTATGGGGGGAGCATCAATTCAATGGCTACGTGATGAGATGAAATTACTGGCAGATGCAAAAGATTCAGAATACTTTGCAACTAAAGTCGATTCATCAAATGGCGTGTATGTGGTTCCAGCTTTTACCGGGCTTGGAGCACCATATTGGGATGCGTATGCGCGTGGTACGATTGTTGGCCTAACACGCGGTTGTGGTTCAAACCATATTATTCGTGCAACATTAGAGAGTATTGCTTATCAAACTCGTGATGTAATTGATGCGATGCAAGCGGATTCAGGGATCAAATTATCAGCACTTCGTGTCGATGGTGGTGCGGTTGCCAATAACTTCTTAATGCAATTCCAATCGGATGTATTGGATGTTGCAGTTCACCGTCCACAAGTTACAGAAGTAACGGCGTTAGGGGCTGCTTATCTTGCTGGCTTAGCGGTTGGTTTCTGGGGTAGCCTTGATGAGTTGGCAGATAAAGCCGTCATTGATCGCTCTTTTGAACCTCATCATGATGAAGAGAAGCGTAACCAACGTTATCGTGGTTGGAAACGCGCAGTAAAATGTGCGCAAGCATGGGCAGAGTTACATGATGAAGAGTAATTAACCTAATCTGATTATTAATCAAACAAAAGGAGCGCATTTAATGTGCTCCTTTTTTCTTTTCCGAACTTTGTTTGATATATATCACGCATATTTACATCAAAAACTACCACTATTTATTCCTTCTTTAGTACACTAATTCGAGTTGAAAATATAAGTCATTGATTGTTCGAAATTAGGGGAGTAATTCGTGAAGCAATTATCAAGACATCAAGAAATAGTAAACCTTGTGCAGCAACATGGATACGTCAGCACTGAGGATTTAGTCGAACAGTTTAAAGTAAGTCCGCAAACCATTCGTCGTGATTTAAATGAATTGGCTGACGAGAACAAAATTCGCCGTCATCATGGCGGAGCTACCATTCCACTAAGCTCGGTAAATACAGCATATACAACGCGTAAAGTGATGCAGTTAAACGAGAAAGATACGATAGCAGAAGCGTTAGCGAAACATATTCCAGATGGTGCAACCTTGTTTATTGATATTGGCACAACGCCAGAATCAGTAGCAAAAGCATTGGTAAAAAATCATAAAGATTTACGAGTAGTAACCAATAACATCAATGTCGCTATGATCTTAATGGCAAATCCTGATTTTAAAGTGATTCTTGCTGGCGGTGAAGTTCGTAACCGAGATGGTGGTATTGTTGGTGAAGCTACGTTAGATTTCATTAAACAATTCCGTTTAGATTTCGGAATATTGGGGATCAGTGGTATTGATTATGATGGTTCGCTATTGGATTTCGATTATCATGAAGTTCGAGTAAAAAAAGCCATTATTGAAAATAGCCGCAGCGTATACCTTGCGGTTGACCATACAAAATTTGGTCGTAATGCGATGGTGAATCTAGGTAGTATTACTGAGTTGCAAATGATCATTACCGATCAAGAACCACCAGAAGAGATCGTGGTGATTTTAAAAGATAATGAAATTCCTTATGAAGTAATTTCTAAGTAACTCTCATTATTCATAAATAAAAAATCCCTGCTCTTGATTAAGATCAGGGATTTTTTGTATCTGTATCACAGTAAATGTTCGGAATCGAAAATAAAAAGTGACTCAAAGCGAAAGTTAAGTTATCGTGTTTTTGTCGTAATTAATGTTCGTTCGCTCATTTGAGTCTTTAAGGTCACTACTATGAATAATGAAAACCAAACACACACAACCTGCGCTGTTTTAGATTTAATTGTAGTTGGTGGTGGTATTAACGGGGCTGGCGTTGCTGCTGATGCCGCTGGTCGAGGATTAACCGTTGGTCTATACGAAGCGTCTGATTTTGCTTCAGCAACCTCTTCAGCAAGCTCAAAGTTAATTCACGGTGGCTTACGTTATTTAGAACATTATGAATTTCGTTTAGTGTCTGAAGCGCTTGCCGAGCGTGAAGTGTTATTAGCTAAAGCCCCACATATTGCCAAACCAATGCGTTTTCGTTTACCTCATCGCCCATTTTTACGTCCTGCATGGATGATCCGTGCTGGTCTTTTCCTTTACGATAATTTAGGTAAACGAACTACACTTCCTGCAAGCCATTCAGTTAACTTAGCGAGCTCTGGCTTACTAAAACCTGAAATGACCAAAGGTTTTGAATATTCAGATTGTTGGGTTGATGATGCGCGTTTAGTGATCCTAAATGCAATGGCTGCAGAAAAAAATGGTGCAGAAGTGAAAAACTACTGCCGAGTTGAGAAAGCCGATCGTATTGATGATATTTGGCATGTCACTATTTTTGATGAGCAAACAAACACACGTTTTGAGCGAAAGGCCAAAGCACTGGTTAATGCTGCGGGTCCATGGGTTAAACAGTTTTTTGATGACAGTTTAGAAGATGAATCCCCTCGTAATATTCGTTTGGTTAAAGGCTCGCATATTGTGGTGCCTAGAATACATAATGAAGAGCAGGCGTATATTTTACAAAATAAAGATAACCGAATTGTATTTGTTATTCCTTACATGGAAGATTTTTCAATCATAGGTACAACGGATGTTGAATATAAAGGTGACCCAAGAAAAGTTGCGATCTCAGAAGATGAAGTAAATTACTTAATTGATGTTGTAAATCAGCACTTTGTTGATCAAATAAAACGCGATGATGTCGTTTGGACTTACAGCGGTGTGCGTCCATTGTGTGATGATGAGTCTGATTCACCTCAAGCGATCACTCGTGATTATACTCTGGAGTTAGAGCAAGAATTAGATCAAGCACCATTGTTGTCTATTTTTGGTGGGAAGCTTACGACGTATAGAAAGTTGGGTGAAACAGCAATGAAGATGCTAAACCCATACTTTTCTAAAATGGGAAAACCATGGACAAGAAATGTGGCGTTACCGGGCGGTGATTTTGATTACCCTCGTTCGCAATTAGTAAGTAATATTTGCAGCCAATACCCATGGTTATCAGAGAAAACAGCCACTCGTTATGTAAATCAATTTGGAACACTGGTTTGGACGTTATTAGAAAATGTAACTTCAGAAGCAGATATGGGCCGAGTATTTTCTGAAGGTGTGTACCAAACAGAAATCGACTACTTAATGCAGCATGAGTTTTCTCAAAAAGCCGAAGATGTATTGTGGCGTCGAACCAAGTTAGGGTTGTATTTAACTCAAGACCAGCAAGATGCCGTAGCTCAATATATGAATGAGAAATTAGGAACAAAGAAGGGGGTTAAACTTGCGCAAGTGAGTTAATGTTAAATTTAAATCTTTTGATTAAGCCTGAAGTATGCTTCAGGCTTTTTTGATTTTATAGAAATACTTGGATTTATCATCTATAAGAGTACTATCTTAAGGTCATATTAATGGGATCGTAAAATGAAAATTAAACTTCTTTCAGTGCTTATTGCGTCTTGTGTCGCGTATTCAGCGAGTGCCTGTACGGGTATTTCTCTTTCAACGGTTAATCATGATTACATTCAGGCTCGAACGATTGAGTGGGGTCAAAATGATCTGAACAGTAAATTAATTGTATCTCCTCGTGATTATTCATACGTATCTACCATGCCAGATCAAAAGCAGGGATTAAAGTGGGATTCTAAGTATGGATTTGTTGGTATCTCGGTCAGCGATGATCGTTTTATTGCTGATGGTGTTAATGAGGAAGGATTAACGGCAGGCCTATTTTATTTTAAAAATTATGGGTCGTTAGAGAAATACAACCCAAATGATACTAAGACAACGATTACTGATATGGACTTTAACCGTTGGATGTTATCGCAGTTTAAAACAGTAGCTGAAGTCGAACAAGCGATTAAGCACATAAAGATAGTACCAGTTTATATTGATGCTAAAGGAGTGCCATCACCAACAGCACACTGGCGCGTAGCTGATAAGCAAGGTAATAACATTGTTATTGAAATCATGAATAATGGTGAAGTTAATATCCATAAAAATGCGGCTAAAGTGCTGACAAATGCTCCAGATTACCAATGGCAGGTAACTAATTTAAATAATTATATTCATTTAACTCCAGGAGTAAGTCCGGGACAAAAGATCAACGATGTAGATGCTTTCTCTTTTGGTGTTGGTTCTAGCTTTTTAGGGTTGCCGGGTGATATTACGCCACCGTCAAGATTTGTGCGTGCTGCCTTTTATGTAAATTCAACGCCTGTAATGAAGGAAGGGTCCGATGCGGTATCTCAGGCATTCCATATTTTAAATAATTTTGATATTCCGATTGGAAGCGAATTTAATGATAAAGCACATATTTCTGATTTACCAAGTGCGACGCAATGGACTTCTGTCGTAGACCAAACAAATGGATTATTCTTTTATAAAACCATGCGTGATAGTACGATAAAAAAAGTGGATTTAAATAAGATCAATTTTACTGGAAAAGTAGAAGAAAAACGGTTGTTAGATTCAGGAACATTCCATGTTCAAGATGTGACTCCAGATATATAGATAACTCTTTAATCAAGCCTCACTATGAGGCTTGATTATTAATGATTTTTTTACGTTTTCTTTTATTGATGTACATCTTTTTATCAGCACTATCTAAGGCAAGCTGGATATCCATGTCTAATGGAGTTACCCCAAAAGAATAAGATAAAAAGATCTCTCTCTGTTGAAAATGATGTTCAAGATTGGTTCGGATCATTCTCATCTTAGTTTGAATATCTTGAATTGAATGAGAGTCAAAACAAAGCACAAACTCATCCCCACCAAAACGAATAAGAAGATCTTCTTTTCTTAAGTTTTGATTGATTAATCGTGCAGCTTCCTTAAGTTGTTGATCTCCAAATTGATGTCCATATTGGTCATTAATATTCTTAAACCCATCTAAATCAATAAATACCATGGTGTTATAGGCGTTTACATCAATATGATTAAGTTTAGCTTTAGTAAAGCATCCTGTTAATGGGTCAATCGGCGATTGTACATCTTGGTTATCTTCATAAACAAATATCATGACAAAGGTTTTATCAAAATACTTTATTTTTTGGCGATAAGTATGGAAATGCGTTGTTGTTGAATCGACCTCTACCGTCTCATTCGACATTAATATATCGGACTCATTATTGAGTAACTGTTGATCAAGTTGCAGACAAGTTTGATAGTCTGGGAATCGTTCTAATACTTTAGATACAGGCATTCCAACTAAATCACAACCAAGGTAGTCAGTGTGTTTTTTATTATTGTATATTGCTACACCGTGCTCATCTCTTAGAATAAAAAGACAATTACAGTGTTTCATTAGATTGGTTGTAAATAGAATCGAAGGACTTTTTATGCCATCGAGTAATTCTTGGTATTTTGTATTAAGTGCCTGCAAGTTGAAATTGTTGTAGTCAATACCTAATAAATTAAATGGGTCCTGTGGCTTTAGGGCTTCTAACGCTTGATTTAATTGGGTATTGTCTTTTGCTACATTGATATTGTAAATGAAGCGATCAATTGGTGGCATTGAGTCATTTAATTGATTATCAATAGTAGGAGCATGTGATTTAAGTTTTTGATCTAACTCAGAAAGCGAGATAGGGTAAGACAGGTAATACCCTTGAGATATTACTGACCCTAAAGATTGAATCAAATTTAATTGATTAACGTTTTCAATTCCCTTAATCACGACGTTATTACCTAAAAATTTATTTAACTTTTGGTACAACGAGCGTAAGAAACAAAATGATAAGTAGTCATCTTCAATTGGGCTAATTAAAGAGCGGTCGATCTTTATATAGTCAAAGTTAAGGCTTAATAATGGATCTGAATTTTTGCATTCTGTGCCGTAGTCATCAAGCGTAAAAAACAGGTTGAGTTTTTTTAGCCGCTGCATATTTGAACGTATTTTTTCAAGATTCACGTTTTGATGCTTAAAGTTTAACTCAAACGAGAAGCCTTTATGATGTTTGAATACGGATTCACAATATTCAATAAAAGATTCAGACTCTAAACTGCTGACTGATATGTTGATTGAGATATGAACATTATCTTGATTATTTAGACTCAATTTATCGGAAATAATATGAGAAATTACTGCTTTATCAAACTCTTCTTTATTATTAATCGTTGAAATAAAGTCTAGAGGTAAGTCGTCAGAGCCCTTAACTCTTATTAATGCTTCATAAGAAACAATGGAGCCTTCGAAGAAATTTGGTTGATAAATGAAGTAGGTATTCTCAAGCATTATTATAATTATATTCTAGATTAAATTTGTGGCTAATCTATCACGCTTAGCTGTTTAGTTACTATGTTAATAGGTGTTTAAATTGAGATCTAAGTCACATTTATAAAATGAATGTATTTGCATTAATTATATGGAATTCTGGTGTTGTTTTTGAGGGTTTGTTTGGTGCTGGATATATCTAATACAACAGCCTGATCACTTATGAGGCAGGCTGTTGAGGTTAATTTACACCAATGCTTCACACAATAACGAAATTGGATGAATAGTTGTCACATTGGTATTCTCTTCAATTTGCCATTTACAGGTTTCACAATCAGTAATTGCATAATCTGGTTTAGCCGCTTTTATTTGGTCAAAGATATTTTTACCAATAGCGATAGAGGTATCGTAATTCTCTGTTTTAAAACCGTAAGTTCCAGCTAAACCACAGCATTCACTGTCTAGTACTTGCACTTCCAAACCGGGGATAGCACGCAGCAATTCGATAGTGTAGATATTGCCACCACTGCGCTCTAAATGACAAGGCGTATGGTAGACAATCTTCTTATTTAAGGGTTTCATTTTAGGCCCACGACCATTCATTATTTCTTTTAGTATGAAGCGTGTAACGTATTCTATTTTTTTCGCTACTTTGCTGTTATCGACATCTAATACGTGTGGATACTCTTGTTGTAAGGTGAATGAACAGGTAGAAGAGGTCGATAGAATCGGCACATCTCTACGTTCAATCGCCGCTTCTAAATTAGCCACATTAAACTCGGCGTTTTTCTGTGCTTTTTTATGGAAGCCATTAGCAATAAGAGGGACACCACAACATTTCTCTTTATCTAATAACTGCACGCCAATGTGCATGTTATTCATGACGCGGATAAAGTCTTTCCCTAGTTGCGGGTGGTTATAGTTTACAAAGCATCCGTGAAAATAGTGGACTTGTTGCTGGTAAATCGATTGATCAGACACTTCTTTTTTATACCAACGGCGGAACGTTCCGTGAGAATACTTAGGCAGTGATTTATGGTCATGAACACCAATGGTTTTGTGCATTACTTTTTTTACTAAGGGTACACTCGTGACAGCGTTTACAATAGGGGCAACAGGCGTTGCTACCGAGCCAAATAGATCGGTATGACTTAATACGAAGTCACGGATCCCCTTCATGTTATAAGCTGGTTTTCCGTGTTTACCACGCGCAACTGCAATCATGTCACCAATTTTAACCCCTGACGGACAAGCGGTTTCACAGCGCTTGCAGTTGGTGCATAGCTTTAAGGTTTCGTCATAATATTCTGGGCTTTTAAAGCGTAAACGCTCGCCATCAGGGCCGCATTGTTTTGGCCCAGGATAATCAGGGTTCTCTTTAGCAACAGGACAATACACGGTACATACGGTGCATTTTAAACACTGATCAAAACTCGTATTTGCTGGTGCTCTGAAGATTAAGTTATCTTTTGCAAAACGATCTTTTAATAGATTTGAATTAAATAGTGGGCTGCTCATAATGCGACCTCTTGTTGTTCTGTTTTATTATGGGATAAACATTCAGGTTTTATCTGCTTGATTATTGATTCTGCAGCATGAAACCCAGAGCTAATTGCAACACCACTGCCGCTGCCTTCTAATACAGGGTTATAACCCGATAAGATCGCTCCGGCGCAATACAGATTATCAATAATATGACCTGATTTTATTGCTTGTAGTTGTGAGGTTGTTGTTACGCCCATACTTAAAAATGGGTGAGATTGAGGGCTAAAGAAGCTTGGATTATACCAACCCGTTCGAGTGTTACTTTGATTAAGATCTAAACCAAAAATAGGTTCTTCCATTGAACTTGCACTTGCTTTTAAACCTTGGCTAAAAAAGCTGCCGGTTGCTAGTACAAACTGCTTTGCTTGCAGTGGGAAGTCACCATGATTTTTAGTGAATATACGGTTTAATCTGTAGTGCGAATGCTCAGGATCTTCTCTATCAACATACGAAAATTCACCCTGAATAACGTGGTCCCCATTGAGTAGGGTTCCACCTTGTTCAATGAAAGCGTGTTTCATGGTTTCTTCTAATCGAATACCCAATAATGATGGTGGCATAGTTGGAACTTCACATAAGGTCAATTGAGTTAACGCTTCAATCTCCTTTAAAAGCCCCAAACCTTTGCCATTACCAAAAATAGCCGGAATTACGACAAGATCGCCGGGATTCGCGTGTTGCTGCAGTGCATGTGCAAATTCTTGTAGGTTCGCTCGTTTTGCTAATAATCGAGAAAGATCAATAGAGCGTAATTCACAGTGATTGCGTTGAATGTCATTAAAAGCAGACAAAGAGACGGTTGCTGTTGAAATTTCAACATCAGATAATTGACTGATTTGCTTTAGGTTATCTTGCGCTAACTTTGGTTGAAAATCACGAAAGCCATCAATCGTCACCAATACTATTTTTTGCACTGTATTGCTTTCTAGTGCCATTGGGAATTGATGAACAAAAGGTTGCGATAACCACGTTGATTTCATTGTGCCTAGTGGCGTTAATCGATAATGATTACGTCCGTTTGTTTGAGAGGTTAGTGGAACACCAATACTAGATAGCGTCGCTTGGTACCAATCAATCGCACGGTTTACCGTTTCTTTTCCTAATGTGGCATAAGGGTGTTCAGGATAATGAGTCGAAAAGCCATCAATTGCTGACATAGGGTCGATAACATGCGTGCCATCAGGTGTTTTTGCTAATACATCAATAGAGCCTGATGAGAAGTGTAGGGCACTTTGACCAGAGGCAATCACCGCTGTTTTTAACCCTGCTTCTAAGCAGCGAAGAGCACAGCTTAAGCCAGCCATGCCACCGCCAATGATAATGGTATCGAAGTTCATAATGTTGCCTCTTGTTCTTTTTGTTGTTGAGACGTCTCTGTTTGTTCTGACGTTATCGCTGTATCAGTACTGGTGTTCGCGGTTGGTATATCGCTTGCACCAAATAAGCCTTCATAAATCCAATAGCTAAATTCAGCCTCACGCAGAGCATCACCCCAGAAAACGGGCTTGATACCTTTCCAGCGTTCTTCTAAAAAGTGAGTCAGTAATTGGCTTGATTGATTGCCAGAGACTTGTCCACATTCTTCAAATAGCCCAGCAGCGCGATACGTACATAGTTCGCCTTGGCAAGGTCCCATACCTAAACGGGTACGACGACGTAGATCGACTAAGTTGTGCACATCTAATTGATTGATGGCATAGTTGATTTCACCTTGAGTTACCATTTCACATTCACAGATAACCGCTTGATCTTTTGCATTATCAGTTAAGAAACGTTGTGCTCGTTCACCATGGCGATAAACCGCACTTTGATAAACAGGTTTTGCTAGGCTTGCGGTTTTTTTCGCTGCGATAGAAGCACTGTTTGACCCCGGAAGTGGACGGCTGTGTGTTGTGCATTGTTGGGTGTTATTCAGTTTTTTAGCTACAAGATCCGTGGTCATTTCTGCCATTAAGCGTGACGTCATTAATTTACCGCCGGTAATGGTCGTTAATCCGTTCAGTCCATCTTTTTCACTATGGTCAAGTAAGACAATCCCACGGCTAATATTACGGCCAGAACCATCATCATCTACCGCGACTAAAGGACGTACACCAGCATAAGCGCGAAGTACACGAGTATTCGCCATAATAGGGGCAAGTTTGGCACCTTCGCTTAGTAGAATATCCACCTCTTTAGCGCTAACGTGAAGGTCATCTATTTTGTCATAATCAATATGCTCTGATGTGGTTCCTATTAATGAAATAGTGTCACCCGGTACTAAAATGTCGGCATCAGAAGGCTTACGGCAACGGTTTATTACTAAGTTATTAATACGATAATCTAAGATCAGTAATGAGCCTTTAGCTGGGAACATCTTGATGCTCAAATCAGCGTATTCACAAATGTTTTGCCCCCAAATACCTGCGGCATTAATGACTTCTGATGCGAATATTTCAAATTTTTGATTGGTTCTAACATCAATACATTTAACCCCAAGAACCGTATCTTGGTGGCGAATAAGAGACGTAACATGAGTATGAGTGAGCAAACGCGCACCATTTTCTTTCGCATCAAGCACATTTGCCGCACATAAACGAAAAGGGTCAAGTGTTCCATCCGGCACTTGAACCGCACCAATTAGGTTAGGGTTGACGTTTGGTTCAAGTAATAAGGCTTCCTTAGGGGTGAGTTGTTTTGCTTCAATACCAGCAATTTGGCATGATTCAATAAACTGCTTTTGAAAATCTAAGTCATCATCAGGAAGAGAGATAAACAGGCCTTGTGTATCTTCAACACAATGCTTTGCGATGTTTTTTAATATTTTATTCTCATGAATGCATTCTTTAGCTGATTCGTTATCCGTAACGGCATAGCGAGCCCCAGAGTGAAGTAAGCCATGATTTCGGCCTGTGGTTCCAGAAGCTAAATCGTCTTTTTCAATTAAAATGCAATCGATACCGCGCAGAGCACAGTCACGCATGATCCCCGTGCCTGTCGCACCACCTCCGATGATGATCACTGACGTTTCTAATCGAGACGTTTTATCCATAATTCACTCTCTTTTTACCACTTATGATGTATGGATCTATGATGATATTTATCTTCTGCACTTTCTTTGATTTAGCGCAATTATGTTCGTTCGCGCATTCGTGTTATTTTCGTTTTGGTATATAAGTCACATGAATTTCATTAAACGAAGGTGGGCTTAGGGGTTTAACCCGATGGTAAAGAGAATAATTTGCGCGTTTTCGAATAGAAGGACGGCGGATTTGCGAGTCATATCAAATTTTATAAAGAACAGATGATATAATTGGAATAATTAGTAATAAATCTAGGGTACTGAATGATGAAAATAACTATAGATAACCAAACATTCACTATCGATGAAGAGATAACACTGTTAGCAGCTGCAAAGGAATGCAATGTCGAGATCCCGTCACTATGCGGAAACAATATCAATGGTGAGAAAGTACCATGTGATCTGTGTGTTGTAGAAGTTGATGGTCAAGGAATTCAACGCGCTTGTGAAACTCAAGTCGTTGATGGTATGCAAGTGATCACTTCGTCTGAAGCGTTAGCAAAACGTCGTCAAAGTGCATTAAATAAAATTCTTTCTGATCATTATGCAGACTGCGAAGCGCCGTGCCAAACCGCATGTCCTGCAGGCGTAGATATACAGTCATATCTGTACCACATTTCGCAAGATGATCATCAAAAAGCCATTGAAGTCATTAAACGAACATTGCCAATGCCATTATCTATTGGTCGTGTTTGTCCTGCGTTCTGTGAAGCGGAATGTCGTCGTGGTTTGGTTGATGAGCCATTAGCTATTCGTCAATTAAAACGTCATGCGGCTGATGTGGATCTACATGCTCAAGAATCTTATGTGCCACCAAAGAAAGCAGACAAAGGAAAATCCATTGCTGTGATTGGTAGTGGTCCGGGTGGATTAACCTGTGGTTATTACCTGACTAATGAGGGTTACAGTGTAACGGTATTTGAGTCAATGCCTAAAGCAGGCGGTTGGCTACGTTATGGTATTCCTGAATATCGTTTACCAAAATCGATTTTAGATAAAGAAATCGAATTGATGTGTCGTAACGGTATGGAAATTCAAACTTCTGTGAAACTAGGTGAGGATTTCTCATTAACACAGTTAAGTGATGAGTATGATGCTGTCTGTTTGGCAGTCGGTGCTTCAAAAGCCGTTGAAATGCATTATCAAGGCAGTGAGCTTGGTGGTTGTTATTTAGGAGTTGATTACTTAAAAGATTACGTAACAGAATCTAAATTAACGACAGGTAAAAAAGTAGCGGTTATTGGTGGTGGTAACACGGCGATTGACTGTGCTCGTACAGCGGTGCGTGATGGTGCCGATACAACGCTTATTTATCGTCGTACTCGTGAAGAGATGCCCGCTGAAGATTATGAAGTGGTTGAAGCTGAACACGAAGGTGTTAAATTCCATTTCTTAACCAACCCGGTTGAAAATATTGCTGATGAAAATGGGCGAGTGACTCAAGTTCGTTTGGAGAAAATGGCATTAGGTGAACCTGATGCATCTGGTCGTCGTAGTCCTCAGGCAACCGGTGAATTTTTTATTGAAGAGTTTGATACTGTAATTTCTGCGGTATCACAAAAACCGGATTTAAGCTTTTTAGAGAACGATACGATTGATTTGCCACTGACTCGTTGGAATACCGCTGATGCAAACAGTTTGACAATGCACAGTGGTGTGAAAAATATTTTTAGCATCGGTGATTTTCGTCGTGGTCCTGCAACGGCAATTGAAGCGGTTGCTGATGGTCGTATTGCTGCAGAAGCGATTGATCGTTTCTTTAACGGTGACATGGAGAAAATTCCAACTAAACCGTTTAATTCTCAAAAAGAGAAGAAAACTAAGCAAGTTGATCCTAAGCATTTTGAACATATCCAAAAAGCAATGCGCGTCATCATGCCTGAACTTACGGCTAAGCAGCGTGAGCAAAGCTTTGATGAAGTTGAAACGGGCTTTGATAATTTAGATGCGATTCGTGAAGCTGAGCGTTGCTTAGAGTGTGCATGTCAAGCTAACACCAATTGTGGACTGCGTGATTATGCAACGGAATATAAAGCGGATGAAACGGATTTAAGCAACGAAAGTAAACAGAAGTTTGCTATCGATACCAGCTCTGAATTTATTGTTTTTGATGCCAACCGTTGTATTAGTTGTGGTCAATGTGTTGAAGCGTGTAACGAAAAAGGCGTGCATGGCGTTTTAAGCTTCATGAAAAATGAAGACGGAACCAATGCTTCTCGTCCTGAATGTCGTGCAGGGTTTGAGCACGGTTATCAAATGGGTAACTCAAACTGTGTGCAATGTGGTGCGTGTGTTCAAGCGTGTCCTGTTGGTGCATTGGTTGATTCTCGTGATAAATCTCAAGGCCGAATCGAAGTTTTAAAACCGGTTGATACGATTTGTACCTATTGTGGCGTAGGTTGTAAGTTAACCATGATGGTTGATGAATCGACAAACAAAATTAAATATGTTCAAGGTGCGAAATCATCTCCTGTGAACGAAGGCATGCTGTGTGTTAAAGGTCGCTTTGGTTTTGATTTTGTTAGCAGTGATGAGCGTTTAAAAACACCGTTAATTCGTAAAAATGGTGAGTTAGTTCCTGCAAGTTGGGAAGAGGCGATCACATTAGTTGCTGATAAGTTCAGTGCCATTAAATCTCAACATGGCGGTAATGCGCTAGCTGGATTCTCGTCTGCAAAAACCACCAATGAAGATAACTACGCGTTCCAAAAATTAGTACGTCGTGAGTTTGAAACCAATAACCTCGACCATTGTGCGCGCTTATGTCACTCAACCACGGTAACAGGCCTAGAAGCCTCTATTGGTAGTGGGGCGATGACCAATGATATTCCAAGTATCAAACATTCAGATCTGATCTTTATTATTGGTTCAGATACCACATCTGCTCACCCGATTATTGCTTCTCACATTAAACAAGCCATCCGTCATCACGGTGCTCGTTTGATTGTTGCGGATCCAAAGCAAGTAGATATCTCTGATCATGCTGAGTTGTATGTTGCTCAACGTCCTGGTACGGATGTGATGTTACTTAACGGTATTATGCAGCAGATCATCAAAAACAACTGGCACGATCAAGCGTACATTACAGAACGTGTTGAAGGTTTTGATGAGCTGAAATCAGAAGTGATGTCAGAGACATATTCACCTGAGAAAATTGAGCTAATCACAGGCGTAAAAGCACAAGATGTGATTGAAATGGCACGTTACATTGGTACCGCTAAACGTACTGCTATTTATTACTCAATGGGTATTACGCAGCATACGACAGGGCATGACAACGTTCGCTCTATTGCTAATTTACAAATGCTGTGTGGCAACATTGGTATTGAAGGTGGTGGTATTAATCCACTTCGTGGCCAATCAAACGTACAAGGTGCGTGTGATATGGGTGCGTTGCCAACAGATTTCCCAGGTTATCAAAAGGTCGAGAATCCTGCGGTTTACGAGAAGTTCGTAAAAGCGTGGAATAAGCCAAACTTACCAAATAAGAAAGGCCTAACGTTAACCGAAATCATTGATGCAGCGTGCCATGAGCAAGTAAAAGGTTTATTCGTCATGGGCGAGAACCCAGTGTTGAGTGATCCTGATCAAACACATGTAATTCACGGTTTAGAGGCGTTAGATTTCTTAGTTGTACAAGATATCTTTATGACAGAAACCGCGGCTTATGCTGATGTTATTCTGCCATCGTGTTCGTTTGCAGAAAAAGCGGGTCACTTTACCAATACTGAGCGCCGTGTTCAACGTATCTCACCTGCGGTAAATCCTCCGGGCGAAGCGAAAGAAGATTGGTGGATCATTCAAGAAATTGCTAATGCAATGGGTGGTGAGTGGAATTACCAATCGGTTGAAGACATTACTGAAGAGATCACTCAAGTGACGCCTCAGTACCAAGGCATGCACTGGGATGCCATTGGTAAAAATGGACTTCAATGGCCATGTAATGAAGCGAATCCGCAAGGCACTCGCATTATGCATAATCAGCAGTTCTTACGTGGTAAAGGTCAAATGGCAGCGGTTCCATTTAGATATGCGGCTGAGTTGCCTGATGAAGAGTACCCATTAGTGCTCACAACGGGTCGCTTATTGGAGCAGTACCATACAGGTACCATGACACGTAAAACTAAAGGGTTGAACAACCTTGCTGGTCCGCGCGCCATGATGAGTGTGGCTGATGCTGAGCGTTTAGGTATCTCAAACAGTGAGATGGTTCGAGTATCAACACGCCGTGGCACGATTGAAGCGCCTGCATTTGTGACTAAGCGTATGCAAGAAGGCGTGATATTTGTACCGTTCCATTTTGTGGAAGCGGCAGCGAATAAACTGACCACAACAGCGCTTGATCCTCATGCGAAGATCCCTGAGTTTAAAGTGGCAGCGGTGAAGGTTGAGAAGGTATTACAACCAGAACCTGAAATGTGCTAAATAGCGACTAAGCTAAAATAAAATGCCCGATGATTTGAGTTAATCATCGGGCATTTTTTATGTTTTAGAAATAGTGTTATGAATTACTTATTGTTGATAGCGTTTAACTCTGCAATTTTCACAATCACATCAACGGCTTGTTTCATGCCATTAATCGTAATGAATTCATGAATACCGTGGAAGTTGTAACCACCCGTAAAGATATTAGGGCAAG
The DNA here is from genome assembly GCF_028765505.1 of Aliivibrio sp. A6. Taxonomy (NCBI): domain Bacteria; kingdom Pseudomonadati; phylum Pseudomonadota; class Gammaproteobacteria; order Vibrionales; family Vibrionaceae; genus Aliivibrio; species Aliivibrio sp. A6. Next base: position 156,182 of record NZ_JARACR010000005.1, on the reverse strand, counting down.
GTAAACCCATAAAAGATAAACGAGCACCATCAGTCCCGCCTCGGATTGGTTTAATATCAGGTTGAATGTCACAAGCGGTCATTGCTTGTTTTGCTAATTCGATGACGTGTGGATGAGGTTCTACCATTTCACGCATATTGAAGTAGCTGTCGGTTAAAATCAGTTCAACACGGCCTTTTTCTAGTTTTGCGTTTAGCTCATCTACTTTTTGCTGCATAAAGGCTTTACGATCAGCCATACCTTCACGGCTAAAATCACGAACAATATAACCAAGTTCAGTTTTTGCTACGCCAGTTTCCATTGATTTTAGATGATAGAAACCTTCATAGCCTTCAGTGCCTTCTGGGGTTTCATCTGTTGGCATCATTAATTGGAATTGCGCGGCAATGTTCATGGCGTTGATCATCTTGCCTTTAGCTGTGCCAGGGTGAACGTTTACACCGTGGCAAATAACATCCGCACTTGTGGCATTAAAGTTTTCATATTCTAATTCACCCACAGGGCCACCATCGATAGTGTACGCCCACTTAGCATTGAATTTTTCAACATCAAATAGGTCTGCGCCACGGCCAATTTCTTCATCTGGGGTAAAGCCAATGCAGATATCACCATGTGGGATCTCAGGGTTGGCTTTTAGTACTGCAATCGCAGTTAGAATTTCGGCAATCCCTGCTTTGTTATCGGCACCAAGGAGGGTTGTGCCATCTGTAGTAATTAAGTCATGCCCAATTAGATTTTTTAAATCAGGAAATTGAGTTGGGTTCAGCTCTTCACCACTAGTGCCAAGCGTAATAATATTACCTTGATAGTTTTCAATAAGCTGTGGTTTTACGTTTTCACCTGATGCATCAGGGGCAGTATCCATATGAGCAATGAAACCAATCGCTGGCACATCGTAGTCGACGTTTGATGGTAAGCGAGCCATGACATAGCCATTGTCATCAAGAGAGACATCAGAAAGTTCAAGCTCAGTTAATTCAGCGATTAATTGCTTTGCTAAATTAAACTGCTTTTCTGTACTTGGGCATTGAGGTGCTGAAGGATTGGATTGCGTATCGATACTTACATAACGAAGAAAGCGTTCTACGAGATCTTTCATGATAGTCACTCTATATAGTTGAAAAGAAGGCAAAGAATGAGTATGGATCAAAAAAGAAGATGAATAATTGCGATGGGTCATAAAAAGTAAATTGGAGTAGCGCACATTTACGCGCTACTCATACAGATTATTTGTTGTCTTTTGTTTTTAAAATAAAGCCGAATTGACTGATTAAGTTACTGATTGATTTAAATAGCATGGTGCGTTCTGATTTCGAGTATTTTGATAGTTCCTGATGGAACTCGATCACATCAGACATCGTGACGCCTAGCCAATCAGGAATGTTATCGCTACCTGAAACAATCCAGCCAATCTCTTTTCTCAGAGTAAAACTTAATGGAATCAATTTGGATATATGAGGGCTAGAAAGGCCACTTGTCCAGTTAATAACCGTTCTGGTTGATACATCGCATGCGGTAGCAATTTGAGTATTGGAAAGTCCTAGCTCTTTTTTTCTGGCCTCGATCCGTCGAGAGATACTTTCCATAGAGGTGCTTTCATCTAACATAATAAACCTCGGAATTGTAAATTTAATAGAATGTTAACAATTCAACATCTAATTGAAATTATATTTCCAACTATTTTATATACAAGTGAAATAAACTTCATTAGCTAACTTATAGAGTATAAGCTTTTATTTAATATTCGTTGAATTGTAGATAAACTTATTTAAGTGAGCAGATTTTAAGTAATAATCTGTTTGATGTTGCATGTTAAAATTAAATGTTACCTTGCTGTAACTTATTAATTTTATTGATAAGTATCCAATAAGAAGGTATCGGATTGATTTTGTGAATGCATATTAATCATATTGCTCATTTAATGCAAATTGTTTGTTCAAAAAATAATTTAATGACTTAATGTACGAATTAAATTGTTAATATATATATATTAAAATATAAAAAATTAGAGGGTTACGTAGATTTATTTATTTGTATTAATATAACTTGTTCACTGTAAATAACTATGATTAGATACACTAACTCTAGTTAATTGAGGTTAAGGAATGGTAGGCCAACGACATATACAAGCATCCGTTACTTTTGATACGTTGCCTTCAGATATTTATTTGTTGTTTGACGCTTTTCGTTCAAATACCGAAACTCGTGCTCATTCTCACTCATGGGGGCAATTACAAATCATCAGTGGGGGCATTTTAGAACTCAAAGCCGAGGGGCAGCGTTTTCTTGCTCCATCTCATTTTGCAATTTGGGTTCCAGCAGGAGTAAAACATCAAAGCTATAACCGAAAGCCTATTGCTTACTGCTCTGTAAATATTATCCCAGAATTAGCTAAAAAACTTCCTGAGCATACTTGTTTACTAGAAGTGAGTGCGTTAGTTGAGGCATTAATTGAAGAACTACGAGAGCATAAAATCCAAAAGCCAGAAAATGAACAGCAAGATAGATTAATTAAGGTACTGTTTGACCAACTATTAATTGCTAAACAAAGTGAACGCTTTTTACCTACCTCTACAGATAAATTATTAAAACCAATTCTTGAAACGCTTGAAGCGAATCCTGCAGATGAAACATCGTTAGCTGAGTGGGCTGCAAAAAATCATACGACAGAGAGAACGTTATCCCGACATTGCCAAAATGAGTTAGGGATGAGTTTTACGGAATGGAGATTAAGGATCCGATACCTTTACTCTTTAGAGTTACTAAGAAAGAAAATGTCGATTAAAGAAGTCGCGTTTAGCTTAGGCTATAATCAAACTAGCCCGTTTATTACCATGTTTAAGCGTTATTCTGATTGCACACCAGAGCAATATAAACTGAAACATTCAATTTGAGGTGCGTTATCGCTCATCATTTTTTATCGCAAACTTAAAAGCGAAATAAACAATGATAATCATACTTAATGGGATGATTGCCGCTGCGTATTCAAGCCAGTTAGCATCAGAAAAAAGGCTACTGAGAATAAAGTGACCTATAATAGAGAGAAACGCACAGAACAGAGCAATAGGGATAAGTTTGAGTTCTGATGGCATGGTCACTCTCCAGTAATAAAATAATTAAAGGGATATTAACATTGAATGACACTCTTGTAATTGAACCTATGCAAATGACAGAAAGAGAATTGATAGATTATCTTCTTGCTAAACCTTGTAGTGAAGACTCTTACCCATTTGGTCCGGATGCACAAGTCTTTAAAGTTTTTGGTAAAATGTTTGCTCTAATTGGTTACCGTAATGAAAAACTAACCATTACGCTTAAAGCCTCCCCAGAGAATGTTACTTTTTTAAGTGAAGAGTTTGAATGCATTGAGCGGGGGTACCACATGAATAAGAAACATTGGATTACAATCGCAGTCAATAATGAAGTGTCTATTGGAATGTTAGAAGACTGGATTGATAGCTCTTATTCTCTTATCACCTCTAAATTAACGAAAGCACAGAAAATGATTATCTAATAAAAATCTTAACTGAGATACCACTACATTGGCTGAAGATAATAATTCTATAAATAGAACTGATTGATAAACATACAAATATTATGTTTAAATACAATTATTTTTTAGCGCAATATCAGTTTTGTGTTAACAGGTGTATTTCAGATAGAGAGCAGAAATGAAGGTTAAACTATTTTTAGCTAAAAAATCTACAATTATAATGCTGCTAAGTTGTTGTATTTTTGTCGTTATCTGGATGGTTGAAGATTTACATATAAAACAAAATAGGTATTTGAAAGACAAAGTTAATAGTAAGTCTAAAGCTGAGTTGGCTACCGTAAGGGCGACTTTAGAAAGCTTTATTTATTCTGATATTTATTATGCTAATAGCTTATCTACATTACTTACGGTTAACCCGCACTCTACGATTAAACAATGGGATCTGATTGCAGCAGAACTGTATCGAGATTCTTTAAATATTAGGCATTTGGCAATCGCCCCTGATGATATAGTCAAATATGTTTACCCTTTAAAAGGGAACGTTAAAGCTTTAGGTCTTGATTTTAGAAGCATACAGAATCAATGGTTAACGGTACAAAAAGCACGTAATTTAGAGACTATTTTTATTGCTGGCCCTGTTGATTTAATTCAAGGTGGAAGTGCTTTTGTTGCCCGAATGCCAGTATTTACTGATCCTCCTTATAATCAAAACTATTGGGGGTCAATTAGTATTGTCCTTGATATTGATGGCTTATTTTATGAGTCTGGAATTTTTGATTTAAAAACCAAATATCATTTCGCAATGCGAGGAAGAGACAGTAAAGGGGCTGAAGGCGATGTGTTTTTTGGCAACCCTAAGATATTCGATAACCCTATCATTACTGAGACAGTGACGCTTCCCTATGGTGGTTGGCAAATGGCCATTAAAGAGAAAAAACTAAATGAGGTCTATCCTTGGTATCGAATTAATATTATTCGGTTAGTAGGTTATTCTTTTTTCGTTTTAGCATTGCTGTCTATTGCGATTATTTTTAGATTGTATGTTATGGCAACAAGTCGTTCTTTCGAGGATGAACTGACTCAGTTACCTAACCGTCGATACTTCATGTACACATTAAATTCTTTATTTTCTAAATCTAAAAAGCAAGGAATGCCTTTTACATTATTGAATTTAGATTTAGACAAGTTTAAAAATATTAATGATACCTACGGCCATGCTGCGGGAGATGAGGTATTAAGAGAAGTAGCAAAAAGGATAGTGACTGCGCTAAGAAGTAATGATGTCGTCGCTCGTATTGGTGGTGATGAATATCTTGTTCTTTTGCCAAGGCTCCACCAGAAGAAAGATATTTACTTCATTATAGATAAAATCAAATATGAGATCAGTAATGAGCCGATAGCTTATAAAGACATTTCTTTTAATGTGAATGCAACCATTGGCTATAGTTGTTTTGACACTAAAATGGAGTCTGCGGATGATTTACTGCATAAGGCGGATCGCAGTATGTATTTTAATAAAATCGTTAGTTGAATTAGCTATAGTGCGTTTGTATGAGATGCAATAAAGACCACATTAGTTAATGTGGCCTTTATTCTTTTAGTTTGTATTAAATGCTAAAGCAGCACGCTAATTGATAATCATCCCCATTTTTTGCAGTGTATTCTTTATCTTCTCTATGTGCTTTATGATTTGATTTTTCATCACGCTTTAGTAGGCTAATCCAATGACGCATGGCTGCTAGACCAAAGTCTTGAGTAAAGGTCGTACAAGTTTCCATCTCAATATCTTCAATAGTTACCAAAGTGTTTTTCCCCGGTTCATGATGACCAAAAATGATCTCTACATGGCTACCGCTGTTGTCTTTTAAAAGAATGGTATTAGGTGATGAGCGATGGCCAGTAAAAGCAACAAATTTTCCTGGGTTACGTAACCCACTGCATCCACCATCTTTAAAGAAAACCACTAAGTGATGGTAATCTAGCAGATAATTAGTTACGTCTTTGTGTGAGCCTTTAGTTAAAGGGAATAGTTGATCAAGTAGAGACTTAATTTGATTCTGCTTTTCTTCTCGTTTGCTGGTATCCATCGTTTCTACGGCATAGACAGCTTCAGCCATAAACGGAGTTTCTTGTTGTGCCTTATTCGTGTTGTTTATAATTGTGATAGCCATAGTCTTGCCCTCAATTTTCGTCCTGAAAGATAAGTAAGTCACACTGGTCAGAGTTGTTTGCTTACTTGTATTGAAGCTTAGCTTAATATTTACTACAATTTCACAACAAAAACTTAACAGTGTGAATTTTACAAGATGCGCCAGTCAAAAAGTATTATTAGACAAAGTCATTTTCTTGGAACAAAAATTCGAAATCTGAGAAAACGCAATCACTTAACGATGGAAGATCTCTCCACTCGCTGTATTCGAGTTGATCCTGAGAATTCACCATCGGTTTCTTATCTTTCAATGATAGAGAGAGGAAAGCGGGTTCCCAGCGCTGATATGTTGGAAGTTATCGCTACGGTATTTCAAAAAGAGTCATCGTGGTTCTTAGATAGCGAGCCAGAAGCACAAGCCATTACGCCAGATAAGGGACGTAGAGGTGGGATCAGCGGTATGGCACTTGAACCGAGTTTTTTATTCTCTAATGATATTCTTCAAATAGCGATCCCTGAAATGCTGAACCAAACAGGAGTGACTGGTCGTCAATTCGCACATCTTCTTATTAGAGCCCATCAAGAAAATAATCAAAATCACTTTCCTGATTTAGAACGAGCAGCAGAAGAGGTAGGGCAGAAACAATTACCATTAAGTGTCGAACAGATGATGGACTTGGCGGCATTTCATGGATTAACTCTGAAATGGGTACAAGATACGCCAAAATCCGTTGTCGATGAGTTTGGTGTTAATGGCAAAGAACTACTGACTTCTTTTTTTGAACCACCTTGTACAGTCTATCTAAATGAAGTCTTAAAGCATCACCCGACACGATTGAAGTACGATTTAGCGGTCTACATTGGTCATTGTGTTTTACATAACAAAGAAGGTTTGAAGAGTTCTTTGTCTGTGGGTAGCCATCGAGTGTTTGATGATGAAATACACCACACAGATAGTTCATTAAACGCGCAAGATATTTTACATGCATGGCGCGATTTTGAGTCTAGCTTTTTTGCCGGCGCTTTATTGTGCCCAAGAGTTCCCTTTAGGCAGTTATTAGACCGTTATGGCTATGAGATTGATGCACATCGTTTAGCTGGGGTTTCTCCTTCTGTGGCGATGAGACGAATGACTGTGGTCTCTCCGTATCCTCATTGGCATTATTTTGATGCGTACGCACCAGGGAAATTGAAAGCGGTTTATCGTGGAAATGGTATTCCCTTACCTTGGGGAAATATGAAACAAGTAAATGATCCTTGTCATCACTGGGCGGTATTTCGCCGATTATCTGAGCCAAAAGAAGGGAGTTCGGCACAAATATCGATTCTTAATGTAAATAACGAACCTCGTATCTATTGTTGTGAATCGGTAAATATGACTGATCCTGCAGGTAATAATCGCGTGTTATGCGCTGGTATTGATTTGAATCCGGCAATTGAAGCTCAGGGAAAAGACGCGGTGTCATTAGCTCGTGATTTACAAAAAGCATGTGTAAAAAATGGTGGTGAGAGCCCTATAGCAAAAGGAATAAAAAGAGAGTTAATTAGTGTCGCTAAGATATTAAATATTAATTGGATTGAGCGTGGGTTAGAAACGGATGCGAGAGTAATTTGTTCTCGTGGTGCTGTTTGCCCAAGAAAACCAAGTTGTTATTCTGACTGTAAAGATTAGAACGTTTTTTTTTAAATAAAATGCCCTAGTCAGTGAGAATAGGGCATTTTTGTGTAGAGATGTTTGACCAGTAATAATGATCAGATAATTAATGGAATTGGTATCATTTGATTATTCATCAAGATCATCAGCGTAGCCTTTGGGTGGTGGTGTCCATGCACGCTCTGATTGGTTGTGTTTATCAGAACGATCTTTACTCATGGCATGTTTAATTGTGCTTTCAAGTTCAATAAACAATTTACGATAGTTATTATCAAATCGCTCGCCTTCTGAATCATCTAACCACGCTTGATATAATTTATCAGAGCTTTGATTCTCGACCTTTTTGTACGCTATTTTTTGTTGTTCTACATGGAATGGGTGTTGACCTAATCCACGCATGGCTTCTGCACCCATTTCAAGTGCTGAACGGGTGGTTTCTGATTCAATGAAATCTGCACCAGCACAACGAAGCATATAAGAATGGCCTCTATCGTAAGCACGAGCGAGCACTTTTACTTGTGGGTAAGTGTGCTTAACATACTTAACCAGTTCAACACTGCTTTCTTGGTTATCGATGGCAACCACCAACATTGCAGCATGTTCAATCCCTGCCGTATGCAGTAGATCAGGACGAGTGGCATCCCCAAAATAACTCTTAGTATTGATTTGACGTAATGAATCAACCTGATCGGCTTGATGGTCAAGCACAACGGTTTTTACATGGTTTGATACTAAGAAGCGATTGACTACTTGGCCAAATCGACCGCCACCAGCGATGATCACTGTGCCTTTTTCGTCAATGTTATCCGACTCTCTATCATTTGATTTTTGCTCGAAGCGAGGTAAGATCACTTTATCAAAAAGAATGAATAATCCCGGCGTAAAGAACATAGAAAGAGCAACGACTAATGATAATGGCTGTGCGACTTCTGGTGGTAATACATGGTTTTGAACCGTAAAACTCAATAGTACAAATCCAAACTCACCGGCTTGAGCCAAACTTAACGTGAATAACCAACGATTACTGTTTTTGATCTTAAATATTAAGGCCAAAACATATAGAACCGCGGCTTTTAGTGCCATTACCCCAATCGTTAAACCGATAATAGTGAAGAAGTCATCAAACAGAATGCCAAAGTCGATCCCTGCACCCACGGTAATGAAAAACAGGCCGAGTAATAGTCCTTTAAATGGATCAATATTCGATTCTAGTTCGTGTCTGAATTCGGAGTTTGCTAATACCACGCCAGCTAAGAAAGTCCCTAGTGCAGGTGATAGCCCTACTAAGCTCATAAGAGCAGCAATACCAATCACAAGCATCAATGCCGTTGCGGTGAATATTTCACGTAGGCCTGAGCTTGCCACAAAGCGAAACAGTGGGCGGCTAAGATAATGACCACCAACTACAACAAGCGCAATCGATGCGGTAATCACTAAACCATAAGCCCAGCCCGGTAATCCCGCCACAATGCTTATTTCATCATGGTGTTCTGCAGCAGTTGCTGCGGCTAACTGTGCTTTTTCTATTAATTCAGGCAATGCCAATAATGGAATAAAAGCCAACATTGGGATCACGGCAATATCTTGAAATAATAATACAGAGAAGGCATTTTGACCGCCTTCAGTTTTTGCTAGCCCTTTCTCATTAAAGGTCTGTAATACAATCGCGGTTGATGAGAGGGCGAAGATTAAACCGATGGTGAGGGCGATGGTCCAAGGCTGACCAAAGAACAGAGCTATACCCATGACAATGGCAGTTGTTCCTCCCACTTGTAAGCCACCTAACCCCATTAAGCGGTTACGCATTCCCCATAGCATTTTGGGTTCAAGTTCAAGGCCGACAAGAAACAACATCATTACTACGCCAAATTCAGCAAAGTGTTGAATAGTTGTTGTTTCTTCACCCACTAAGCCAATGATAGGGCCAATAACCACCCCAGCAATTAAGTAGCCAAGTACAGACCCAAGACCAAGACGTTTAGCAATAGGAACAGCAATAACAGCGGCAAAGAGATAGATAAAAGCTTGTAAAAAATATCCCGTCATAATGCGTTAATCCTTAATAAATTTATCAAATGAATGGTTTAGCTTGGGTAAGGTTTTTGCCACTGAAATATCCACGCGATCATTAATTAACGCAGAGAGTAAGTTTTTAAATCGTTCTGTGTGTCTTTCTACACGCTGATCTTCTAGCGCAGTTCGAGCACCAAATAACACTAATGGTGCGATGTATTCCATATGGGTTAAAGACGCCATTTGTTCAAGCGGATGTAAAAGCTCACGAATGGTAAATTGGTTATAACCATTAGTTTGATAAGCTTCTTCTTTACCTCCAGCAGTAATGGCAGAGAGAAAAATTTTACCCTCCAACGATTTACCTTCTGTCCCATAAGCGAATCCGTATTCAAGTACCATATCCTGCCATTCTTTTAAGATAGCGGGGGTTGAATACCAGTAAAGTGGAAATTGAAAAATAATGACATCATGCTCAAGCAAGCGTTGCTGTTCTTTATCAATATCGATATTAAATTTCGGGTAGTCATGATACAAATCAACCACGGTGACATGATCGATTTTCTTTGCTGCCTTTATTAGAGAGACATTCACTTCTGAACGATGTTGAGAAGGATGAGCAAATAATATCAATACTTTTTTGGGTTGCTTTGTCATAAAACCTCTTTGTTTTTACTAAGTTTATAAGGTGAATCTTGAATACTTTACAATCATAGCAATAAAAGGGGCTTAATGGGTATGCAGAACGGATGAAAGATTTATGATCGCAATACAGATATGAGTAAACCCAAGAACTAATCGGTTTATTAAGAGAGGTAGAGGAGAGAATAAGCTCCTTGAAGAGAGGAGCTTATAAAGTATCGGATTAGAAGAAGTTAATTGAACGACGACCGCTTTCTGGATCAACCGTTGTTGGAATTTCTGGTTTTTGCTTCTTCTTCTTTTCTTTTTTCGCTTTTTTAGGCTTTGGCTCTGTATATTCAGGTTCTACTGGAATAAATTGAGGTTTCTCTTCAATTTCTGGCAGCTCACCAACAGGAGTATCACAGATAACAACGTAATATTCTTCATTGAATTCAATAACATCCCCATCATACATTTTACGACGTTTACGTTGTTCTAATTCGCCATTTACACCTACATAGCCTTCACTAATCATGTGCTTAGCTTCACCACCGCCATTCACAACATTAGCAATTTTTAATACTTTATAGAGTTCGATAGGTTGAACATTTACTTCAACGCCAATCGCTTCTACTTCAAATTCTTCTTGATCTGACATGAGGATCTCTTTAATTACGAATTGTGACTATTGTAACTGAGAGAAAGGCATCGTCCTAGCGCCTTTCTTTGCAATTAAGGTAAAATCAATCAACCACTTCAATGTCAGTTTTAGGGACGGAGCAACAAGCCAGTATCATTCCTGCATCTTTTAATTGTTGATTGAGTGCAGGGGAATCTTCTTGTTCAACATCACCTGATTCTAAAGTGACTCGACAAGCACCACATAAACCAGCACGACAACTATTATTAATGCTAAGCCCTGCTGCTTCCGCTTGGTTCAATAATGGGGCTTGTGTATTACCTTTAAACAGGTTTCCATTTAAGCTAATGGTAATTTCTTCTGATTTAGTGTCTTCTGTTACGTTGATTGGATCTACTGTGACTTGTTGAATTGCAACGGTAGAGGTTGAATCTGAATAGTATTCTTTCTCTTTGGTTTCTAATACTTCGATCTTATCACCGACGTTAATCGTCCCTTCGTTTTTAGCAATGAGGTTTTGACCAAAATACACATTACCAGAATCATCAGCACGGAATGTTGAGAAGGTTTTTAATGGCTCTTTATTTGGGTGATACTGAGCCGTATTTGGATTTACTGTCGTTAAAATGCAGCGCTGGCAAGGTTTAACCACTTCAAATTCAACCTCCCCAATACGAATACGCTTCCAAGAATCTTCAATAAAAGCTTCATTACCTGAAACAACTAAGTTAGTACGAAATTGAGCCATAGTATGATGACTGCTGCTGCGTTTATTTAGTTCAGTAAGAGAGGCTTCACTGATCACTAGCAATGGGTAACCGTCGGCAAAACTCACGTTGGTTTGAATTTTTTCACGCATACGATTGGATTGCTCGCCAGAGAATAGCAGTTGTGCTTCAGTGCCTAAAATAGAAGTGAACCACTGATTGGCTTCTTTTGTCGTGGAGTAAGCCGTAAAAGTATCACTCCAAACGGTTGTATCGATCTCTTTCATTTCTAATTCATTAAAGGTGAAATGTAGATCAATCAACCCTGGGTAACAAAGGATTAACCCATCAGGTTCAATAATGGCTTTAATTTTTACCATTTGTGGATGAGTGCGAGCGGTAATCATTTTTCCATCTAATGATGCAACCATGAATCGGCGATCGCATTGTAAGCCTTGCTTTTCAACTTGAGCAGTAGATAGCGAAATCCCTGCGATTGATTTTACAGGGAATACATTGATGTTTGATAAATTTGGCGTTGAATTAATTTGGCTCACGATAGCATCCATTCTTTGTTCAGTTATTTACGTAAAGTGTATCAAAGTCTATTTTATTTTACTGTCTATTATCTATTCATTATGACTCTGAAAGATCATATGAGCTAAAGGTGACGGTAGTAATGAAATCTTTCTCCGTTTTTTGTATATCAAATTCCCAAGTCATTCGTTCACAGATCCGCTCAACAATAACTAAGCCGCAGCCATAGCCAGCATTGTAGGTGTCGTTACCATCATGACAATTGATGATACACAGCTGGTTTTTATCTAGGCTTATTTGAATGTCGCCCACGCTGTAGCTAAAGGCATTTTTTATTAGGTTATTGATCACAACCGTTATAAAGCTGCTCGGAGCAAGGCAAGGTTCACCTTCAATAATCGTTAGTTGAGCACCCATCTCTTGTTTTGCGAATAGAGGCTGTAGATGTTCAAGTTGTGTTTTTAAAATTTCTTCTATTTGATAATTATGGAAGTGGTGTGCTTCAATTTCTTGCTTACCTAATAGCAAAAAAGTTTCAGTAAGTAGCGTCATCTCTTCGCTCGCTTGATGTAGCCGATTAATTGCTTTGAGCGCGACTCTAGGTTGATCTGGTACCTTTGCAAGTAAGTCTGCAGATCCTTGAATAATCATGATAGGAGTGCGTAATTCATGAGAAGCAAAGCGGCTGAACTCTTTCTCACGAGTGAAAAACTGGGCAATATGATGCTTACTTTTTAATAAGGAACGTTCAATATCTTGGGTTTCTTGGTATTTAGTGTCAATAGTAAAGTCTGGGTGCTCTGGTGACATTAAATCTACTTTGTGCTGAATATGTCGTAAAGGTGTTGAAATACTACGAACAAAGTAAATCCCATATAAAACCATTAAAATAGTCGTAATAATGCCTAAACCAACAGTAATGTAATGCAAGTTGGCTTCATACTCATCGAGGTAATCATCGGCATCATCTTGAAAGAGAATATAGAGGAGTCCATCACCCGATGGGTGGTCGATAACAATAAAGTGCTTATCTTCTGTTCCTAGCAGTTGTTCATATAACCCCGTTTTTTTGTAGTTATTAAGCCAAAGTGGATGTTCTCTTTTACTCCAATACGTAGAAAACTCTTCTTCATTAGGTAATGGGGTATCTTTACCTAATTGAGCGTATTTTCGAGTGTATTGGCTGGCTTCTGTATCTAACCAGTGGTGTAAACTAATGATTTCTAACTGATCTTCTGCAATATAAATAACTGCCCAGAAAAGCCCAAACATTAGAAAGGTTAGAATGGCAAATGTCCAACGGATTTTTTTAAAAAAGCTCGGCTGCTGCGAGTGATTATTTAAGTCGGTAACCTTTTCCATGAATGGTCTCTAGTCGTGGTGTATCAAAGCCTTTGTCTACGGCGTTTCGAATGGTGTATAAATGACTTCTTAATGCATCACTTGACGGAGATTCCTCTCCCCAAACGTGCTCTACAAGTTCGTTTTTACTGACAATGTCAGGCGCTTTTTTCATTAATAACGCAATGATTTTTAGCTGAATTGGTGCCAATTTAATGAGTTTTCCTTGGCGATATAGAGTGCCTGCTTTGACGTCCATTTCCATATCTTCAAACGTCAATTTTCCAATATCAGTGCGTCGACCGCGATTAGATAAAGCAAGTAAACGCATATGCAACTCTTCCATTGCAAATGGTTTTACAAGGTAATCATCACCACCAACTTCAAAGGCGTGAATTTTATCTTCTAAGGTGTCTTTTGCTGTTAAGAAAAGAATAGGGGTACTGCAGGCGTGATCATTACGTAATGTTTCAACGGTGCTGATCCCATCTAGTTTTGGCATCATGATATCCATAACGATAACATCGAAGCTCTCTTTTTTTAATAATTCTATTGCGGCGACACCATGGTAAGCGCAATCAATATCGATACCGACCAGTTCTAGGTAGTCAGCGATTGTTTCTGCAACATGATGGTTATCTTCAACAATTAGTACTTTCATTTTTCTTCTTCACGAATCCTTCACACTCATTACGCTATCTTACCCTTATTGAATACAATTAATTATAAGAATTAGGTAAAAAAATGAAAAAAGTCGCTGTTTTATTATTAGGAACTGCAATGTTATCTGGCTGTGGATCGGATGATTCAGGCGATAGCCGTGCTTCACGCTCATATATCGGAGCAATTGAGTCGGTTGATCAAAGCAATGATTCAATGACAGTTAACTCAATGCCATTAAGTTTAGCGAGTGCTCGTATTGAGTTAAATGGTCATTATGTTAATTCAACAGAGCTTGATGTAGGTATGCAAGTCGACATTGAATATGACGATGGTGTGGCTTATGAAGTAGATATTGATCCTGAAATTGTGGGTATGGTAACCGAGGTTACATCGACGACAATTACGGTTAATGGACAAGTACTCAATACGAAAAAAGACTTTACTGGCAATGCCCTTGAAGGAAAAAGAGCGATGTTGTTTGGCTATGTTGATCAACATGAACATTGGCAGATCAATGCAGCTTATGAAGTTGGCTCAATCCCAGTACTGGATTTATATGAAGGTCGAATTACATCTGTTCCAACATTTGGTTCTTTTAACATAGGGACACTGTCTGTTAATTATTCAAACAACAATATTGATTCTGAGGATCGCCATGAATTAAAACAAGGCGCTTGGGTTGAAATTGAAGGTAGATATGATAGTGCTAACAATTTTTCAGCTTATGAAGTTGATGTTGAAGATGGTTTAGATTTAGCAAATGCCGAAATAGAAGGTTATGTAACCGCTATTAATACTAATAAAACATCAATGACATTAAATGGTAAAACAGTTGTCGCTATTACTGAAAATACTCGCTTTGAAGATGGCATTAAATCTGATCTAGCAATAGGCAGAAAAGTTGATGTTGATTTGATTAATAATGCTGGACAACTACAAGCAGCTGAAATCGAATTTGATTAATTTGTAAGATTACTAGAAACCACTGCTTTTTATAAGTCAGTGGTTTTTTGCTTTTATGCCTTATCTAAAAAATAAGTCATCATAATTGATAAATTCGGCTTACTATTTAATGAGAACTCAAAAGAATTATTAAAAAGGAAACAAAATGGCTGGCTTAAGTTTATTAACGTTGTTAGATGACATCGCAACAGTACTTGATGACGTTGCTTTGATGTCAAAAGTTGCGGCAAAGAAAACCGCGGGCGTATTAGGTGATGATTTGGCGCTTAATGCTCAGCAAGTGTCTGGTGTACGAGCAGAACGTGAAATTCCTGTTGTGTGGGGCGTGGCAAAAGGTTCATTTCGAAACAAGCTAATTTTGGTTCCTGCAGCGTTGTTAATTAGTTCAATCGCACCTTGGCTAATTACTCCGTTATTATTGATTGGTGGTTTATTTCTTTGCTTTGAAGGCGCAGAGAAGGTACATGAAAAATTCTTTCATCACCATGATGCTCAAAAAGCACATGAAAAAGAAGAACAAACGACGCCAGAAGATATTGAAGACTACGAGAAGAAGAAAATAAAAGGCGCGATTCGCACCGATTTTATTTTGTCTGCTGAGATTATTGTTATTGCTTTGGGTACGGTACAAGGACATCCGTTTTTAACTCAAGTGTTAGTGATGAGTTTAATTGCTATTTTAATGACGATTGGTGTTTATGGCTTGGTGGCTGGCATTGTAAAAATGGACGACTTAGGCTTTTATCTTCAACGTAAAAGTGAAGGAAAAGGCGTGATGAGCTCTATTGGGAATAGCTTAGTTGCAATGGCACCAAAGTTAATGAAGTTCTTAACTGTCGTTGGCACCATCGCTATGTTCTTAGTTGGTGGTGGCATTGTGGTGCACAGTCTTCCATTTGTTCACCATGCGTTAGAAAGCGTAGTTAGTTTACTTCCTACTATTCCTTATGTTTCTGTGACATTTCCAACCGTTGGAAATGGGGTAGTAGGGCTAGTAAGTGGTTTTATTCTTCTTACTGTGATGAGTTTATACCATAAAATCAGAGCGTAATACTAAACAGCCGATGTGTTATACATCGGCTGTTTAGATCTTACTATACTTTGTAATTAGTGTTTATGAGTGTTTTCATATAATTCTGCATCTACCTCTTCACCTTTTTCTGGACGAGGAACAATCTCAAAGCTTTCATCTGCATGAGTTAGTGAACTTGTCAGTTTTTGTAGTACTGACTTATCGCCTTTTATCCCTGCTTTTCCATTTTCAATCAGTTCTACTAATGTGGTTTTCCCTAGTAAAATTTGCGAGATATCGACATGGTTAATGAATAGTGTCGCATCGGCTTTCATTGCTTTATCTACTAAAATATTGTTTAAGTTACCGTTAGACATTTCCACAAAGTATGTTTCTTTGTTATCAGGCAGAATCACATTTAATGTAAATGGTGTGTGTTGAGCCTTTACTGAATCCACTTGTACTGCCAGGTAATCTAATAAGTTTTCAACCGTCATGTTTGCAAGAACATCTGGAGATGCAGTTTTTGGTGCGCCAGGCAGTGTGCCAACACGCAGCTCTTGAGCACCTGTTAGGTAAATATTTCTCCAGCCAGCTCCTTCTGATTGATAACCTAGTTGCTCGTACGTGTCTGCTAGTAATTCACGAGCATCCTTGTTTTTTGGTTCAACTTGGATAACTTTATTCAAAACAGTGGCAACAAAGCGATATTCGCCTTTTTCAAAGTCAGCCTCTGCTTTCTCTAGAATTAATTCACTGCCACCCATGTATTCTACAAACTTTGCCGATTCAGGTTTTACGGGTAGTGGGTTTAAGTTTGCAGGGTTCATGTCAAAGTAGCCTAAGTACATATTGTAAACGGCACGAGCATTATGAGAATAGGTTCCATGGTAACCATTGGTGTGCCACGTTTTTTGGATGCTTTCTGGCATTACTGTGTAAATTTCATCACCCATGTCTTGTAAAACAACACCGTTGTTCGCTAGACGTAGAGTTTGGTTATGCGTAAAACCGTAGGCATCACGCTGCATCTTTAAGAAATCAGAGATCTCGTCTGTTCCCCATACAGGTGCAGAATGTGAAGCAAACAGAACATCGGTGTCTTCTCCCCATGTCACTAGCATTTCATTGATTTTTTTAGACCATTTTAGTCCATCACGTACTTTTGCCCCACGAAGCGTATAAAGGTTATGCATGCCTTGGTAGGTTAATTCTGCTGACCATAACGCTTTCATACTTGGAATGTAGGTAATCATCTCTGATGCCGCTTCTGTACCTGAAGCATCCATAAATTGCATTTTTAACCCATCAATAACTAAGGTTTCAATTTCTTCGTTATGGTTGAGTTCGTAATCTGGCAGTACGTAAGTAATTGCGCCTTTTGATAAGCCTTTAGCTAACGCAGCATCAACTATGCCATGCTCATGACGATTCAGTGTCGCACCGTATTGATAAGCGGTACGGCGAGACATCGCGTTACCTGCTAATACGTTTTCATCAACAATTTCTTTGGTTATGTGTTTTGAACCATACACTTTCACATCAGGAAAGGCTTCTTTAATCGCTGCTGAACCACCGAAATGATCGGCATGTGAGTGAGAGTAGATCATGGCAACAACAGGTAAGTCACCACCTTCTGGTACATTCTCTTGGAAGAATTTTAATGATTGGCTTGCTGATTCTCGTGTTAATAATACGTCATAAGCGACCCAACCACTATCACTTCGGATAAAAGATATTGAAGCTAAATCAGTGCCACGAACTTGGTATATTTTACCTGGAATTACTTCGTATAACCCTTCAGCTGCTTGGTTTAAAACGGCTTGTCGCCATAGAGATGGGTTTACTGAGTCAGGTGCATTATCAGCGTTAGCTACAGATGGGTCGATAAAGTCAAAGCTATTACGGATAATGTCACCGGTCTTTTTATCGAATGAAGCAATGAGACCTTTGTTATTATTTTCAAAAGCACGAGTATCAGAAAAGTTTAATGTTTTTGCGAAAGCGTCATTTTTCTCAATGGTTGTTTTGGTTGCTGGTTTGCCGCCTTGTTTACCAATTTCACTAAAGTGTTCATGGTTGTGCTCTGTTGCGATTGAACCTAAAGATATTGATGAGATAACAACAGCTAAAATCGTCTTTTTCATAAATCCACCTGTGTAAGTAAATTAGAACTGAATAATAAAATGATATGAGGAATTAATGCTTTGCCTCAGTGCTGGAATCTATATTAGTGATCTCTATATATTTAAAAAATAGAGAAAACTGTATACTTGATATTTATAATATAAATGGATTGATCGGTTTAATTGCAGGAATCGAAGGGAGCAGAAAATGCCAAAGCAAAAAGATTTCGATATGAATTTATTACGAGTTTTTGTTTCTGTATGTCAAACGGGTTCATTCACTAAAGCGGCAGAAGAGCTTGATTTAACGCAGTCGTCGGTGAGTAATGCGATTCGTCGTTTAAAGGAATCTTTAGGCAGAGAATTGTTTGTGCGTTCAGGTCGTGGCATAGAGATGACAAATTATGGTGCGAGTTTGTTTAAACAAGTTGAGCCTTCGATTATGGTTTTAACAAATGTCGGTGACGAAGGTGAGGCATTTGATCCTAAGACATCGAAGCGTACCTTTTCTATTTATGCGTTAGAGTCAGTATTACCTCGGTTGCAGATACGATTAAAAGCATTGCTTAAAGAGAGTGACATTACGGTGACATTAAGAGAGTTACCGAGTAATGAAGAAGAGATTATTGATGCCTTGATGTTAGAGAAAGTAGATTTGGCATTGGATGTGATGAAACCAAGACAGTCGTCATTGAGAAGCATGGTGGTATCAGAAGATAAAATATGTTGTATTGCACGGTGCGGTCATCCAAGAATATCAGGAACTATTACTCGAGATCGATTTTTTGAAGAAGATCATGCGTTTTTAAACATTCGTCGTTTTAAGCAAACAATAACAGACTACTTAGCTGAAGAGGCATTGCCGAACCGTAAAATGGGCAGTGAACATACTTCTATGATGGGAATGATGGCGTGTGTTGCTCAATCGGATGTTATTGGTATTAATTCGGTTCGTTTGATTTCTCAGTATAAAGAGAGTTTTGGCTTGCAACTATTGGATGTCCCTTTTCCTGTACGAGCAACAAAAATCCATATGCTTTGGGCTACGAAATTTGAAAACAACAAAGCGAATCAATGGCTGCGACAACTAATCATCACAGCCGAACAGGGTTAATAAATTAAGGCACAAGCCAGGCTGTTTTCTTGGATTTAGAAAGTAACCAACTTAAGCCAAGTGCCCCAGCACCACTAAGGACAACCCAAACAGGAATAACCCACATCGGATTGTGTCCTTGGTACCAAGCGTAATTTTTCATTGGCCATAAAAATAATGGATGAAGTAAGTAAATACCTAAACTGTAGGTACTGATAAACCCAATAATTTTACGTGATTTATCTGAAAGTGATTCACCATAATAGCGACAAACAAAAAACAGCATTCCAGCGGCTGCAACGGTATTTATGGTCTTATAAGATAACCATCTACCTACCGTATATTCTCCTAATAGCAGACTTTGGCTTATCACCATATAAACCGTCGTTACTAATGCTGTAATACCAATTAACAGTGCGATTATGGTGTTCGTTTTAGTTAATGAAACTCGTTGGTATAACGCATAGCCTAACAGTAAGTAACCACTATACAACCAGATCTCTGTGCTCCAGAACCCTTCAAATTTAACAAGAAAGAAACAGGTAGTAAGTAACCACACACCAATAAGTGAAAAGAGAGCGGTGTTATCCATTTTTTGAACCATCACTCGAAAAAACGGGATAACAATATAAAGTGGAATAAAGTAATAAAAGAACCCTAAGTGGTAATAGGTGTATTCAAAAGGCAGATCGATAAGAACTTTTTTTGCTGCTTCAAAGTCATAACCTTGCGCAGTTAATCCTGAAAATAACGCATAAAAAACTGACCAGAAAAGAAAAGGAACAAAAACCTTACCAAGCCGTTTTTTTACATAATATGAGGCGTCAAATTCTCTTTTGTCACTGAGCATTAATGCGCCGGTTATCATAATAAAAACAGGAACAGCCCAGCGGCTTAAACTGTTTACAGAAACCGCCGTTGCCCATTCATTAAAAGGGATGGCATTTAACTCGTGTCGATAGGGAGCTAATACGTGGATCGCCACGACTGCAACTGCGGCAATACATCTTAGTAAATCAAAAAAGAAAACTCTTCCCATCGTATTTCCTACTCATTATTTATTTTGGTTAGCTTAGTTGTACTTTAAATATCGCTATAAAGTGTCTAATTTATGTAAGGACATTGAAATATGTTAACTGCAACGTAAAATGTTACGGAAGATGATAAAACAACAAGTATGAGATAAAATTGAAACAACTTGCTGTTATATTGTCAACATATATTATCTGCGTATCAAGGAATAAAGATGAAAGCAGTTCTTGGTTTAGTATTACCACTATCATTGTGCTCTTTTGCTCTACAAGCAGAAGACATTAATATCACCCCATATATTGTTGGAGGGGAGCCTGTAAATGTAGCTGAATACCCATTCATGGCGTCTCTGATGTTTGAATATGAGAGTCAACCGGGGGTTATTTATCCATTTTGTGGTGGTTCCATATTAGATAGTACTCATATTTTAACGGCAGCACATTGCGTTTATGATGTGGCTTCTTACCGTATTAGAAATATGAAAGTTGCCATAGAGGCTAATAATGCACAAGAGATGTTTGCTGTTCAAAGAGTCTCAGTGAAAAATATTTATTATCCACGCGATTATAATAACTCAACGTTACTTAATGATGTAGCAGTGCTTGAGCTATCAGAGCCTCTCCCGACTTATTCTACAAACCATAAAGTGAAATTAAGTGATCTTTCTGAGCAAGGTTACCGCTCTGCTAATGAGAAGTTTACGATTATTGGTTATGGTCGTTTAGACTCAAATATTCAAAATGCAGATTTAGATTTTTTGAAAGCTGAAGTTGAGTATGTTAACCCTCTTGACTGTGATGTATGGACTAATTTTACGACGTCAGATAAGCAGATATGTACAAAAGGAAGCTCTTTTGATGATAGTAATTTAGTGACTGCAACGTGTCAGGGTGACTCCGGTGGTCCATTAGTTTGGGATAATAATGGCGTAAAAACACAAATAGGAATTGTTAGTTTTGGGCCGAGTATTTGTGGTCAACCTAATCAATCTAATGGGGACCCTTTAGCTGCTCAGTCCGTTTTTACCGATGTTAGTCAATATGCCGATTGGATACGTAAAGCGCAGAGCGGTGAAATAGCAGCAACAAGAACAGCGACAGATTTAAGTGATAGCTCTGGTGGCACTCTTGGCTTTGGTAGCTTACTTTCATTGGCTTTGTTTAGTTTATATCGCCGTAAATATTCTTAATTTTTTATATTCATATCAATAATATAAAAGGACAGCCAATTATAAGCTGTCCTTTTTACGTCTAAAACGATTAAACATATTGTAGAACCAGAGAGTTCCATGCTTTTTTCTGCTGCTCAAATTGCAGTTTGATCTGCTTATGCTGTACACGAAGTAATGCTAATTCATATTGTTTTGATAATGCATTCTTTTTGTTTTCAAGCAGTTTCTTTTTAGAATCATAATACTCAGACATACGTTCAATCAGCGCATCATACTCTGCTTCTAAATGTTCTTTAACGACATGATAATTATGGAGAGATGCAATTTTATCTTCCGCTTTCTTACGTAACATAAGGGCTTTAGCTTTCTCTATTTTTGCTTGCGGACTTACTCGAAGTTTGTCTGTTAAGCCGAACCATGAACAGCTTTTGATGAACCACTTTGTCGGATCATACTGCCACCAGTAAATACCATTGCGATAATCGTTCTCAAAAATATGATGATAGTTATGGTACCCCTCACCAAAAGTAAATACAGCTAAAATGCCATTATCACGCGCGGTATTTTTTTCAGTATAAGGCTGGGAACCCCAGATATGAGCAAGTGAGTTGATAAAGAAAGTGGTGTGGTGACTCAATACCAAGCGCACAGCACCAACTACAAGCAGCATGCCGATAATGTCTCCGTAAATCACGCCAAGTAATACAGGAACTCCTATATTCATTAGTAGAGCAAGTGGCACGTAATGATTATGTTGCCACATGACTATATTGTCTTTTTGTAGATCACGGCAGTTTGCATAATCATTATAAGTGGCAGGTTGGTAGTGACGTAGCATCCAGCCTATGTGAGAGAACCAAAAACCACGTTTGGCTGAATAAGGATCTTTGTCGTTATTGTCAACATGGCGATGATGAACACGATGGTCAGAAGACCAATGTAGTGCACTATTTTGTAGTGCGAACGCACCACCTAAAGCAAAAATAAAACGAAGGGCTGGATGAGCATTGTAGGCTTTATGCGACCATAAACGGTGGTAACCTGCTGTGATAGATAGATTACAAAAACTGAAAGCGACTAATAGCCAGATCCAATGTTCACTGCCTAGGCCATTGTAATAGGCATAAAGAGGAGCCGCGACTAAAGCGAGTAATAAACTTGATGTAAATATAAATACATTTAACCAAATAATAGGTGGTTTTGATCCTTGATGCATAATAAATATTCCATTTAAGCGTACAGTTGTGCGCTAGAATAGTTTGTGCCGATATTATAGTCAAGAAAAGGCTGTGATGAATATGTAACAAATGTGATGAGCAAAAAATATGAGATAACGAGTATGGTGTAAAAGAGCACTTTCTATCAGAGAAAAGAGTATAATTTGAGGTTGTAGGCATTCTAAAATTGGGAAGTAGGGAATGAAAGTTACGTTTTCCGAAGGCGATATAATTGTAAATCCACACGAGATGGTAGTGAGGCTTAATAACACCTCAAGAGTAACCATGCAGGCTGAAACAGACGCACTGACTTTAATTGGTGGGGTTAATGTAATAAGTGCCGTAGGAAGTGGTATGAAGTGGTCAATTAAACTCGATAATGCTGAGCAATTAGAGATACTTGCCCAGGAATTGGGTATTGCTATCGAGTTTTATTAATCTATATGATCTATTCAGGCATAACAATTTGGTTTTTACCCTGTTGTTTTGCCTGATACATGTTGTTATCTGCGTCTTGGATTAGAGCTTCAATATGACAATGCTTAGATGAACAAGTACTGATACCAATACTTACGGCAACGGTATGTTTATTTCCTGAGAACTCATAGTGTTCTTGTTTACATCCCTGAAGAATACGTTTTGCAAGGGTATAGGCTTGTTCTTTATCTTTTTGTGGTAGGAACACAATAAATTCCTCACCGCCCCATCGACCGACTAACCCTGAATCACCGACAATGGCTTTACATTGTTGAGAAAACCGCTTAATCACCTCATCTCCAGCATAGTGACCAAATTGATCATTGATAAGCTTAAAATTATCTATGTCAATTAATAGGCATGTTTTTGAAGGGCAAGATATACCTAGCGTTTTCTGTGTTATTTTTTCGGAAATAGCTCTGCGGTTTAACAATCCTGTTAAATCATCATGTGATGCTTGATATTTGATTTGTCTTTCTAAATTATACTTTTCCGTTACATCAATCATGGAGCTTTGAACGGCAGGTTCTCCGTCCCAATTGATGACACTTTCAAATAAATGAAAGTAGCGTATCTCGCCATCAAATGCGATATTTTCAACAATCGAATTTGTTGATTTAACTTTTCCGCTAATAAGTTCTTGGTAGCGATTTTTAGCATAATCATGGTTACGTTCAGGGATAATACGCATGAAATTATCTAGAGCCATGACTTCAGCTACGGATTTTGCTCTGATTATTTCAACAAAAGAAGGGTTGATCATTAATGGTCTAAAATCTCTATGAACAAGGATCCCTTGTAATGAATGCCAAATAAGATCTTTATATTTTTGTTCTTGCTCTAGGATTTGTTCATTCGCTTGGTCGATCATTGACATATCAATAACCGTAATTTGAAGAGCGGGTTGACCTTCCCATTCAATGACATGATCTACAGTAAGTACTGAGAATATTTCGCCATGCACATTTTGATTTACGTAGGAACGAACTTTAGGCCGTTCTTTACCTGACATTACATCGTTATAGGCTTGTTGTGCCGCGCAATGAAATTTTGGATCAATGATGTCAAATAAAGAGTTCAAATTCATTACATCATCAATGGATTCAAAACCAAACATTTGTGCGTATTTTTCATCAGCATAAAGAGGTGAGAAATTACGATGAATAACAACACCATAGGTGGAGTCGATATGTATTGGTTTCATTGCCTATCCTAGCTTATATATCCAAGCATCCATGCTATACCTTTGTTAAGTATAAAGAAACCCAAAAGCATAAATTAAAGTGTGATGCTTGTAGTATTAATAATTTAGAAGAAATTAATGAGATTGTTTGATTCTAAAAGGTTTATCTACGGATGGCTTATACCAATCTACATAAGTATTTGATCATTCTTGCTTGTTAAAATCGATTATATCAGCGTTATAAATTTTGTAATTAGATCCACTAGTTACTGTAATTTATGCCTTGTTCTAATCGATTTTTCCTAAGCAATTATCTGAACAACTACTTATCCAGAATGGTATTACAGAAATAACTAATGGTAGTGATGTGAACTACCGCTTCAATTTGTAAAAGCCAGACGCTATCTGAATTTTTAAAAGTGGTGATTTTTGTATTCGACAGATACAAAAAAGCCTCGTCATTTCTGACAAGGCTTCGTTGTGTTGGCGGAGCGGACGGGACTTTCTATCTCACCTTGAGAGCAGCACGTCCCCCGGCGTGTCAGGCCGCTAAGCTCTCCAATAGAAAGTCTAACCAACTGAACTACCGCTTCAATTTGCAAAAGCTAGACGCTATCTGAATTTTTAAAAGTGGTGATTTTTATATTCGACAGATACAAAAAAGCCTCGTCATTTCTGACAAGGCTTCGTTGTGTTGGCGGAGCGGAGCGGACGGGACTTTCTATCTCACCTGAGAGCAGCACGTCCCCCGGCGTGTCAGGCCGCTAAGCTCTCCAATAGAAAGTCTAACCAACTGAACTACCGCTTCAATGTGTAAAATCCAGACGTTATCTGAATTTTTAAAAGTGGTTATTTCTGTATTCGACAGATACAAAAAAGGCATCGTCTTTCGACAATGCCTTCGTTGTGTTGGCGGAGCGGACGGGACTTTCTATCTCACCTTGAGAGCAGCACGTCCCCCGGCGTGTCAGGCCGCTAAGCTCTCCAATAGAAAGTCTAACCAACTGAACTACCGCTTCAATTTGCAAAAGCTAGACGCTATCTGAATTTTTAAAAGTGGTTATTTCTGTATTCGACAGATACAAAAAAGGCATCGTCTTTCGACAATGCCTTCGTTGTGTTGGCGGAGCGGACGGGACTCGAACCCGCGACCCCCGGCGTGACAGGCCGGTATTCTAACCAACTGAACTACCGCTCCAATTTGTAAAACCCAGACTCTATCTGAATTTTCAAAAGTGGTGGAGGGATAGGGATTTGAACCCTAGAACCGCTATTAACGGTTGCCGGTTTTCAAGACCGGTGCTTTCGACCACTCAGCCATCCCTCCAGTGCGGTGAATAATAGTCAGCTTTGATTTTTATGTAAAGCACTTTTTGAAGAAAATTACTTAACCGTATAAAAAATAAACGTTATTCTGCATTTTTTTCCACATCGACTAAATAATCACCTTCTAACCAGTTACGACCAATTAAAAGTTTGTAGTCTAATTTGCTTCTATCACGTAGGTTCACGGCAACTTTTTTATCTTTACCATCAAATTCTAAATGCATTCTTACAGCATATCGACGCTCTACTCCTTGAGCATTACGTATTTTACTTACTTTAATGATACGGCTGGTATGTTGAGTTGCTTCACCGTCTTCGTTGTAAGTTGTAAATTTAACCGTATCGCCCAAGTGATTACGCATATTTTCACTCTCTTCATCTTGGCCAATAATTTGGATATTAGTGGCGTGAATTGAGGTGGTTGCGGCTCCTGTATCAATACGAGCTTCATAATTGGTGTTTAATTCTTTTATGTGAATGGTTTCGATTTGACCAACAATGGTTTTATTTGAGCATGACTCCGCTGCAAAGCCAGAAGTAGAAAGTAACAATAAGCACGTTGAGAGGATTAGTTTTTTCATGAATGCCTTTAATATTGTAAATTTTATCCAATGAGAAGTATCTATTAATAATAGACGTTTAAATATGAATTGAGTTCAACGATATGTAAAGAATAAGACAGAATAATGCAAAATTAATAAATGAATCAGCGGTATCCATATTTGGTTACCGCTGAGTTCGTATTAAGCGTTTTGAGATCGGTTTTTCATCATTGAACCAAGGATCGCTAAGGTAATTATACCGACAATGGTTAATAGTGAAATGATGGTAGGAACTTCATAAGCAGTACCCATCAAGAACATCTTAATACCGATGAAACTTAGGATGAATGCTAATGCTGGTTGTAAATAACAGAACTTGTCTAACATACCTTGAAGTACAAAGTACAAAGAACGCAAGCCTAGCAGTGCAAATACATTTGCAGCAAACACTAAGAAAGGTTCTTGAGTGATAGCAAAGATCGCAGGGATTGAGTCTAAAGCAAACATAATGTCAGTAAACATAATAACAATAACAACCAACATTAATGGGGTTGCGATGGTTTTTCCATTTACTTTAGCAAGTAGTTTATGACCGTGGTATTTGTCATCAAATGGAATGTATTTCTTAGCGAACTTCACCAATTTTGATGATGAGAAATCACTGCTTTCCTCAGTATTAGCAAACCATAATTTCACACCAGTAATGATCAAGAACACCGCGAAGATGTATAAGATCCAATGGTATTGAGCGAGTAACCCTGCACCAACAAAGATCATTACTGCACGCAGAGCAAGTGCCCCAATAATTCCCCATAATAAAATTCGAGGTCGGCTTGATTCAGGTACGGCAAATTGACTAAAGATTAATGCGAAGACAAATAAGTTATCGACACTAAGCATTTTCTCAAGTAGGTAACCAGTAATAAAAGCGATGCTTGCGTCTTTTGGTGAGTAGCTACTGTTTGGAGCCATTAACGGCCAGTAAACATAAAGTGCCGCACAGAAGATAAAAGCAAGAATGAACCAGAAAAGTGACCATACAAGCGCTTTTTTTAAGCTAGGTGCTTCTTTTCTTGTTTGAAATAGATCAAGGGCAAATAAAGCGAGAACAACTAAACCAAAAAGTTCCCAAGTTAACGGTGACATAATAATTCCTTACAGGTAGGTGAAAGGAATCCCGCTAAAAATGAGTGAGTTAACCTTTCACCATAAACAATAAAATTAACGTTATGGTTATTGGTCTTGTCAAAGTGATTGGCATTCTTTGCCCACTTACAGATACCGGAAGCCGAAGCTTCGGGATGACGATACCTGAACAAGATTAAGTATTAAATCTTGTGACTACTCCCCAAGATCTGGATAGTAATCTTCATTCTTAAAATATACAAATAAAAAATACGTGAAATGAAATTAATTTATAAACTTATCTTTGTCCTAGGTGAATTTTTTGAATATACATCACGATTTTTTTTCATGTTTTGGTCATTAAGGCCGATAATAACTGGTAATATCAAAAATTTAGAATAATGGTGTAGCATGGATTGGATTCAAATCGCTGTCGTTGGGCTTGTTATTTTGCTCGTGTTAGTGTGTATTAATTTCTTTTTTGCGAATGGTAAGCAAAAGAAAAAGCAACAACAAAAAGAACGAGATGAAAGTTCGTACCGTAGAGCTTTAGCAGAGGCTCGAGCAGCAGAGCGCCAAGAGCGCGTATATAAAGCACAAACAGGGCATATATCAACACAATTGTTTTTAGCAAAAGAAGCTGAGATGAACAATTTTGAAGAGGCTTTGCACTGGTATGAGATGGCTGCAAAATTAGATAATAATATAGCAATGCGATCGGTTATACGCTTATGTGATGGTCGTCGTGATAATGTTGAGTTACGCGAGAAATCAGAGTTTTGGGCGAAAGTTGTTGCAGCTCAAGAAGGGGGAGCAGAAGAGAAACTGGCACTAGGAATTGCGTATCTACAGGGTAATGGGGTAGAGGCAGACATAGAAAAAGGTATTTCTTATATTACTGAAGCTGCAGAGTTAGATCATATTCCAGCTCAATTATTTATTGCGGATTGGTATGTGGCAGAATCAAACCCTCAGCCAAACGCCAAATTTGCCGCTGAATGGAACCTACGAGCAGCAATGCTTGATAATATTGAGGCGCAAATTCGCATCGGTAAACAGTACGCTGAAGGTAGAGGTGTGGAGGTTGATCCTAAAAAAGCCACGTATTGGTTGGAGGTGGCTGCCGAAGCTGGAGACGCTAAAGCACAATATTTTGCTGGTGAGATGGGAGCAGATACCAACGAAAAAGGTAATTCGATTGCGTATATCTGGTTATGGTTAGCGGCAAAAAATGGTATTGAAGCGGCTGCCACTCGACGAGACCATGTAGGACATCTAGTGGGTGTTGATGCTGTGATTGGTCTACAAAGTATGGCAAAACCACTTCTTGAAAAAATGGCAAAAGGTAAAGTAAAAAAACACGTCATTATCAAGTCACTGGATAAACTGTATCAACGTGAGAGTTATTTTCCAGATGGTAATGAGTTTGTCGTTGGCGGCTCAATATCAGAAAAAGCATCACAAGAGAGTGATGTGAAAAAAACAGACTCACAATCAGAAGAAATGACGCAATCAACAGAAAGAGAAGACGATAAAAAAGAAAGTATTAATTTTAGTCAAACAAAGATGGACAGTAATATGAAATTTTAAACTCTTTCTTTTTCAATAAAAAAGGGACACTTATCATTAGTGTCCCTTTTTTATGGGTTTCTTTTATTTGACTCTTTTATTGATAGGTAAACAAAATCGGGCAATGATCGGTTAACTGGTATTTTTTCACATCAGATTGTTTAAAAATTTGCTGAGTTACTGTGAAGTTGTTTGGTGCAATATTTGAAATACCATGATCAATTAAACGAGTAAATGTGGTGTATTTAGGCCAGCCTCGTTTCCACTGCTTTGCAGTACAGTTACCTTTTGTGTTTTTTGTTAATAAAATAGGTGTTTTATTTGCCTGCTTATCAATATTTCGCCATAGCCAACTTCTTGGATGAGCGAGTGTATGATTAAAATCCCCTAAAATTAAATATTTTTCATTATTATCTTCTCGTTCATTTATCCAATCTGTGAGTTCTTCTGTTTGCTGCTCTAACGTAGAGCATGAATAGTTATTTTTCTTTTGACCTAGGCAGCCTGACTTTAAGTGTACAGAGAGTAAGTGGACAGGTTGCTCATTAATGGTTGCAATTACATAAGTAGCGTAACGTAATCGACTGCTTTTTTTATTTGGAAGAAGAGAAAAATCTCTAGGATCAATGACTGGGATTGAAGAGTGGATCGCAAAACCAGTGTATTGATTAATGTCATTAAATTGCTTTTTAGGGTTTGTTGAGCGATCTGAGATAAAAATTTGATAGTCATTACCAACAACTTTTTGAATTGATTCTATTGAATCTACTTCTTGAAAGGCCAAAACTTGGCTATTGGATAATGAAAAATAGTGATTCAGTTGTTCAAAATCTTGCTGGTGTCTTTCTGAAGATTGAAATTTTTCATTAGAGTTTAGGGTTAACCACTCCATATTCCATGTCGAAATTGTGATCGCATAGCTTGAAAATGAGCTAAAAATAAGAATGAAAAAGCTAAAAAAATGAGTAATTCGTTGATTCATAAGTCCTCCAGAAATCGCAAGCAGTTTAATTAAAAAATACGCATATAGCACACAAAAAAATGTTTCATTTTCATACATTGCAGCAAATTTGAGAACAATCATAAAGCAGTGGTGAAACTAGAATCACCCTCAGGTGTAGCTTGATCTAGATCAAGGTATTTTATTCTCAGATCGAGCTTAATACACCACATCTTGTGTTAGCTGATCTAATACACCCACTATTTAGTATTTGGAGCCACTGTGAATATAACTGTAATAAAGCGAGATGGAAGCCGTGCAACCTATAACAATTCTCGTATTATTGATGCTGTAAAAGGCGCGTCAGAGCAGGTAACTCCTGAGATTGAGAGTTATGCGCAGTTAGTGGCTCATGCAGTAGAAATTGCATTACAGGGACAAAAAGAAGTAGGTATTCGCCAGATCCAAGACTTGGTTGAAAACGAACTAATGCAAGGCCCACACAAAGTATTAGCCCGCGCTTATATTGAATATCGTCACGACCGCGATATCGCTCGTGAAAAAATCAGTGTACTAAATAAAGAGATCAGCGGCCTGATAGAACAAAGCAACGCTGAACTACTTAATGAAAACGCGAATAAAGACGGTAAAGTTATCCCTACTCAGCGTGATTTATTAGCGGGTATTGTCGCTAAGCACTACGCAACGCGTCATATATTACCTCGTGATATTGTACAAGCACACGAGCGTGGTGAGATCCACTACCACGATTTAGATTACGCACCATTTTTCCCAATGTTTAACTGTATGCTGATTGATTTAAAAGGCATGTTAACTGGTGGCTTTAAAATGGGTAATGCAGAAATTGATACACCAAAATCGATTGCAACTGCGACAGCGGTAACCGCACAAATTATCGCGCAAGTAGCAAGTCATATTTACGGTGGCACAACGATTAATCGTATTGATGAAATCCTTGCTCCGTATGTCACTATCAGCTATCAAAAAGCATTAAAACTTGCTGAGAAGTGGGGTATTCCTGACGCAGAAGCATTTGCTCAAGCACAAACAGAAAAAGAGTGTTATGACGCATTTCAATCGCTTGAATATGAAGTCAATACATTACATACCGCAAACGGCCAGACTCCATTTGTTACCTTTGGTTTTGGCTTAGGTACAAGTTGGGAATCAAAATTGATCCAACGCTCTATTTTAGAAAACCGCATTGCTGGTTTAGGTAAAAATCGTAAAACAGCGGTATTCCCTAAATTAGTGTTCGCAATTCGTGATGGATTGAACCATAAGAAATCTGATCCGCATTATGATATTAAGCAACTTGCTCTTGAGTGTGCTTCTAAGCGTATGTATCCAGATATTCTTAACTATGACAAAGTAGTTGAAGTGACTGGCTCATTTAAAACCCCAATGGGTTGTCGTAGTTTCTTAGACTTATATGAAGAAAACGGCGAGCAAATTCACGATGGTCGTAATAACTTAGGTGTGGTGAGCTTAAATCTTCCTCGTGTTGCTATTGAAGCAAAAGGGGATGTAGATGCATTCTACAAGCTACTTGATGAGCGTTTAGTCTTATGTCGTCGCGCTTTAGAATCACGTATTTCTCGTTTAGAAGGCGTGAAAGCACGTGTAGCTCCTATTCTTTATATGGAAGGGGCATGTGGTGTTCGTCTAAAACCAGATGACGATATTATTAATATCTTCAAAAACGGCCGAGCTTCGGTATCGCTTGGTTACATTGGTGTGCATGAAACAATCGAAGCGCTATTTGGCAGTGATGATCACCTGTATGACAATGCTGAACTTCAAGTTAAAGCATTAGAGATCATTCAGTATCTAAAAGACGCAGTTCAAGTATGGACCAAAGAAACAGGCTTCGGCTTTAGTTTATACGGTACGCCAAGTGAAAACTTATGTTCTCGCTTCTGTAAACTTGATAACACTCAATTTGGTGTGATTGATAAAGTGACAGATAAGGGATACTACACAAACAGTTTCCATTTAGATGTACAAAAAACAGTCAATCCATACGATAAAATTGATTTTGAAATGCCATACCCAGAGATCTCAAGCGGTGGTTTCATTTGTTATGGTGAATTCCCTAACATGCAGCGCAATATTGAAGCATTAGAAAATGTATGGGATTACAGTTATAGCCGTGTGCCTTATTATGGAACCAACACACCGATCGATGAGTGCTATGAATGTGGTTACACCGGTGAGTTTGAATGTACAAGTAAAGGTTTCACTTGCCCTAAATGTGGCAACCATGATTCTACAAAAGTATCGGTGACACGTCGTGTTTGTGGTTACTTAGGGAGTCCTGATGCACGTCCATTCAACTTCGGTAAACAAGAAGAAGTTCAACGTCGAGTGAAACATTTATAATGAACTATCACGTCTATCATTCGATTGATGTGATTAACGGGCCGGGTACGCGTTGTACCCTGTTTGTTTCTGGTTGTGAGCACAACTGTAAAGGGTGCTACAACAAATCCACATTGAATCCAAATTCGGGGCATCTTTTCTGTCAGCAGCTAGAAGATAAGATTATTGCTGATTTGAATGATACGCGTATTTATCGCCGAGGATTATCATTATCAGGCGGTGATCCGCTGCACCCAATGAATTGTGAAGCGATACTTAAGTTAGTCAAACGAGTTAAATCTGAATGCGAAAATAAAGACATTTGGATGTGGACGGGTTACGAATTAAACGAGCTTAATGAGACACAAAAAGAGATAGTGGCTCTGATTGATACACTCATTGATGGTCGTTTTGAACAAGACAAAGCCGATCCGTCATTGGAATGGCGTGGTTCGAGCAATCAAATTATTCACACAATTAATGTGTTGTAAGAAAATTGTAAAAAACTAAACAATAAAACGTGATATTTTCCTATCTGAATGGTAACTTAAATACATTACAGATCATAAGGATATGAAAATATGCTGCAAAATATAGCGACTCCTGCTAAAGATCCTATTCTTTCCCTTTCTATTGAATACCGTGCTGATGATCGTGACAACAAAGTCGATCTCGGCATTGGTGTTTATCGTAATGACAAAGGCCAAACCCCAATCATGAAAGCCGTGAGTGATTCGGCGAAATCCATTGCGGCAGAGCAAACAACAAAAGCTTATGTTGGTCTTGCTGGTTGTGAAGTTTTTAATCAGAGTATGGTTGATTTATTACTACGTGATACCTCTGCGTATGAGCGTGTTTCTGCGATTCAAACTCCTGGTGCGAGTGGTGCTTTACGCATGCTTGCAGACTTAATCAAATCAACTGAGCCTGATGCAACGGTTTGGATAAGTAACCCTAGCTATATTAATCATCAGCCAGTAATGGAAGCGGCTGGCTTAAAGGTTAAGCACTACAATTATTTTAATCCTGCAACAAAACAAGTCGATAGTGCCGCTCTGATGGCTGACCTTTCAAAAGCAGGCCCTAAAGATATTATTTTGCTTCACGGTTGCTGTCATAACCCTACAGGTGCAGATATTCGTCTTTCTGACTGGATTGCAATTACAGAATTAGCGCTAAAGAATGGTTTTATCCCGTTTGTAGATATTGCGTATCAAGGGTTTGGTGATGGATTAGAAGCTGATGCTGCAGGTCTGCGTTTTATGGCTGACCGTGTTCCTCAAATGTTTATTGCTACTTCATGCTCGAAAAACTTTGGTTTATATCGTGAGCGTACTGGCGCAGCGATGGTTATTGCTGCCAATATTGAAATTGCAATGAATGCCAAAGCAAAACTTCTGCAAATGGCACGTGCTACTTATACCATGCCACCCGATCATGGTGCTGCGATTGTTGGACGTATTCTAAATGATGAGGCGCTAACCTTATCATGGCGTACAGAGCTTGATGAGATGCAAAAAAGACTGCTAAGTTTGCGTGCCGATCTGTGTGCAGCGCTACGAGTTGAGACTCAGTCGACAGATTTTGATTTTATTGAGCAGCATAAAGGTATGTTCTCTGTTATCGGTTTTAATCCTAATCAGATGGCAAGTTTAAAATCGGAATATGGTATTTATGCGGTAGGTGATGGACGAATTAATATTGCGGGAATGCAAAAGCAGCATATTGATTATATTGCCAAATCTATTGCTTCTGTTGCAAATAAGTAACAGATATTTTTGAGATATTCACTATACTAAAATGAATGATTACAAATGAGACAGTAAAGGAAAGCGCATGAAAATAACAAAAAAATGGTCAACGTTACTTTTACCTATTTTACTTGCTGGTTGTATGTCTACAACAGCAACAACGACACCTGATGAGGCGGTGGAGAAGCCTGCAGTTGAGCAACCAGTTACTCCTGAAAAAAAACCAAAGATAAAACCTGAGCAAAAACCACAAGTTGATCCAAAACCACCAGTTAAGAAACCAGTTGCGACTAATTTAAAAACAGCAGATGGTAAATTAATTCTAGGTGAAGAAGAGTGGATGTACATCAAGGCGATTAATCATAATGCGAAAGCTCGTATTGACACCGGAGCAACCACATCATCAATCTCAGCGATTGATATTGAGATGTTTGAGCGTGATGGAAAAGATTGGGTGAAGTTTAAATTAGCGCATAATGATAAAGAAACAAAAGAGTTTGAATCACCTGTTGTGCGTATTGTAACGATACGCCAGTCAAGTACAGAAGAGCGAACAGATCGTCCTGTTATCGATGCTTGGGTTCAAATAGGTGATCTAAAGACCAAAACAGAGTTTACATTGAATGATCGTACGCACATGACTTTCCCTGTACTATTAGGGCGAACTTTCTTCCGTGATGTTGCAGTTGTTGATGTAAGTAAAAAGTTTGTTCAACCAAAAGTGAAATTAGCTAAATAAAGCCTACTTATTCTGGTTTAGGTTATCTAATACCAATCTACATAAGTATTTGATCATTCTTGCTTGTTAAAATCGATTATATCAGCGTTATAAATTTTGTAATTAGATCCACTAGTTACTGTAATTTATGCCTTGCTCTAATCGATTTTTCCTAAGCAATTATCTGAACAACTACTTATCCAGAATGGTATAAGTATAATTAGTAAAAAATGCCCAAATTAGATTTGGGCATTTTTGTATGACTAAAACAGTTTGTAGTTGGAGGCATTTTGGTGTTCTCTAAGTGATTGTAGTAGCGCAATCTGCTTATAGATAACATAGTAACGGCTAATATTTGCAACATAATGCACAGGCTCTTTGCTGACGTATTTACGGGCCATTATTTCCACATTATTAAACCAAACATTTGGATCATATCCATGTTTTACTGCCATTCTACGCATTTTTCTTACATTAGCGGGCCCTGCATTATAGGCAGCCAATGAGAAATACATTTGATTCTCTTTGGTTATCTCAGGTTTTAAGAAGTAGCGTTTATGGACAAAATCCATATATTTAACCCCTGCGTGAATATTTTGCTCTAACTCTCTGAAGTTTTTAATGTTAATGTAAGGTTCTCTTGCTGTTTTTGGTAGGACTTGCATAATGCCTACGGCCCCTATATGAGAAACCAGTCGATTATTAAATCTTGATTCTTGATACGCTTGGGCTGAAATCATTAGCCAATCGAATTGGTATTGTTCTGAATATTGTTCAAACAAGAGAGCAAGATTATTAAATTGTTTCACAGTGTTTGGGTTTAATGCATTTTTTAGCCATTTGGTATTATCAAGGTATTTATTATAAATAACGTTACCTAGAAAAGATCCTTGTTTGATTTTTTTTACGTATTGGTTGATCGCAGATTTTAATTGAGGGCTGTCTTTTCTGATTGCCCATCCTATATTAGCGTTAGTACGGATAGGGAGAGATTCATGAATCACTATATTATCCATGATCTTTGTCCACAGCTGAGATTTATGACTATCGATGACGGTTATTGGCAGGATACCTTGATTAATCATTTCCATTAATTCGTAATCTTGGAGATTTTCTTCAATAAATTGGACATGAATAGGGGGGATCCCATCAGAAGAGAGCTGTTTATTAATTTGCTGTAGGCTTTCAAAGTAGCTTGAGCTTGCTCTAACCCACACTTCTTTACCTGATAACTCTTCAAATGATGCAATTGTAGCTGTTGATTTTGATGTCACAAGCCATTCTTGGCTGTTACTTATAATGGGGTCACTAAAGTCCACATATTTAAGACGTTGAGGCGTAATTGTTAAATTTGCTACTGCAATATCACCAAATCCAGCTTCGAGTGCATTGAGTAGATCATCTCGTGGCACGGGAATGACTTGAACATTGACATGAATTTTATTTTTATGTAAATGCAGTTCAAAGTGATGAACAAACTCAGCAATGATCCCCTTAGGCTGACCTTTTTCTATATAATAAAAACCGAGATCGGCAGAGACAAGAACTCGTATAGTCCCTTTCTTTTCTAGTGCTTTTAAGTCTCCAGCATAGGGAACTTGAGCTAATGGAGAAAGCTCAATAGAAAAAGCCAAGTAGGGAATAAACCAAAGTAATAATAGTAATTTATGCAACACTTTCATGTCGTAACATCCTTTTTAACAACATAGTAACAAGTTAGGTGTAAAAGGAAGTGAAATCAAGTGTTTTTCTGTTGATTTAAAGAATGCTTATTTTTGAAACAAAAAAGCCAGTGAATTAATTATAAATTGCACTGACTTTATGCTGATTTTTCTAAAATTGACTTGAAAGGCTAATATTTAAGTAAATTGATTAGTCATTATTTAGGCTTTTTAGTTACTTAAAAATGTATGGAGCCATTAAATTGTTCTTAAGTTTACTAGAACGTAAATCTTGCTGTCATCATCATCTGACCACCATAGATACCGCTGAATTTTGCTTCAGCGCCAACAGAAAGTTGCTCTGTGGAGTGGAAGCGAAAATGTACGCTACCAATATCTTTGTTCGTATCGCTATTAAAGAGTTGGCCATATTTTGCACCCACTTCAATCTGTTGCATTAACCAAACTCGAACACCAATATTAACTTCAGTGAGCATTTGATCACCAAATTTGTCACTTGATTTATCTTTTACGTTATGAAGTAGTAACTGGCCATAAATATCAGCAAATTCATTAATAGGACCATTAAAACCAATACCACCATTTATATCCCAATCACCTTCAAATTTACTTTCAATTTGCCCAACTAAGTGCGAATTTTCTGTAAATTGTTGGTTAACTTGAGCTCCAAATGTACCAGGACTCGTTCCTACTCGAGCTTCAAAAAAGCTATAAGGGAAGTTATTAGCCATCGCTGTTGAAGAACTCAATGCTGTTGCCAATATAAGTGCCTTTTTAATGTGTTTTGTTGATTCCATAACCTATTAACCTAACATTCATGAATTTTATCTATAAAAAAGCCTGCAATATGCAGGCCAAGTTATGATAAGTTAATTTTTTTACAGGATTTGCATTCTATCTACTTCTATTTCAGGTACTTTACCACCTTCATATTCACCAAATAAACGCACCTTCGTGGTTTCATTTATAGCGGATGGTAATGAGATATCATCGTCTAACTCAATTTGGATTTCTGTTGTACCGTCAGAGAACAGGTATTTATCTTTACGAATATGGCGAATGATTTTTCCATCTACAATAGCATTCTTTTCTGTAAACATACTTGTGTCTTTCAGTAATTCAGCAACGGTAATTGTACTTACAGGGCCCGTATAGTTAAATTGTGCTTGTTTATGGTTGTTGTGACCATCATTACCAGCAAGAGCGATAGTTGGAGATAGGATTAGAGCTGCGGTAATGGCAATAATTGTCTTTTTCATAATAGATCCTTAAGTGATGCATAAAAGTTGATTTAAGCGATGTCGCTTCGATAGAGCTATTAAAACAAAACCCGCTTGAATCTATCGTGAGTAAATTATTCATATTCCATTCATCTAAACTTAAGAAGTGAAGAAGATAAACTGATCCTCCCTCTTAACAGAGAATAATGATAATATCAGTGGCTTAATATCTAACGTAAATAGATGGAATTATGAATAAAATTTCTCCACTGATGGTTCAAGGAACCACCTCTGATGCTGGTAAAACGGTGCTGGTGGCAGGCTTATGCCGAGTTCTTGCCAATAAAGGGATCCAAGTTGCCCCTTTTAAACCACAGAATATGGCACTCAACAGTGCAGTAACCGAAGAGGGAGGGGAAATTGGTCGTGCTCAAGCGCTTCAAGCTGATGCCGCAAGAGTTAAGCCTCATGTTCATATGAATCCTATTTTATTAAAACCTAACACAGATATTGGTGCTCAAGTAATTGTTCAAGGTAAGGCGATTGAAACAATGGATGCTTGGGGCTTTCAAGATTACAAAAAATTAGCCATGCCTTATGTATTGGAATCATTTTCTTATTTAACTGATAATTATCAATGTGTTGTTATTGAAGGGGCAGGAAGCCCTGCTGAAATCAACTTACGTGAAAACGACATAGCCAATATGGGGTTTGCTGAAGCGGCTGATGTTCCGGTTATTATTGTTGCCGATATCGATCGTGGCGGTGTCTTTGCTCATCTCTATGGTACATTAGCTCTTCTCTCAGAATCAGAACAAGCGCGAGTAAAAGGGTTTGTTATTAACCGCTTTCGTGGTGATATCTCTTTACTTGTTCCCGGTCTCGAGTGGTTAGAAGAAAAAACAGGTAAACCAGTATTAGGCGTTATTCCTTATTTGCATGGGTTAAACCTAGAAGCTGAAGATGCAATTAAGAGCGAGCAACAAGAGAAAGGTAAGTTTGTTGTAAAGGTGCCAGTTGTGACTCGAATTAGTAACCATACTGATTTTGATCCATTACGCTTACATCCAGAAATAGATCTTCAGTTTGTTGGCAAAGGACAATCATTATCAGGTGCTGATTTCATTATCCTTCCTGGGAGTAAGTCTGTGCAAGCCGACTTACATTATCTTAAATCGCAAGGTTGGGATAAAGATATTGAAAGGCATCTTCGTTTTGGTGGCAAAATCATGGGCATTTGTGGTGGTTATCAAATGTTAGGTGAAAACCTTTCCGATCCACTTGGTCTTGAAGGAAAAGCCTCATCTATTGCAGGTTTAGGGTATTTATCTATTACGACGGAACTTAAAAAACAAAAACAATTAACGTTGGTCGAAGGAGAGCTTAAGTTACCAAACCAAGAGACAGTAAAAGTCAAAGGATACGAAATTCATGCAGGAGTAAGTACTTACATAAAAGAAGAAGAAAAAGGGGGTGATAATCAATTCCCTATCTCAATTACAAATGAAAGTATTGTAAGGCATGATGGTACACTTAATGATGAAAGCACCATTTTTGGTACTTATTTACATGGTATTTTTGATGAACCAAGCGCGTTTGAAGCAATTCTGTCTTGGGCTGGGTTAAAAGAAAATAAAGCGATAGATATGGATGCGATCCAAGAAGAAGCGATTGAACGCATTGCTGAGTCTATAGAAGAGAGTTTAGATCTATCGCAGATCTGGCCAAATGAATTTGAAAAAAAAGCGGCTTATTAAGGAAGGTATAAGTATGTCTCGATTGACATTATTTTTAGTATTGGTGTTTAGTTCTTTATCGGTATCAGCGAATGTTACTGTTTATGCTGCTTCGTCCTTAACCAATGTAATGAATGACATTGTTGATGATTATCAAGATAAAACGGGTGATCGAGTCCGTGTTAGCTATGCAGGTTCATCGTCACTGGCTCGACAAATAGCCAATGGTGCACCAGCAGATATTTACCTTTCTGCAAACACTAAATGGATGGAATACTTGGTAGAGCAAGATCAAATTGATACTGCAAGCAAAGTTGATTTATTACGAAATAGCTTGGTTCTTATTGCCTCTAAGACAACACCAAAAGAAAATACATGGCAATGGTTTATTGGGCAAAAAGGCTTTCGTATTGCAATGGCTGATCCAAGACATGTTCCTGCTGGAATCTATGGAAAACAAAGCCTTACAAAACAGTATCGTTGGCCAGAAGTAAAAGATCATATAGCATCAGGTAACAATGTTCGATCGGCTTTATTGTTTGTTGAGCGTGATGAAGCGCCTGTCGGAATTGTATATAAAACAGATGCACTACTATCAAAAGGCGTTACGATTGTTGAAGAGTTTCCTGCAGATTCACATGATCCGATTGTCTATCCAATGGCTATCATAAAAAATAAAAACTCAGATAAGGTGACTCGCTTTTACCAATACCTATTGTCTGATGAAGCAAAAAATACATTCATCTCTTATGGATTTTCGACTATCTAATGATATTAACGGATTACGAAGTAGAGGCTTTACTATTAAGTTTAAAAATTGCAGGTATTGCCGTTAGCTTTTCTTTGCCAATTGGTATTCTCCTAGCTTGGGTATTAGCTCGTTGTGAATTTAAAGGAAAGGGCTTACTTGATGGTTTAATTCATTTACCTTTAGTGTTGCCACCGGTAGTGATTGGTTACTTACTGTTAATTTCAATGGGGCGACAAGGTGTTATTGGTAAATGGTTATATGAGCTATTTGGTTTAACGTTTAGTTTTAATTGGAAAGGTGCTGCACTTGCCTCCGCTATCGTTGCATTACCTTTAATGGTACGTGCAATTCGCTTAGCTCTAGAATCCGTCGATCAAAAGTTAGAGCAAGCCGCAAGAACATTGGGCGCTTCACGTTCTAAAGTATTTACTACGATTACTTTACCATTAATGTTACCGGGAATTTTAACGGGCGCGGTATTGGCTTTTGCACGAAGTTTAGGTGAATTTGGTGCCACGATTAGTTTTGTCTCAAATATAGAGGGTGAGACTCGAACGCTTCCTCTTGCTATGTTCAGTTATATTGAAATCCCAGGGGCCGAAATGGAGGCTGCACGCCTATGTGTTATTTCTATTATTGTTGCTTTAATCTCATTATTACTCTCAGAATGGTTAGCGCGTGCCAGCAAAAAAAGGTTAATGGGTTAATTCATGTTAGTCATTGATATAAAAAAACAATTAGGTGATTTGAATCTTGATGTTCAGTTAACGTTACCCTCATCTGGGATCAGTGCCGTTTTCGGGCGTTCGGGTGCAGGTAAGTCCTCACTTGCTAATATAATTAGTGGACTTAGCTCACCAGATTCAGGGCGAATCACTCTTAATAACTCCGTATTATTTGATTCTGAGAAGAAAGTATCTATACCACCAGAGCAGCGTCATGTTGGTTATGTTTTTCAAGATGCGCGCTTATTTCCCCACTATAAAGTAGAAGGAAATTTGCTGTATGGATGCAATGGAAAAAGAACGCATTTATTTGATGATGTCGTAAAGCTGTTAGACATTGAATCTCTGCTGCAACGTTATCCGCATTCATTGTCTGGTGGTGAGAAACAAAGAGTGGCGATTGGCCGAGCTATCTTATCAGAGCCTGCATTACTTATTATGGATGAGCCATTAGCCTCTTTAGATCTACCAAGAAAACATGAAGTAATGCCTTATTTAGAAAGGTTAGCAAAAGAAATCCAAACCCCAATTATTTATGTCACCCACAGTTTAGATGAAATTTTACGTTTAGCCGATCACATGGTTTTATTGAACCAAGGTAAAGTGAGTCTATCTGGAGACATTACTGATGTATGGGGATCGCCATTAATGCGCCCTTGGTTAAATGCATCAGAACATTCTGCATTATTAGAAGGATTTATTACTGAGTTACATTCAGATCACCCTATGACATTAGTCACCTTAAATAATTCTCAGCAGGGTATCTGGGTTAAGGCGCCTTGCAAGTGTACGGAAGAAGGGCAAAAAATTCGATTACGTATTCGAGCTAATGATGTTTCTTTAATTAAACAGCAACCAGAACAAAGTTCTATTCGTAATATTCTTCCAGTAATCATCGACAGTTTAACGGAAGATAAAGAAAACGATGTAGTGGCAGTTAAATTGAATTTATCTGGACATATACTGTGGGCCAATATTACACGTTGGGCACAAGAAGAACTGGCATTAGACGTTGGGCAACACTGGTTTGCACAAATTAAAGGTGTAAGTGTGACTCAATCAGACTTATGCTCAAAATAAAGATCTTGAAAATATAAGCCTCATAAAGGAAGTAAATATGAAGTACCAATGGATATTATTTGATGCCGATGAAACACTCTTTCATTTCGATGCGTTTGCAGGTTTGCAACGTATGTTTGAAGGATACGGCATTCATTTCAGTAAAGAACAATTCATTGAATATCAATTGGTAAATAAACCATTGTGGGTGCAATACCAAGATAATGAAATTACCGCTCAGCAGCTACAAGAAACGCGATTTGAAGAGTGGGCAAAGAAAGTCGGCGTTACACCAAAAGCGATGAACAGTGCTTTTATGATGGCAATGGCAGATATTTGCACACCATTAGATGGCGCAAGAGAATTACTTGATTCTTTGTTAGCGAATAATGTGAAGATGGGGATCATAACTAATGGATTTACTGAGCTACAGAAAATTCGTTTAGAAAAAACAGAGTTTAGCCACTACTTTGAGTTGATTATTATCTCTGAACAAGTTGGTGTAGCGAAACCTGATAAGCGTATTTTTGAGCATACGTTTTCTCAAATGGGTGAAGTAAACTTACCTGGAGTATTAATGGTAGGGGATAACCCAGACTCAGATGTTCTTGGTGGTATGAATGTAGGTATTGACACATGCTGGTTAAATGCAACACAACAAGCGTGCCCTGAAGGGGTTAAACCAACCTATACAGTTAAGAACCTGAATGAGTTACAAGTACTGTTACATAATGCTTAGAAGGCTTTTGATGCAGTAAACTGTATTATTATAAAGCACCTCATTGTTTATTATAGCAATGAGGTGTTTTTGTATCACTTGACCAGAAATATTACTCTTCTGATGGTGTTACTTGTTCTGTGTTTTCAGGCTCTACTGTTGTTTGTTCT
This sequence comes from Aliivibrio sp. A6, assembly GCF_028765505.1. Lineage (NCBI taxonomy): Bacteria > Pseudomonadati > Pseudomonadota > Gammaproteobacteria > Vibrionales > Vibrionaceae > Aliivibrio > Aliivibrio sp. A6. Next base: position 113,673 of record NZ_JARACR010000005.1, on the reverse strand, counting down.
GCTTCAAGAGCCATTTTTTCACGATCAGCTTTACTGATGTATTTTGGCTTATTATGCGAACGGCTATTTTTTGTTTGGGTTCTGCGGTGTTTCTTTAAAAGAGTCTCTTTAACTTTGTTTTTACGGCTCATTGTATTACCACATTAAATCATCAGGAATAACGAATTCCGCATACGGGTCGTCTTCATCCTGTGCATCTTCCGCTATTACGTTGTTAAGCACAACAACTGATTCATCACGCAAGGTAATCTTATCAGCCACACCAGCAGGGACAATTTCATAATCGTCATTAAAGTGCACGATAGCAAGACGGCCAGCAACTAATTGCGTTTGCATTGTTTTATCAACATACATTTTTTTGACTAGTGTACCGTCAGTAAAGTTATAACCAATGTCACCGTGAGAGCGATCTAGTTTATTTGCAGTGATCAATTGTTTGATTTGAGCGGTTAATTCTTTCTGATCTTTCTCGGCTTTGTGTTTCAAGCTTAGTTCTTTGTCTTTTTCAGCTTGAGCTGCTTTGTTCAATTCTACAGCCGCTTTTGCTTCACGATTTTGAACGCGTGATTTTTTTGAAGCTTTTTTTGCTTTTGCTACTTTCTTTTGGTTCACTAACCCAGCTTTTAGCATTTGCTCTTGTAAGCTTAGTGCCATAAATCATTCCTAATAATAACGATATTGAATTCCAATGATTATCCCATGACTTGTATGGGATTTAAAGGATATAGAGAGAAGTAAAGATGAAAACACCCTGTATTGCAGCTTGTAAAAACGAAGATGGCATTTGTATTGGTTGTAAACGTACCATTACTGAGATCATAGAGTGGAAATCAATGACTGATGAAGAAAGAGACAGAGTAATGGATAGATTATCAGGAAAAACAACAACACATACTTGTCCCGAATGCACAAAGCCAGCTCAATGTGATATCAAAATGGGTAAAGAAACGTGTTGGTGTTTTGAGGTCGAAACTCGCGATGTAGGTATTGTTTCTGAGAATTCTGAATGTTTATGCCAAGATTGTTTAACAAAGAAACCGATAGCGTGATATTTACGTGCTACCTTATAAATAGGGTCCTAAATTTGATATAGATCAATTGGTAAAGTTATCAAAGTTACCTATCCTTTAGAGGTATTTAACATCGTTAACAATATTTACATAAAATTAATTTGTCACAAGTATTAATATTTTTATACATTATTTTTCAATTAAATACATCTCTGGATGAACGCAAAAAACTAGTCAATAAAAGGGTTTATCTTAAAAATTTAATTGAAGCACTATTTGTGAGGGATTAAAATCTATGTCAGATAGGTTCGACAACTTGTTAACATTTTCTATATTTATAAAGTAGAAAGATAACTAGGAATAAAATTATGAGCAATGCAATAAAGCAAAACGATGGAGCAGAACGTTCTTCTGAATGGAAAGCATTTTTCTTCATTACGGTTGTTCTTTTCCCAATTCTAAGTGTGGGTGTGGTTGGTGCTTACGGTTTCTCTGTATGGTTCATGCAGATGCTGTTTTTTGGTATGCCAGGTCACGGTGGTTGATTCTTTTTTAAGTATCACCAGCTATAACAAATTAGAATTATTTAAAGAGAAGCAATTATGATGTCATTACTTAAAAAAGCTTGGTCGGTTTTTGCCCGTCCGAGTGTTCATATCAGCTTGGGTGTACTTACCCTTGGTGGTTTCATCGCAGGTGTTATTTTCTGGGGTGGCTTTAATGTTGCGTTAGAAGCAACGAACACTGAAGAGTTCTGTGTAAGCTGTCACGCTGATAACATTGTACCTGAATACGCAGGTACTATTCATGATAAAAACCGTTCAGGTGTTCGTGCTACATGTCCTGACTGTCACGTTCCTCATGAATGGACTTCAAAGATTGCTCGTAAAATGCAAGCAAGTAAGGAAGTATTCGCACACGTATTCGGTTTTATTGATACTCCAGAGAAATTTGAAGAGCGTCGTATCGTTTTAGCCCAGCATGAATGGGATCGCTTTAGCGCAAACAAATCTCTTGAGTGCCGTAACTGTCATGACTATGACGGCATGGATTTCTCTAAAATGCAACCTACAGCACGTATTCAAATGCAAGGTGCAAAAGAGCGTGATCAAAGTTGTGTAGATTGTCATAAAGGTATTGCACATAGCCTTCCTGCAAATATGGATAGCTCTGGCGGTATGGTTAGTGAGTTAACTCAACTAGCAAGCAACACTAAATACGAAGATGGCCAAACTTATGTTTCTGTTCGTCACCTTCCAATGTATGAAGACGCTAAATTAACAATTGAAGCAGGCCTATTAAATCCAGCCTCTCAAGTAACTGTACTTGAAGAGAAAGGCGATGCAATGAAAGTTGCCATTGAAGGTTGGCGTAAAGTTAAAGGCTTCGGTCGTGTTATCCAAGAAGATTTTGGTATGAACATTGCGGTAGGTGCTTTACTTAAAGATGCAGCTCAGAACGATAAATTTGTTCAGAAATTTGAAACTAAAGAAGATGATCTAACAGGTCTACCTTGGCAGCGTGTAACTGTAAATCTATGGATGAAGAAAGAAGACTTCTTACCTGATTACACTACAGTTTGGCAGAAAGCGGAAGAGTCATACAAAACAAACTGTTCTGTATGTCACACACAACCAGCTGAAGCGCACTTCGATTCTAACACATGGCCTGGTATGTTTGACGGTATGATGGCATTCGTTAACTTCGATACAGACAGTAAGTCACTTGTATTGAAATACCTACAAAAACACTCTTCAGATTTTTCTGACGAAAAACACTAAGAATTAATGGAGTAGATAGAATTATGTCTATTAGCAGAAGAAGTTTTCTAAAAGGTGTTGCAACAACAAGTGCAGTATCTTTAGTAGGTCCAAGCCTACTAATGTCTTCAAAAGCCAATGCTGCAGAAACAACTGGCACATGGCGTACATCTGGCTCACACTGGGGTGCGTTCCGTGCGCACATCTATGGTGGCAAAGTACAAGAAATTACAGCGCTAGAAATGGATAAGCATCCAACAGATATGTTGAATGGTATCAAAGGGATTATTTATAGCCCAAGCCGTGTACGTTACCCAATGGTACGTTTAGATTGGCTGAAAAAACATAAGTACTCAGCTGAGACTCGTGGTAACAACCGTTTTGTGCGTGTAACTTGGGATGAAGCGTTAGATTTATTCTACCGTGAGCTTGAGCGTGTTCAAAAAGACTACGGTCCATGGGCGCTTCATGCTGGTCAAACTGGTTGGAACCAAACAGGTTCTTTCCACAACTGTACTGCTCAAATGCAACGTGCTGTTGGTATGCATGGTAACTTCATCAAGAAAGTAGGTGACTACTCGACGGGTGCAGGTCAAACAATCATGCCTTATGTTCTTGGTTCTACAGAAGTATATGCACAAGGTACTTCTTGGTCTGAGATCATCGAGCATTCAGATAACATTATTTTATGGGCAACGGATCCAGTTAAAAACCTACAAGTAGGTTGGAACTGTGAGACTCATGAATCTTACGCATACCTTGAAAAGCTAAAAGAAAAAGTAGCTGCAGGTAAAGTAAATGTGCTTTCTGTTGATCCAGTTAAAAACAAAACACAGCGTTACCTACAAAATGACCACATGTACTTAAACCCACAAACTGATGTGGCGTTCATGCTGGCTGTGGCTTACACGCTATATACAGAGAACTTGTACGACAAAGCATTCATTGATACTTACTGCCTAGGCTTTGATGAGTTTATGCAATACGTGCTTGGTGAAACTAAAGATAAAGTAGTTAAAACTCCTGAGTGGGCTTCTGAAATCTGTGGCGTATCACCTGAGCAAATTCGTGACTTTGCAAAAATGATGGCAACTGGTCGTACACAGATCCTATTTGGATGGTGTATCCAGCGTCAGCAGCACGGTGAACAACCATACTGGATGGGTACCGTTCTATCTGCAATGACGGGTCAAATTGGTCTTGCTGGTGGTGGTGTATCTTACAGTCACCACTACTCAAGTGTTGGTGTTCCTTCTACTGGTTTTGCAGGTCCTGGTGGCTTCCCACGTAACGTGGATCAAGGTCATGAGCCTAAGTGGAATAACAACGACTTCAATGGTTACAGCAATACTATTCCTGTAGCACGTTGGATCGACTGTCTATTAGAACCAGGTAAAGAGATCCGTTATAACGGTTCTAAAGTTGTACTGCCTGATTTCAAAATGATGGTTATTTCTGGTAACAACCCTTGGCATCACCACCAAGATCGTAACCGTATGAAGCAAGCATTCCAAAAACTTCAAACGGTTGTAACGATTGACTTTGCTTGGACGGCAACATGTCGTTTCTCTGATATCGTACTTCCAGCATGTACGCAATGGGAACGTAACGATATTGACCAATACGGTTCATACTCTGCACGTGGCTTAATTGCAATGCATAAGCTTGTCGATCCTTTATATCAATCACGATCTGACTTTGAGATCATGACTGAACTGACTCGTCGTTTTGGCCGTCATAAAGAATATACTCGTGGTATGGATGAAATGGAGTGGGTTCGTTCACTTTATGCTGAATGTCGTACAGCAAACGAAGGCAAATTTGATATGCCTGAATTTGATGTATTCTGGGAAAAAGGCGTTCTAGACTTCGGTGAAGGTAAACCATGGGTTCGTCACGCTGATTTCCGTAAAGACCCAGAAGTAAATGCACTAGGTACACCTTCTGGTTTCATTGAAATCACAAGCCGTAAGATTGCACGTTTTGGCTACGAAGAATGTCAAGGTCACCCTATGTGGTTCGAGAAATCAGAACGTTCACATGGCGGTCCAGGTTCTAAAGAACACCCATTCTGGATGCAATCTTGTCACCCTGACAAGCGTCTGCATTCACAAATGTGTGAATCTGAAGAGTTCCGTGCAACCTACGCTGTTCAAGGTCGTGAGCCTGTATACATTAACCCTCAAGATGCTAAAGAAAAAGGCATTAAAGATGGTGATTTAGTTCGCGTATTTAATGGCCGTGGCCAGCTTCTTGCTGGTGCTGTTCTTACTGATAGTTACCCTCGTGGTGTTATCCGTATCGAAGAAGGTGCATGGTACGGTCCATTGAATGAAAAAGTGGGCGCAATCTGTACTTATGGTGATCCAAATACACTAACACAAGATATTCCATCATCTGAGCTTGCTCAGGCGACATCAGCGAATACATGTCTAGTTAACTTTGAGAAATTCAAAGGTAAAGTACCACCAGTAACTTCATTTGGCGGCCCAATTATTGTTGAATAAGACAATAAAAGTAAATTAATTTAAAAAGCACCTATGTTTGGGTGCTTTTTTTATATATATATTTTATATATTACTAATTTATATATTTAAAAGGTTGCCAATATATAAAATAAATATAAAAACAATACTATTTTATAATAAGAGCGTTCTATTTTTTATTGATTTTACTATGAGAAAATCAAAATATGTATTATCCTCTCGCCGAAAATTTCACATAGGTGAAATCATTAGGATAATGCAAGAATGCTGCAAAAGTTACTTTCAAATTTAAAAACAAAATATCAAATATTAGTACCAGTTCTAGCTACTATCGTGGTAATGATGTTAGCTATCTATTTGGTTAATTCAAAATTAGAATCAACTAACCGTAATGTTCAAATATCAGATCATCGAAGTTATCAACTGAGTAATGTTTCTATTGCTGAGTCACGCTTACTGTTTCTTCGATTAAGTGTATCTGCAGGATTTACAAATATTGAATCATTAAAAACAATCGATTTTGATGGAATTAATTCTGAACTGAATTCTAATTTTACTAATATGGTAAATCAACAACGAACGTTGCAAAATATGGGGGCAGCCGTTAAGACTCCTGAGCAGCTTCAATCTGAATTGAATTTATTAATATCTCAATTGAATGATTACAAAAAGTACTCAGATGAGATTGTAAAATATAATGATAAAAAGATAAAAGAATGGGGCAACTCACTGTATCTAACGACGCCAATTCAACAGGCAAGTGAGCTAATATTCTCACAATCACAAAGTGAAGAATCACAGCTATATTGGGGAAAGGTAGTACCTGAAGTATACAATAAAGCAAGTAGCATCGAAATTCAGATGACTTCTCTATTTAATGACGATTTATATACATCGGTAAGTAAAACACCAAGAATAGATATCGTTAATAGAGACTTTGATGCATTAGCTAAACTGATTGAACCATTAGAGAATGAAGAAGCTAAAAGTATTCTTGTTTCTGCATTCAAGTCTCAATCTGAAATGAATATTGTATTATGGAATGCGACTAACGAAATAAATAAAAATAAGAAAGCATTAAGTACTCTTGGAAATACAATATATCAAGAGTTAAATGATGAAAGAGTTCGTCTAACTAAGATGAATGGCAGTATTTCAGAAGACAATATGGCATTAATTTCTGAAAGTCAGACATTACTGTTAACTGCTCTAATGGTTACTGTAATTATTTCTTTAATTATTGGTGTTGTTATTGCTCAGATCGTAACTAAACCAATTTTAGTACTTCAAGAGCAGATGTCAGATATTTCAAATGGCCGTCTAGATTCATTGAATAATCAATCAAGTGACAATGAAATTGGTGAGCTATGTAAAAATACAGACAGCACAGTAGTTCGCTTACAAGATATGATTAGTAGTTTACGTAACGTTGGTGAAGAAGTGTCTTCATCGTCAACGGAACTCGCTGCAATTATGGTACAAAGTGAAGCGAATGCATCAGATCAAAAATCTCAAGTTGATTTGATTGCAACGGCAATTACTGAATTGGCTGCTTCTGCAAATCAAGTAGATGCATCTGCAAATCAGGCGGATATTAAAGCTAAAGAAGTATTAGGAATGAGCAGAGATGGCGCTCAATCTGCTGCAGAAGGCGTGAAATTAAGTCAAGATCTTGCGATTCAGATGGATGAAACCTCTTCTGAAGTAATGATACTGAAAGATCAAACGGATCGCATTAGTGAAGTGATTACGGTTATCGATTCTATTTCTGAGCAAACGAATCTACTAGCATTAAACGCAGCGATTGAAGCGGCACGTGCTGGTGAGAGTGGTCGAGGTTTCGCGGTTGTTGCTGATGAAGTTCGCGTACTTGCTGCTAAGACTCAACAATCAACTCAGAATATTCAAGATATCATTAATAACTTGCAGCAAAAATCATTGACTGTGGTTGATTCAGTTAATCAGTCTATTAATATGATTCATAAAACTGCTCAGATGAGTCTTGATACTAATAATCAATTATTAAGTATTTCTGATTCAATAGAGCTTATCTCTCAAACTAATGCAGAAATGGCAACAGCTGCCAACGAGCAAAGTAGAGCGATAGAGTCTATTAGTGAAAACGTTAATGTGATCACTGAGAGTATTAATCAGAACGTAGAAGGGATTAAAGAATCTGCGCAAGCTAGCCAGCATTTATCTGAACTTTCTGAAAACCAAAGAGAACAATTGTTATTCTTTAAAGTATAAATTTATTGATTAGTTTACCAAGTCAGTATGAATGATACTGGCTTGGTATTTTTAATATTTACCCCCTCCAAACTCTCGCCCTTCATCTGTTATTGTTGCTTGTATCTTGAATAGTAGTATTCTATGGAAATTACACAGTTATCTGATTAATTTCGTTATAGAAACGAGCAGTAGGAAGTGCATGATGAACCCATTATTTTTCTTATGCGGACAAGAAACCATTCCTGTTCAAACCGATTTAGTTTATGAACTGCAAGACGACCAAGTTACTATGTGTTTTGCTGGCATTCATAACCTGCCTATCAATGATCATTATCTTGTTTTACAGTTCCCTACACAATTAGAGCATAACGCTAAGATTTTAGGTGATGGCTTTCAAATGCTATCTCAAACGGGTGGTCAGGTTAGCTCTCCTCAAGATATAGGTCGTTGCCCAGATAATAACGCCAGTTATCGTTTATATTCAGAAAAAGCCAAAAAACGTTTCTACAATTATTTAGTCATTGAGCAGTCCGATGGTTTTACATTATTTGGGTTCACGTCGTGCTATCGCTTTGCTGGTTATTTTGAAATCCATCAACATCAAGGTGAAATGAACGTAATGGCATTTCTTGATGGGGAACATACTCACCCTCAGGATTGGGCGAGTAATGAAATGGAAGCGGTTACCGTTATTCAAGCGGATTCACTTGATGAAATGTATGAACTTTATGCCGCAAAAGTACAGCAACAGCACCCGATTAGAGCAGGAGTAAAGCAAAATGCGCCTGTCGGATGGTGTTCATGGTATGCCTATTATGCAGATGTAACCGAACAAAACGTCTTAGATAACCTTGAAGTGATGAGTGATGAACAAGCTGAGCTTGAGTGGGTCTTACTGGATGATGGTTACCAAGCATTTATGGGGGATTGGTTAACACCGTCAAATAAATTCCCTAATGGCATTGAAAGCTTATTAGCGGCAATAAAAAGTAAAGGTAAAAAGCCCGCTATTTGGATTGCTCCGTTTATTGCTCAACCAGAGTCAGAGATCTTTAAAAATCATCCAGATTGGTTTGTACGTCATGAAAACGGTGAGTTATTAAAAGCGGAAGATATCACTTATGGAGGTTGGCGTTGCACACCTTGGTATATTCTTGATACTTCAAAACAAGCCGTGCAGATTCATTTAACAGAAGTGATTCGAACCATGAGAGAGGAGTGGGGAGTTGAACTTTTCAAATTGGATGCAAATTACTGGGGCTCATTAAAAGGTGCTCGTGTTCAGTCTGGGATCACAGGAATTGAAGCCTATCGTTTAGGTATGCAAGCCATTATTAATGGTGCTGGAGAGGCGTTGATTCTAGGGTGTAATGCGCCAATGTGGCCATCCTTAGGTCTTGTGGATGCAATGCGCGTTTCTGATGACGTAGAAAGGAAAGCTGAGCGATTTGAGCAAATTGCAAAAGAAACATTTTATCGTAGCTGGCAACATCGTAAATTATGGCAAATTGATCCGGATTGCATCACGTTAGTTTCCTTACCTAATCAAGGGGCGGAACGAAAAGATTATGAATTTCACCGCAATGTGATCTTAGCCGCTGGCGGATTAGCCTTATCTGGAGATCCGTTACCTGAGTTGAATAACTTTGCGAAGAAGACATGGAAGAATCTATTGTCACGTCATCGCCTAACACAAGATTCAGCCCAGTTTAAATCATTATCGAATCGTCACTGTACACTTCGACTTAATCATCAGCATGAGCTCCATTGTGTCTTTAACTATGATGATGAGCCAATGGAGCACACGTTAGTGGCTGATCAGCCTTCAATTTGGCGTGATTTTTGGACCGGTGAGCAACTGAATGACGAGCCTGCGCAGATGTTATTACTGACCTTAGAAAGTGGCTTAAGTAGCCGCGCAATCTTGGTATCGATCTAAATAACCTCAACTCGGGATAATCTAAGCCATTCAGTACTGTTTCTTTAGCGCCTAACTGCGTTAAAATCAACGTAATAGGCAAGCTATTGACTTGTGATTTTGCCTTGTTATGCATCTAAATTAACATTACTGACTTATTGGTTTAATTTAAGTGCATGAAAAATTTACTACTCGACTTTCTTATCCCGAGTTGAGGTTACATAGTCCCATCTTTATTATTGATAATAGAGATGGGATTTATTTAGTCTAATCTAGCACTCAATTTTAGGTGTCGCTGCACTAATACGCTGTTTTCTATCATGTGTAGGGGCATCAAAATGGCTCGCTAAAAGGCGCTGTGTAATAGAGTGTTGAGGGTTTGCAAAGATCTCTTGGGTTGGACCTTTCTCTACCACTTCCCCTTCATGCATCACCATCACTTTGTCGGTAATATGTTTTACTACACCAATATGTTGCGATACGTAGATAAATGAAATCGCCATCTCTTGTTGAAGCTCTAAAAACAGGTTAATGATTTGAGAACGCATCGCCATATCGAGTCCATTCAACGCTTCATCTGCAACAATAATAGACGGCTGTAAGATTAGAGCACGAGCCAAACAGACCCGCTGTTTTTGGCCTGTCGCCAGCATTTGTGGGTAGAAGTAAGCGTGTTCAGGTAACAAGCCAACACGTTGCAGAGTATCTTTAACACGGCGTTCTCTTGCTTCTGGAGGCATGCTGGTATTACGCTTCAATGGACCTTCTAGAATTCGGCCTATTTGAATTCGAGGATTTAACGATGAGTTAGGGTCCTGAAAAATCATACGTATTAATTTACAACGAGTTTGAAAATCTTTGTAATCTAAAACCTCACCATTAACTTTAATGATGCCAGAAGTAGGTTCTACGACACCTGCAAGCATTCTTGCTAAGGTTGATTTACCTGAGCCGTTCGCACCAATAAAACCTATTGTTTGTCCTGCTTCTAACGAAAAGCTGACGGGTTTAACCGCTTCTCGTACTTGTTTGCGAAATAACCCAGTACGAAAAACGTAATCTTTTTTAAGATCAGTGACCTCAAGAAGCGCAGTCATTCTTCTTCTCCTCAAAGTTTAATGGGAAATGGCAGCTAAATTTGTGATCTTTCACTTTACGACCTTCAGGGACTTGCACGCATTTTCTTTGAGCATAAGGACAACGAGGACCTAAACGACAGCCAATAGGTAAATGCTGTAATGGTGGAATTGTTCCAGGCAATGATTCTAACTTGGCCTTATGGGGGATCCCATCTTTGCTAAAATCAGGCATGGCCCGTAAAAGCGCATTAGTATAAGGATGTTTTGGTGCTTCTAAAATATCTTTACGACAAGCAGACTCAACCGATTGACCGCAGTACATTACGGTGATTCTATCTACCCATTGCGTTAAAGTGATTAAGTCATGACTGATTAGCAGAATCGTTGTGTTATTAACTTGATTCATGCGGCTTAATAAACGGAATATTTGTGACTGGGTCACAGCATCCAATTCATCGGTTGGTTCATCAGCAATTAAGATACGAGGCTTATTGGCAATAGCCATAGCGATCATTACTTTTTGACATTCACCATCCGTTAACTCATATGGATAACATTTCATGATGTGTTTATGATCTTTGATCCCTACTTTATGAAGTAGAGCAATAGCGCCTTTCGTACGCCAATTCCAACGCTGCCACCAACTGCCAGTAAAGTACTTTGATGGAATTGCTTCTTTTAATTGGTTACCTACTTGCTCTGATGGATCGAGACAGGTCGACGGTTCTTGAAAGATCATCGCCATTTCACGCCCAATTACTCGGCGGCGTTCTTTTGGAGACAATGCAAGAAGGTCAATATTACCTAATCGCATTCTATCAGCACTGATCTTCCAGTTATCTTTGGTGATCCCTAAAATTGCTTTAGCGACAAGAGACTTACCTGAACCTGATTCACCTACCAACCCACGAATTTCACCTTCATTAAGTGTTAGGCTCATACGGTCGACAGCTTTTACCATACCTTGGGGCGTTTCAAGCTCAATGGTTAAGTGACGAATATCTAATAAAGGCATTACTCAGTCCCCGCATTTAGTGCACGCTGAATACCATCACCAACTAAGTTAATGATAATAACCGTAAAGGTAATGACGATACCAGGTAACGTTACTGTCCACGGAGCGGTATAAATTAACTCAATAGAGTCACCTAACATTACTCCCCATTCAGGACTTGGTGCTTGTGCGCCTAAACCGAGAAAACCCAGAGCGGTAATATCTAAAATAGCCACTGAAATCGCTAATGTCATTTCTGCGACGATAACAATGAGAATATTTGGAAGTACAGAATTCCATAAAAGGTAGAAGTCGTTCGCACCATCAAGTCGGGCAGCAAGGACATAATCTTTTTCTACCTCATTATGAACCGCAGTGTATACAGCGCGAATAAAACGAGGAATGAGAGCTAACCAGATTGCCAACAAAATATTAAATTCCCCAAACCCTAAGAAAGCAACAAAAATAATAGCGAGCAATAGGGAAGGAATAGAGAGAATGGTATCTAATAGGTGATTTAAAGCACTTGATAATAACCCTTTAGTCATACCAGCAAAAATACCAATGGTGCAGCCAACAAAGCCAGAAAATAGCGCCACAATTACAGCATAGCCAAAAGTTAATTGTGATCCCATTAATAAACGAGAGAGAATATCTCGACCTAAATCATCGGTACCCAAGAAGAACGCAACATCGCCTTCAGAACTCCATGATGGCGGCATTAATAGATTCTCTGATTGCCATTGAGGATCATAAGGACTCAGCCATGGTGAAGTGATGGTTATTATAATAATTAATAATAAACACCAAAATCCAAACATAGCTAAGGAATTCGTTCGAAAACTTAACCAAAAACGTTCCATTTGCGTTGGAATATGTTCTTCTTGATAAACACTATTTGAGAGCATAGAACTCTTTCCTTACTAATGGATTTACTGCGGCACCTAATAAATCAGACAGAATATTTGCGAATAAAATAAATGAAGCAACAGTAATTACCCCTGCTTGAACAGCAACAAAATCTTGATTAATAATAGCATCCAAAAGCCAGCGGCCAATACCAGGCCAGTTAAAAATAGATTCAGTTAAAATAGCCGCAGTAAATAGGCCTGATAGTTGTATGCCTAGTTTCGGGATAATAGGCGGGAGCGCATTACGAATAATATGCTTAATCATAATTTGAAATTTAGACAGCCCTTTTGTATGAGCGACTTTAATGTAATTTTGAGTAATTACCGTAGAAACAGAAGAGCGCATCAAGCGAATGACCTCTGTCATTGGTGCAATTGAAAGTACCAACGTAGGCAATATTAAGTGCTGAATAATGTTTTCGAGCATTTCTGCACGGTACGGAGAGTTAGAAGCTAATACATCGATAAAGGCAAACCCTGTTTTAGTATCAAATTCATACAACAAACTGTAACGACCAGAAACAGGAGTAATACCAAGCTGCAAGCTAAAAAACATGAGTAATATTAATGCTATCCAAAACAAAGGCATAGCGTAGCCAAGTAAAGCAATGGATGAAATAAAGGTATCCATTGGTTTACCTTGACGCATACCTGCAATGGTCCCAACAGGGGTCCCTATGATAAGGGCGATAAAAAAGGCAAAGAAGCACAATTCAATGGTAGCAGGGAAAACACGCAGAATTTCATCTAGCATATTTACACCGTATTCGTTCACACCAAGGTTTCCGCTAGTTAATTGGCCCAAGTAGGTGAACCAGCCAGAGAAGAAAGAGGTTTGCGCCCATGCAGAGCTATCGTCAAGACGTAGAATATTGAAACCGATTAAGGTTAGGATCAATAGCGTAATAATGAATAAATTAAAACGTCGTATCGTGTAAATCCACATTATATCTCCTCCTTAATTCTGATAATGTTATGGAATGGATAGGTATTGAATGGACTTAATGTAAAACCGTGTAACGAAGATTGGTTCGCTTGATATTTTACGCCATGTGCTAATGGTATTATTGGCATTTCTTCGCTCAATAGATTTTGGATCTGACGATATAAGTTAATACGATAGCGAGGTTGATTCGTTTCTTTTGCTAAATCAAGCAAGAAATCAAATTCCTCATTACACCAATTGGCAACACCAAATCCCGCTTGTTTTGCGTCACATGAAAGCAATGGTCGAAGCATAGTATCAGGGTCTGAGCTGTTAGCATTCCAGCCTGTTAATACTAAATCGATGTTATTCTCTGCGAGTTCATTACGGTTTAACAAATCGCTAGTAATTAATTTAAGCTTAATCCCGATGTCTGAAAAATTGCTCTGAATAATTTCAGCTGACTTTTTAGGGCTTGGATTATAAGAGTTATTATCAAGAGGCACCCACATCGTCAGTTCAATTTCATCTTCTATACCAGCTTCACGTAATAATCCTTTTGCGTAATTTAGGTTATAGCGAATAAAAGAGCTGTCATTACCATAAGCCCAAGAAGCTGGAGGTAAGATCGACTTTGCCTCAATACCTGAATTATAGTAAACCGAGTTAATTAAGCTTGAACGGTCAATCGCAAAATTGAGCGCTTTACGCACACGTTGATCTTGTAATAATGGGTTTTCTGTATTAATAGCAATAAAAGCAACGTTAGTTGCCGTTTGTGAATACAAAGTCAATTCGTCATTTTCAATAATAATAGGTAATTGACTGGATATAGGGTTTGCTACCACATCGCACTCTTGGCGCAGTAGTTTTGCTAATGAACCTGTCCCTCTACTTGATATATCAAATACCACTTGCGACATCTTAGCCTTACCTTGCCAGTAGTTGTCGTGTCGTTTTAAACGCACCATTTCACTTTTTTGAAATTGCGACAGTTTAAAAGGACCAGTACCGACAGGTAGTGAATCAATTAGGTTTTTATCGTCAGAGGCCGCAAGTTGCTGGGCATATTCTTTTGAGAGAATAACCGCGTAAGAGGTTGCTAAAGAAGATAAAAAGGTATTATCAGGTGAAGAAAGCGTGAATTGAACCTGATGCGGGTTAATGGCTTCTATTGAGGTCACTGTTTGAGGGAAATTGATACTATCAAACCATGGGTAATGTCCTGAATTGACATTGTGATATGAATTATCAGGGTTTATTATGCGCTCAAAACTAAAAACAACGTCATTTGCATTTAAAAAGCGTGTTGGTGTAAATAAGTCAGTAGTATGAAATGCAACGTTAGGTTGTAAAGTAAAAGTGTAAACCGTTCCAGTCTTATCAACTTGCCATTCGCTGGCTAAATTTGGCGATGGCTTTTGCGTAACGGGATCAATTATAAGCAGGCGATCATAGATCTGAGCGCTAACGGCTTCCAGAATGCTGTTTTCATCAGAGATTTGTGGATTAAAAGTATCCAGATTTCCTGACTCACAGTAAACGAACCCTGTTTCATGGATTGTTTGTTTAATCCCCGCATCATAACAACCAACAAGACTAAATAATCCTGTTGCCGTTATGAGTATGCGCGCAATAATTTTCATAATGACCGCAGCTTTTTATCGATTTTAATTAATGAACCTGCCATTTTATACCCAAGTGACTGGTTCTGCACTTAAATATCTAAGATTATCCCTTGATTGTGGTCAAGAGTTGGTGCTTTTTCAATAATCCACGAAATTGATGGTAAGTAATGCCTAATTCTTCAGCAGCTTTTCGTTGATGATGTTGTGATTTTAATAGCGCTTGTTCAAGTAGTGCTTTCTCTTGATCTATTTGAAATTGTTTTAAATTCAATGGTAGCGATATCGCTTGTTCTTCTCTTTCTTGAGCATTGAGTATAGCTGAAGGAGAAGAGGTTAACTGAGAGTCTGCCCAGGGAGAAACAAAAGGGTTGAGCTGAATTGACTCGATTTGAGCCTCTTCATGATTATGCTTAAACACGGCTCTTTCAATACAGTTTCTTAACTCACGGACGTTACCGGGCCAGTCATAACCTAAGATTTGATGCTGAGCATAACGTGAAAATCCTACAAAATACGTTAAGTTCATTTCTTGGCACATCTTTATTGCAAAATGTTCGGCAAGTAACAGTACGTCTTGCTCTCGGTATCGTAGCGGGGGTAAATGAATCACATCAAAAGATAATCGATCTAATAAATCAGCTCTAAATTTATTTTCTGCTATTAAGTCTTGCGGGTTTTGGTTGGTCGCACAAATCAAGCGAACGTCTGCTTTTAAGGTTTGAGATCCACCAACGCGTTCATATTCACCATACTCAATCACTCGAAGCAACTTTTCTTGTACGGTTAAAGGCGCGGTTCCTAGTTCATCTAAAAAGAGGGAACCACCATCAGCACGTTCGAATCGACCTTGGTGACGCTGTTTTGCTCCCGTAAATGAGCCTGCGTCATGACCAAAAAGTTCAGAATCTAATGTGCCAGAGCTTAAGGCGGCACAGTTTAAACTCACTAGTGGCTCATCCCATCGCTTTGATAGAAAGTGAAGTCGTTGAGCAATTAACTCTTTTCCGGTTCCGCGTTCACCAAGAATTAGGATTGGTCTATCTATCGTCGCCAATTGAGATGCCTGGTCTAACGCAGATAAAAACGCATCCGATTCGCCGATTAAGCTGTCTTTTCTCATGCTTTACCTTAACTTAATTGGTCAATATTACTAAATAATGGTTATTTTAATCATATCCTAAAATGGCACACTCGTCGATTTGTTGTAAGTTATTGATTTTTAATGAGTGAAAACTTGGCATGTATTGTGTAATAGTCATAGTAGATTTAAAAATAGTTATCTAAATTGATATTAATTGAGAGGAATAAATTATGGGTATTTTTTCACGCTTTGCAGACATCGTTAATGCCAATGTAACTTCTTTACTGGATAAAGCCGAGAATCCAGAAAAAATGATCCGTTTAATTATTCAAGAGATGGAAGACACATTAGTTGAGGTTCGAACTGCATCAGCAAAAGCAATCGCAGATAAAAAAGAGCTGACACGCAAAATTGGTTCAATTGAAGCGCAAGTGATCGATTGGCAAGAAAAGGCAAGTTTAGCCTTAGTTAAACAACGTGAAGACTTAGCGCGTTCAGCATTGATTGAAAAACAAAAAGTACAAGACGTACTATCAAGCCTAAAAACAGAATTCATCCTTGTAGAAGAAAGCATTGAGAAGTTGACCACAGAATTAACTGAGTTAGAGACTAAACTGACAGAAACTCGTGCGCGTCAACAAGCGCTTGTTATTCGTCAACAAACGGCGCAGCATCGTAATGATATTAAAGCCCATAC
Organism: Aliivibrio sp. A6; assembly: GCF_028765505.1. Taxonomy (NCBI): domain Bacteria; kingdom Pseudomonadati; phylum Pseudomonadota; class Gammaproteobacteria; order Vibrionales; family Vibrionaceae; genus Aliivibrio; species Aliivibrio sp. A6. The sequence continues at coordinate 96,952 of NZ_JARACR010000005.1, read as the reverse complement.
ACATTCAGGAAAAACAGAACGTGCAATGGCAAAGTTTGAACAATATGAGCGTCGTATTGACGAATTGGATGCAAAGGCAGACACTTACTCAATGGGTAAAGCAAACTCACTAGAACAAGAATTTGCAGAGCTGCAAGCGCAAGATGAAATTGAAAAAGAATTAGAGCGTCTAAAAGAACAAATGAAAAAAGACGCATAATAGATTACAAGAGTTGATCGAATTTGAATTACTAAGGAGAAAACAATGAGCGGCTTTTTTGCTTTCCCATTGGTTATATTTTTTATTTTTGTTGCCCCGTTATGGCTGTTTTTACATTACCGAAGCAAAGGTAAAACAGCACAAGGTCTGTCACATGAAGATACACAGTTATTAAAAACAATGACAGAACGTGCGGATAAAATGCAACGTCGTGTTGAAACATTAGAGAAAATTCTGGATGCAGAATCCCCGAGTTGGAGGGAGCGCTAATGTCAAAAGAACTGTATAGAGATACTCGAAATGGAAAGATTGGTGGTGTCTGCGCAGGTATCGCTCAGTACTTTGGTATTGAACCTTGGATAGTGCGTATTTTGGTGGTATCCGCGGCATTGTTTAGCGCAGGTTTTTTAGTCATGTTGGCGTACTTTGCAGCCATGCTGTTTTTAGATAAAGCACCGGTTGAAATGTACTACCGAACAGAAGAGAAGCGTGAGCACACAGTAAAAAGTAAACCATGGCAAGCGGGTCAATCAGCATCAGAAGTGATTAAGCGTGTTGATAAAGACATGGCCAGAATGGAAGAGAAGATCCGCCGAATGGAAGGGTATGTTACTTCTTCTGAATACAAGGTTCGCCGCGAATTTCGTAACCTTTAATTAAGCAATAACTAAGACCTTGTTCATGGGGTGTTCAGATTCAGTTCTGTACACTCCATTTGTTGTTTGTAGAAAGAGAGAAATATGAATGAGTAGATTAACCAAAGAAATGAATAAATTAGTCAGCCGCAGTATGGATCGTCACGTCAAATTGGCGGTTACAGGGTTGTCGCGCGCAGGTAAGACGGCGTTTATTACCTCTTTGGTTAATCAGTGCTTACATGCCGCTTCAAGCGATAAATTACCTTTATTATCAGTGACCCGTGAAGGGCGAATGATTGGTGCGAAACGCATACCGCAATCAAATCTTTCTATTCCTAGTTTTACATATGATGAAGGGATGGATTCATTACTTGCTGAGCCGCCAACCTGGCCTGAACCTACACGGGATGTGAGTGAATTACGTTTAGCTATTAAATTTAAACCTAAATCGGGGTTGTTAAAACATTTGCAAGACAGCGCGACTTTATACGTTGATATTGTCGATTATCCGGGAGAGTGGCTATTGGATCTTCCATTACTGGATATGGATTATCTTGAATGGTCAAAGCAACAGCAGGTTAACTTAACTGGGCATAGAAAAATACTCTCTGAAGCATGGCTAAAAGAGGCGAAAAAGTTAGATCCTTTAGCGCCTGTCGATGAAAAACAAATCAGTCATATTGCAGAGTTATTTACTCAGTATCTTCATAGCTGTAAAGATTCTCAGGGTCTGCACTGGGTACAACCGGGGCGTTTTGTATTACCTGGAGAACTAGCGGGTGCACCGGTCTTGCAGTTTTTCCCATTTATGTTTTTGCATAAATACACAGAAGAAGAGCTAGCAAAAGCGAAGAAAGATTCGAATATTTCGATACTAAAAAAACGCTATAAACATTATCAACAGCACGTTGTGAAGAAGTTTTATAACGAGCATTTTAGACATTTTGATCGTCAAATTGTCTTGGTCGACTGTTTACAGCCATTAAATGCAGGTGAACAGTCATTTAATGATATGCGCCAAGCGGTTGATCAACTGATGCACAGCTTTCAATATGGTAAAAGTTCGATGTTAAAACGTCTGTTTTCGCCAAAAATTGATAAGGTACTATTTGCGGCAACCAAGGCAGATCATGTGACACCAGAGCAACACCCAAATATGGTTTTGTTACTGCAACAGATGATCCATCAAACATGGCAAGAAACGGCGTACGAAGGCATTAAAATGGAGTGCATGAGCATTGCGTCCATTCAGGCGACAACGGCCGGTATGATTGAAGATAATGGTGAGTTATGTGCTGCAATTTCTGGGATTAACAGTGAACAAAAACCATTAATGATGTTCCCGGGAGAGGTGCCAAAACGCATCCCGAGTAAAGCCTACTGGGAAACAGAGCCATTTAACTTTATGAGCTTTCAACCGTTGCACAATGAGAATGACAAACCGCTGCAACACATCCGAATGGATAAGGCGATGCAATTCTTGTTAGGGGATAAATTAGTATGAGTGAGTTAAAAAAACAGCGTATCTTTCAAGCCTCGTCTCAAGAACTAGAGCAAGATACCGAAACCCTTGATAACCTTCAAACTCAAAAGCTATTTGAAGAGAATGTTAAATTTGTTCCTCAAGCTATCGAAGAAGAGGAATTGGATGGTGTGGATATTGAAACGCCATTAATCAAAAAGAAAACCCATTGGAGTATTAAAACGTTAATTGGTGGCTTCCTTGGTTTAACGGTGTGGCAAAGTGTTGATCATGTGATTACTGCCATTCAATCGGCTGATTTCTTATCGCTGGGCTGGGCTGGGTTAATTAGTCTGGCGGCTGTTATGGGAGTGACAGCGATTGGTCGTGAATTATGGACATTACATAAGCTTAAAAAACGAGCAGAAGTTCAACAGCAAGTGACTGAATTAGTCGAAGGTAATGGTATTGGGCAAGCCAAATCGTTTTGTGAAGATTTAGCGAAAAAGGGCTCAACGGCAAAAACAGCTGAGTATACTCGTTGGCAAAACAGCATTGAATCTCATCACAATAACGCTGAAGTATTTGAAATGTATGACAGCATGGTGGTGGCAGAGCAAGATAAACGCGCAAGAGCTTTAATCAGTAAACACGCAGGTGAGTCAGCATTAATGGTGGCATTAAGCCCATTAGCTGTCGTCGATATGCTATTAGTGGCATGGCGAAATATTCGATTAATCGAGCAAGTGTCCCAAGTGTACGGAGTAGAGCTTGGTTACTGGGGACGTTTACGTTTGTTCAAAATGGTTTTGCAAAACATGGCTTTTGCCGGGGCAACAGAAATGGCGACCGATGTTGGTGTGGATATGTTATCAACGGGGTTGGCAGGCAAGCTCTCTACTCGTGCAGCACAAGGATTGGGGATTGGTTTATTAACGGCCCGTTTTGGATTAAGAACAATGAGTCTAATGCGTCCATTACCATGGCAAGTGGGTGAAGCACCAAAGCTCTCAGATATGCGTAAAACCATCGTTAGTCAATTAGCGTCTAAATTGGGTTCTCAGCATAAAAATTAATCCATACAGATAACATTCTTATAAAAATCATATTATCTCAAAATTAATTAGTGATAGTATGACCTCATTAGTCGGGGAGCCAATAGGCTGAGATCGCAATAGCGAACCCGTTGAACCTGATTCAGTTAGTACTGACGTAGGGAACTAATGGTCCTCTTGACTCGATCGCCTCTGATCCGTTTCTTTAGGTGAGATCTTGCGTACCAACGTAGAGATATTCTCATTCGACTGTTTTTCCTGAGCGTTAGTTAGGGAAAATAATTATGTCTACATTCGTTACTACAGCACCTTTGGCATCACCTGTTTTAAATAAGTTATCTACTATTACTCCTATTGTATTAACTATTGCAGGGTCTGATAGTGGTGGTGGCGCAGGGATCCAAGCTGATATTAAAGCCATCTCAGCAACTGGAGGCTATGCGTGCTCTGTTATTACCGCATTAACGGCTCAAAACACCCAAGGCGTTACGGGCATTTATTCAATCAGCAGTGAATTTGTAGAACAGCAGCTTGATGCCGTTTTTTCTGATCTAAATGTGATTGCCGTTAAAGTCGGAATGCTAAGTGATTCTGATGTCATTCATTCTGTCGCAAAAAAAATCAAACAATATTCTCCTCAATACGTGGTGGTTGATCCCGTAATGGTCGCCACCAGTGGCGATTTGCTACTTCAGGCATCTGCTATTGATAGCCTTAAATCTGAACTTCTTCCTCTTGCTGATGTGATCACACCAAATCTTCCTGAAGCTTCGGCATTAATTGGTGTTAAAGTTCCTAAAAATGAAGGTGAAATGACAGCCATCATTGATGAACTTCGTCAATTAGGTGCAAAATCAGTGTTACTAAAAGGAGGGCATTTAGAGGAAAGTACCAATAGTACGGATTTATTTATTGGTGCCGATTCAGTTGAGCGTTTGTCGGCGGCACGTATTAATACTCATAATACACACGGGACAGGTTGCACTCTATCTTCAGCCATTGCATCTTATTTGGCTCAAGGTTATGAGCTGCATGCTGCAGTTAGGCTAGGTAAGGAATATATCACCCAAGCAATTGTTCATGCAGATGAGTTAATTATTGGGAAAGGGCATGGACCAGTCAATCATTTCTTTGATAGAAATAAAGCAATTTAAATTATATAAATTCAATAGGTTGTCTGCTGTTGTACGAGGTGTTGTTGGCGGTTTTTCTTCTGTTGGGCTTTCATCTCATACATATGTTTATCTGAGTTTATAAGTGCCTCTTCTAGTCCTTCTCTTGTTGTTGATTTTATGCCATACGCAAAGGAAATTTGTTCATTCTCTAGCTGTTTACAAACATTGTTAATAAATGGCATTGAGCGATCTTTATGAGTGATGACAACAAATTCATCTCCTCCAACTCGAAGAGCCATTTCTTGCTTAATGCATGAGTTTCTCAGCACCTGAGCAAATCGAATAATCATTAGATCTCCTACTTGATGCCCTTTTAAATCATTAACTTTTTTCAAGTCATTTAGATCAAAATAAATAAGATCAAATGCATCTAATTCGATTTCAGAGAGTTTTCTTCTGTTATATAAATTAGTCAGTTCATCTTTCATGTTTTGTTTAGCCAATCTTTTCATCATATGAGTAATGCCAATAGCGATGAGTAGAAAAGCAATAAATAGAGAACCGTCGTCCAATAAAGTATCGATGATTTCGAACTTATCAGCGTGATATTCTATTTGAGGGAATTCTGTTAGTAGGTCATAAGCTTTATTAAATAGTAAAAGTGCGCCACCAGCAGTCAGAAAAGCATAAGGTGTTAAAAACTGGTAGGCTGTTAGATAGATATAGACCAATAAAATAAGTGTTAAACCTTCAAACCAAAGATCAGAAGCTGACTCAAAACCGATAACGTCATAGAGAAATGCGCAGAGAGCAAGAAGCGAAGAAAGAATAGCAACCGCAATTCGTGGCGTTGTTTTGTTCTGCATTATATTCATCCAGAGTTAATGGGACGTCATTCAGATAAGGTACTTAATTTTCAGATAAAAATAAATAGCCCTAAAGAAATAAATTAGAAGCATTCGACTAAAAGATAACTAACATGTATTAAAAAGCCACTATCTCTAATATTAGATAGCAGCTTTTTATTAATATATCTTTATTGCGATTTATAACTGTTTATCAATAATGGCTTTTAAGTCCTCAGTAGGTATAAATCCTGGAATGATTTCGTTGCCAATAATCAAACTTGGAGTTCCCCTTAAGCCAAGTTGAGTAAAGATCTTTTCATTCTTTTCTACCATTTTTACCTTTTCTTGATTTGGAGTCAGTTCTTGCTGTGTTCCTGTTAACTCCGCTATTTTCAGTATGGATTTACTGTCATGACGGGATGGTTTTGCCATCATTAAACGATGTACTTCAGCGTATTGGTCTGGTTTTTTCTCCCAAACATTTAAGGCATACCAAGCTGTATTAGTTTTAAGCCCTGGAATCATTCGTTGTTGGAAAGGTAAAAAGACATTTACAATGCGGATTTCTGGATACGATTTAAGCACATCAATTAAGCCTGACTCTAAGCGTTTACAGTAAGGACAATTATAGTCAGTAAAATTGATAATGGTTAATTTCGGATTTTCAGCACCAAAATAAGGATGTTTAGGGTTGTTGTATAGATAGTCATGATTCAGCGTCAAGATGCTGCTTAGTGACTGTTGGCTATCAAGATATTGCAATAAATTACTATGTAGTCCTTCAATGATTTCGGGGTTTTCACGAAGTAAAGCAGAGATCTTCGCTAATTGTTTTTCTTGAACAGAAGAAATAGTTTCTGCAGTGACAAGCGGTGATAGAAATAAACTTGCTGCGATTGATACTGATAATAATAATGATTTCATGAGAATAGTAACCTTAAGCAAAAAATAAACGTAACCACAGACCAATAGGGGTCGTTACGCCAGTTGTGATAGACGATATTTCACCGTTTTTAACGATGACGATAGATGGGGTTGCGGTGACTCCCCATTCTCGGCCAATATTTCCCGTAGAATCATTAATAACAGGGAAATCATAATCTTTGTAATTCATATACTTAACTAAGCGGTTATTATCGCCAGAGGTAATCGCAACAGAAACGACTTGATGGTCGTTAGCTAACCAGCTCACACTAGGGCTTACCATGGTGCAAACTGGACACCAAGTCGCCCAAAAATAAACTAGAACAGGTTCTTTATAGCTCATTTTTGTAATATCAACCCATTCTCCACCTATAGTGTTAATAGACAGTTTAGGTGGGATTTCTGATGGCATATCTTGGCTTCGCCAATAATCTACGGCAACAGAAAATAGTGTAATAAAGACCGTGAATTTTATGATCTCCTTTAGCCAGTAAATGGCCTTTTGTTTTTTTCCTGTAGCTATCTTCTTTGCCGTCATTAGTTTGCTCTCCCTGCATATTCAATTGCTTGAATAACATCGTTACTCGTTAAAATAACAGGTAAAGGTAACCCTCGCGGTGCATTCGGCCCATAAACAACATTAAGTGGAACCCCAAAACGTTGATGACTTTTTAGGTAATTGGTTACCTTTTCACTTGGGTGAGTCCAGTCTCCTTTCATCGCAATAACGTTTTCTTGATGCAGTGTTGAATAGACTGGATCTTGTAAAATTACACCTATCTTGTTGGCTTTACAGGTAATGCACCAATCGGCGGTAACATCGACAAAGACGGTTTTCCCTTGAGCTACATATTCATTTATAGAGTGTTGTTCCAAAGATTGCCAAGGGATATCGTCGACAATAGGTGTAACCCAATGCTTTGTTGTCATACTGCCAATAATCAGTAATGCGCTACTAGAGAAAACGATAATAGCTAAGATAGCAATAACGGTATTCTTGCCGTGTTTTTTACCTACTTTATATAATAAGAAAATAATTAGTAATGCAGTAATAATCCAAACAGTAGTGCTACCGAGAAAGGGAGAAAGTAAGCTAAGTAACCATAAAGTTGTTACTAGCATCATCAAACCAAAAATAATTTTGACCTTGTTCATCCACATTCCAGGCTTTGGCATAAATGAAACGAGTTCCGGAAATAAAGCGAACAGTATCCAAGGAAGAGCCATTCCAAGCCCTAGCGAAGTAAATATCACCCACATTTCAAAAACATTAGCACCTAATGCGAAAGCAACCGCGGTACCTAAGAAAGGTGCACTACATGGAGTCGCAAGTAGTGTTGCAAACATACCCTGAACGAAGTGTCCAAGTGTTGTGTTATTGCCTTTACTCGCAATAGAGGTTGAGAATCGGCTTGGTAATTGGATCTCGAATATGCCAAATAAATTAGCGGTAAACAAGGCGGTAATGATAACCATAAAGCCAATGAATATAGGGCTTTGGAACTGGATCCCCCAACCAATGGCACTGCCTGTAAATTTTAAAATAAGCAAACCAGTCGCAAGTAACCAGAAAGACGTTAAGATCCCTGCGGCAGAAGCAAAAAACTGTAAGCGAATAGAACGTTTACTTGAGGTTGATGAAGTAACCATGCTGTTGAGTTTCATGCCTAATACAGGCAACACACACGGCATAATATTAAGAATTAATCCGCCTAAAAAAGCAAAAACAATCATGGTAATAATGCTGGTGTCTTTACTTTGGATTAGAGGTTTTGTATCGACAATCGCTGTTAATTCATGAGCAAATAACTCATCAGACGCAGTAATTGAAATTGTTTTTCCAGCTAAATCCGTATCTCCTAACCAATTCGTAACGTTATAGGTTGCGGTAATTAAACTACCATCAACCTCTACTACCGGTTGAGAGAAGTAATCATCCGTTATTTCTGGGCCATCAATTAGAATTTGAGGGGTTACCCAGCCTGCATCATGATTAAGTTGAACTTGCAGTTTTTGTGATAAAGCATCAAATGAAGCACTAACTAGTGTTGTTGAATCACTTTGTTTTGGAACAGAAGCTAACCCTTGCTGGAATAAGTGCTGAGCGCTTGCTTCGGTTTCTAGCTTATTAATCTCGATTGGAGGTAGCTCTAAATCGTAATCAGTAAGAACACAGATATTAGTACACGTTGGCAAGGTTAATTTTCCTGAAAAATGTAACGGTTGATTGATATCTTCAAACGTTAATTCCATTGGAAAAACAACATTATGCTTATAGCCAAGGGTCATTAATCCCGATTGCTCATAAAAAGCAGGGGTTGGCCAAAACCATTCTAGATTAGATAGGTTTTGAGATTGACTCAAATCAAGAACAGGAGATACACCTCCTTCACCAGGTGATCGCCAATAGGTTTTCCACTCATCATCGAGTTTTACCTCTAATAAACCTTGTGCTTTATTATTTGATTTATCTACTTCACCAGTCAGCATAAAACGAACTTGTGCTGGAGGATGATCAGGATGAGTTAACCAACCTGTAGATATTGATTGCTCTGTAGCAGATAAAGAAAAAGCAGACAACAGCAACGCTGATGCCAATAGCACCGCAGATCGAAATCGAGCGATGACTTTAATTTGTTTAATTGTAAACACGGTTTTACTCCGAAAATAATTATATTAAGTAAAGATATAAGTACTTACGGTGTGGTTATTCTTGGAAGGTACAAAACGCGAGATGTCGCCGAACACCATAAGAGGTGGGCGGTTCTGTAAAAAAGTAAGTTGATCCAGCTTGTTTAAGGATCGCCGCAACAATAAGAAGGGCTAAGATAAACATCGGGATAGCAAAATCTAGATGAATGGTGTGAGCATTAACTAATTGTTCACTACTACTGCATTGTGAAGCATCATCGTTCTGAACTTGGTTTGAATTGACAGTGTGGATTTGCTCAATATTGTCAGGTTGAGATGATAAAGGGCAGGTTTTTGATAAACCAAGATTTTGAGAAAAACAAACAAATAGCACAATACACACTAACAATAGTGACCACGAAGCGATACTTTGGCGCTTGTATTGTAATAATGAAAATCTCAAAGAAGTCAGCCTATTTTCAAGTGATAGATATCTCTCATATTTTATTGATAAAAGCAAAAAGGTCAATGCCGGTTCTCAGTGAACCGGCTCTTTAAATGTAAGGGTAAATAAATAGTAGTGGTGTTTTTATTAATAACTGGCATAGAAATTGATACATTAAAAAAACAATAATAATTACATTTTTGATAAACGTATTAATTGAAGATATAACTTGAGCCTAGAGAGAATACAAATGAACCTATCAATTAAAGCAAGATTGTACTTACTTGCGATTCTGCCTATTGTATTAACATCATTGTTGATAATGGCGATGACCTATAAGGAAGCCAGATCATTAAACCAAGCTCAAGTGGACATGACACGTTCGCAGATGATGCAAATGAAGCGAGTCGAGCTGAAGTCTTATTTGGATATTGTATCGTCAGAGTTAAAGCATTTTGCTGAACAAGATAAAACCAAAGAAGAAGTGTTAGAGTCATTAAAGCCAGTACAATTTGCAGATACAGGTTATTTATTTGGCTTTACCTCTAATGGTGTTCGTATTTTGCAAGGAAATACCAATGATATTGGTAATAATATGTGGAATATGAAAGATAAAAGGGGCAATTATTTTATTCAAGATATTATTACGGCGGCCAAAAAATCTTCTGGTTACTCTACGTATTATTATCCTAAATTAAATGAAACAGTGGCATTACCAAAATTGGCTTACAGTGTTTATTTTTCAAAGTGGGATCTAATCGTGGGCACTGGTTTCTATACCGATGACGTCGATGCTGTGATTAATAATATGAAAGCGTTAAGCGATAAACAGTTATCAGAGAGTATGCAAGTTATTGTTTTGTTTACTCTTGTTATTATTGCGGTAGTTACAATACTTGGCTCATTGATTAATAAAAGTATTATGACCCCAATCCAGCAGTTTGATGCATCAATCAAATCGTTTGCTTCAGGCGATGCCGATTTAACAGCACGTATGCCTCACTTTACTGTTTCTGAGTTCAATCAACTAAGCACGAATTTTAATTTATTTGTTAAATCACTGCATGAAATCATTACGAATGTATCGCACGTAAGCCGTGATGTCGTAGCTGAAACAACCAATATGTCAGAGCGCTCTTCTCAAGTGAATGCCGTTGTTATTAATCAGCGCTCAGAAACAGAGCAAATTGCGACGGCGATGACCGAGTTAACTACATCATCGCATGAGATTTCTTCAAATGCAGAGCAAGCGGCAAACTCAGCTCAAGATGCGGATAATAATGCTCAAGTGGCAATGCAAACCGTAAATGAAGCGTCAGAGTCAGTGAAAACATTAGCAGCAGAACTCGATGAAGCAAGCAATGTTATCTCGAAACTAGAAGGTGATGTGCAGAACATCGCAAGCACCTTATCTGTAATTCAAGATATTGCAGAGCAAACTAACCTATTGGCTCTAAATGCGGCAATTGAAGCGGCAAGGGCAGGTGAGCAAGGGCGTGGTTTTGCCGTTGTTGCCGATGAAGTTCGTAAGTTAGCGAGTCGTACTCAAGAGAGCACTGCGCAAATACATCAACGTATTGAGGCGTTGAAGTCAGGCTCTGATTCTGCGGTTCAAGTCATGGAATCTAGCAAAAACTTCAGTACACTGACTGTAAATAAAGCGGTGGCTGCGTCTGAATCATTAGGTCACATTTTAGTATCAGTAAATACTATTATGGAAATGAACTCATTAATTGCAACGGCTACTCAAGAGCAGAGCATTGTAGGCCAAGAGATCTCTGAGCGTATTGTTTCTGTATCAGATCAAAGTTCAGAGTCAGCAGAACTAGCGAGCCAAAACCGTGCTGGTGGTATTTTGTTGAATCAGAAAGCAAACGAGTTATCTGAACTAGTCGCTCGATTTACTTTGTAATTACATACAGCAATAAATTGATTAAAGCACAAGAATTGAAAAGTTCTTGTGCTTTTTTATGTGCGCTAGTGGCTTATTACCATAATTTAAAGAAACGCCAATCACTTAGTGCGATAATAGTGGAGTGAACAGGTGGTGCAAACCAAAAGAGTATCGCGTTGGCTATAATAAACAAAGCAGATAAAGGTCGATTAGAAAAATCGGTTAGTTTTAAGGCTGAGCCAAAGGAACGTTTGATACGAACGTTTGCTAAATCAACACTGTAGAGCTCATCTAAAAGCAAATGAACTACCCCTCCAGCGAAAACAAATGCCCCAGAAAGCCAAGCAATATGATCCCAGCCTTTAACATCATCACTCAGAATAAAACACGTAATATTCGTCGTGAATAGTCCACAAAATAACAGAAATAATAAAGAGTGACAGATACCACGATGAATAGTCTGCCATTCAAATACATTACGTATGCCGAATTTGATAAACAGATGAATCACAACAGGTAAACCAATGAGAAGTAAAAACTGCCTTTCATCGATAGCATCACTAGTAAAGTAACGTATGCTCAGTAGTACTATACAAATAGTAAATAGATTAAATATGATATCTAACGAGGTTGAATTATCAGAGTCGATATCAGGTAATAGGCCACCAATAGTGCCTAAAAACCACAACCATAATGCGGTATTAAGTTCGATGTGATTCGCTGACAATAGGGCAGCGGAAGTCACACCTGATGCCAATGCGGCAACATTTAAATGAGTACTGAAATTTGCCATAGGTTTTCTAAGAATTCTTTTGTAAAATGAAGGCTGAATTATTGAGATAAGTGATTATGTTTAAAATATTTGCATTACTGTTCATCGCGTTAGGAATTTATATTGGTATGAACTATGGCGATGAAGTTCAAAATGTTATGGATTCGGATGCCTTTGAGAAAGTACAAGAAACTATCGTTGATGGGAAAGATCTTGTTGTCGATAAAATAGAAGACGCAGTTCAATAAGAAATAGAATTTAGCCTTCAAATAAAAATCCCCCTTGATGCTTAACATCTCGGGGGATTTTTGATTCTATAACAGTAAATACTGAAAGCCAATAAATAACTGTGTTTATATACAGTTACCTTGTGGTTTTATTGTTATTAACAATTATTTAAGTGGAAGAATGGTGATTTCTACGCGGCGGTTACAAGCACGGCCTTGCGATGTAGAATTATCACAAACAGGGTAACGCTCACCGTAGCCACGGGCATGAACACGTCCAGCGGCTACTTTTTGTTTGATTAGGTAAGTACGAACAGAATCAGCACGTTGCTCTGATAGTGTTTGGTTTTTTGTTGCATTGCCAGAACTGTCTGTATGACCGTCAATTTGAAGAGCTGTATCTGGGTATTCAACAAGAATACGAGCAACACCATTTAATGTATTGTAAATACTAGAATCTAATTGGTAAGAGCTTGATTGAAAACCAATGCCGTTATCCATTACTAGCTTCAACTCGTTTTCACCCACACGTTCAACTTGAACACCAGAGCTTTTTAGCTCGTTACGTAATGCTTTTTCTTGGCTATCAAAGTAATAGCCAACACCGCCTCCAACCGCGCCACCAGCTGCAGCGCCAATAAGTGCATTTTTACGACGCTCTTTTGCGTTGTCGCCGCTAGCAAGGCCAATAGCAACACCCGCAAGAACACCAGCAAGAGCGCCTTTGGTAGCTGAGTTTGTTTCTGTTTCACCGGTGGTTGCATTTTGACGTTGAGTAGCCTGACAACCAGTTAAAGTGATAAGTAGTGCAAGCGCAATAGTGATTTTTTTCATTTTTTTCTCTAGTTATATACATCTGTGTCGCGCAGTGTACTCCTAGATGATCAAAAATCAATGCCTTGAAAAGCTCTTTATTGATAGAAGAGCTTATAATTATGTGAAATAAGTCACTTAAAATTATTTTCTAGATTTATTAGTAACGCTTCACAAGTTGCTTTTAATTGTTGTAGCTCTTCAATCTCTAATTGGCTTTTGCAAAAAATAGCATTAGGAACAGTGAGTGCTTGCTCCTTTAACTTGACGCCTTTAGTTGTGAGAAACACTTGTCGAATACGTTCATCTTGAGTGCTGCGTTGGCGAGTAATGATTTCTTTCACTTCTAGACGTTTTAATAAAGGCGTTAAGGTTCCTGAGTCTAGGTGCAGCTCTTGACCTAATTCTTTTACATTGATGCCATTTCTTTCCCAAATAACCATCATTGCTAAGTATTGTGGATAAGTAAGATCCAGTTTGCTTAGGAGTGGGCGGTAAGCTCTGATCATTGCGTTTGAGGCGCTATAAAGAGAAAAACAAACTTGATTTTTAAGCAATAGTTGGGGGGAATCACTCTCTTCTTGAATAGATAGTTCAAGGTTATTATTCATATTCATACCAAAAATAAAACTAGATTGTGCACAATATACTTGTTTTTTATCTTTAAATCGACTTATACTTACCGAAAGAAAATTGTGCACAATTTAATTGTGGTCAATTAAATTTCTCAGTGCTATTCGATAAAAGGACATCATTATGACAACGTTATACACAACAACAGCAACCGCTTCAGCAGGACGCAACGGTCAAGTAACAACAGACGATAACATGCTTGATCTTGCGCTAAGTTACCCAAAAGAGATGGGTGGAACCGGTGAAGCAACCAATCCTGAACAGTTGTTTGCAGCTGGTTATTCTGCGTGTTTCTCAAATGCGATTCTGCACGTGGCTCGTGAGATGAAAATCAAACTGACTCAAGCGCCAGTATCAGCTGAAGTGGGTATTGGTCCAAATGCAACTGGCGGTTTTGCATTAACCGTTGCTTTAGCAGTGACGTTAGAATTAGATGAAGAACAAGCTCAACAATTAGTGAAAACAGCACACCAAGTTTGCCCGTACTCAAATGCCGTGAAAGGCAATATTGATGTGAAATTATCAGTTAATGGTGTTGCACTTTAATTCATAGGGATTGATTAAATGAATACTCTATTACTAACCGTAGGGCGTGTACTTCTGGCACTGTATTTCTTGGTTCCAGGTATCATGAAATTTGTGTCGTGGGATATGCACATCCAATTAATGGAAAAGCATGACATGCCATTTGTTCCTGTCCTATTGGGGCTTGCAGGTATCTTTCAAATTGGTGCTGCTATTTTATTAATAGCAAACCGTTTTACATGGATAGTTGCCTTACTACTGGCAGGATTAGTATTAGTCATTAATGTATCGCTGCATGATTTCTGGAATTATTCAGGATTGGAAGGCGCGCATGAGATGCAAAATTTCATTAAAAATCTAGGTATTTTTGCTGGTTTGTTAGTACTTTCAGGGCATTCAATGCCGGAGTGCTGTAAAGCAAAATCAGTATCACAATGATGAAATAATATAGAGTATAAAAGCAAAAGGGATATGAGGTGATTCATATCCCTTTTTTTTATTTGTTATTTAATACATTCAATTACTTTTCAGAAGTAAAGAAATCATTATAAAGCATGTAAAGGTGAGCTGAACTCCAAGAGAAATTTGGTGCACCTTGCTGATCGCCCGTTAATGGATTGTAGTTTTCACGGATTGGACCGTCACCAACTAGACCATCTGCGTGATCAAAGAATGCGCCTGCCATTTCAACCGCATCATCACGGTAGCCGTAGCTTTCCATGCCTTTTAGGCCAAAGTAGAACTGGTCAACCCAAACGCGCCCGCGCCAATAGATATCAGGACCAAATGCAGGGCTAGATAGTGCTGCCGTACCTAGTGGAATATAAGTATTGAATTCAGAGGTATCCTTCATCACTTTAACAACAGCGTCAGCGTTTGCTTGGGTTGCCGCTTTATTGAAGAGTGGTGACCAACCTTCAGGGCCTTTGCCACGCTCAACAATTGGTTTACCTGCACAGCCGTTTGCTAATGGTTTGTCTTCAATACGGATATCGTAGAAGAAGCCAGTACCTTCATCAAACATACAAGTGTTGATGTAACTTGCTAACTTATCGGCTTTTTCACGGAACTCTTTTGCATCAGTATCTTTACCTAGAATATCGGCCATTTGAGCTAGATACTGGTTGTCACTGAACATGTAGCTTGCTTGGTCAACAGACTCTTGCAGTAGAGAATAACCCAGTAGCGTGCCATCTTTATCTCGGTTTTGTGCGAATTTCACTTCCCAATCCGAGCGTTTACCACCATTTGCAACATAAGCGTCTAATTGATCTTTATCGATAAAACCAAAGGCTGCGGCATCATCACGACCAGACTCCCAAGACGCTGCCGTTTGTGCAGGGATCTCAATGTGGTCATAGTTACCAGATTTTATGATCTCTTGGTATTTATCCAAGCCTGCAAGTTCTTCTTTCTTATCACCACGCTCAACCGTAAACAGCATATCGCCATTATCTGTATTGTGCGCCTTATCGCGTGAAGCGCCATACTCAGGCACACCGTTACCATTGTTATCACGATTACGTAACCACCAATCATGATAAGCAACCAATTTAGGGTACATTTCTTCTAACCACGCTTTATCTTCAGTGGTTTTGTATACTTCCATTACTGCCCATGCAGCAAGACTTGGTTTTGTGTTTCGCTCATTCCAGTTACCACCGTCACCACCACGCTCAGGGCTTGTGTTGTAGGCTAATAAATCAGGAATAAAACCGGCATCCCAAGGGCGAACAGCATCGTCAGCTTGGATTTGGTAAGCAAACATAGCGCGAATATTATCTTTTGCTACTTCAGGGTTGAAGTGTGCCATTGCATACGCTTGTTTCCACGTATCCCAAGGCCATGTTTGGTTACCTGAGAACCAACGAGCGGTTACAGATGGTGTTACTGAGTCAAACTCCATTGCACCAGCCGCACCGCGCCAGTTACCATTAAGCGTTTCCATTGCTTTTACTGCAACGCGCTCTTGTTCAGGGGTTGCATTTGGGTTGGTTAAACCTTTATCAAGGTATTCTTCCCAACGTTTTTCAGTCGCAACTAAATATTGATTCGGATTTGCTAGAATGTCAGTGATTTTAGCTTGCTCTGCTTGGTTCTCTTCAGCGGTTAATATATGAGAATACGTAGTATAAATTGTGGTGGATTGCTCAATGTTTGCTTTAGAGGTAAAGCTTAAGCCATCAACGGTAGTCGTCGTAGGAATAGATTTATGAACTTGGTACTCAGAGTCGCCAGAAGTTAATAATGACCATGTCGCGCGAACCTCACCAAAAGTCACTTTTAGACCATCATCTGTTGCTTCAATGTGACGATCATAATTAGGGTATGCTTCAGCAATGGTTTTATCTGATTGAGATTTTTCTTCTTTTGCGTGATTACCTTCGATTAGCTCACCATCCCAAACAAGCTCAACAGGTGAGTTGGTTGTGATTTTAGTTTCAACTAAAGAAGTGCGGTTTGTTGCAAAGCGCAGTGTCATTTCTATTTTTACGCCATCAGAGCTTAATACTTGCACTAATGCACCAGGAAGGCTGTACGCTTCCATAGTAAATTCAACTTTCTTGCCATCTTTAAATACACTTAGGCGATCGAAATTGTTTGCCATGAAATTAATGTATTCTTCGGTAAGTAAAGCCGTTCCAGGAAAACCACCCATACCATCATCGTTGTCTGGTAGTAGATGGCCGTGCCAAGAGCCCATGTCAAAGAATGGGTTAAAACGTTGGTGATCATCAAAATCGTAATCACGCATATATTCAGGGGAACCCGTGCGATCAATCACGTCTTTAAATTGTGCCGCTTTAAGCTCAGTAGAGTTAAGGTCTGTAGGTGATGTTTGTGCGCAGCCCACAGCAAAAAGGGCAGTAGCAACAGCAAGTGCAGAAATTTTTAAATTCATAATTAAATTCTTATAATTGATTTAGTAAAGGTTTAGTAAATTTAACTTTGTGCATGGTATTAATAAATAGAGTGACTGTCCGTGAACTCAGTCTCATTTAATAAGGTGATATAAAGATGGAGTGTGATTCAGTTGGCATAACGAAAGTAGATATTAAAAAGGCACTGAGGGGGATCAGTGCCTTTTGCTTTAGGTATGGTATGGAAAACTAAATGCTAATTTGATTTCTACCTATTTTACTGTAGCTGTTTTTGGTTCAATGGCTTTTGCTTGCTTCTTTTCAAAGCGAGAGATCCACCAGTATGCAAGAGCGGAGAATACCATCGTCATAAATACATTAATGAAGAATGCTTGAACTAAATCAACACCCGTTGGGAAGGCTGATGCTGTCATACTTACTACAAAGATAGTGATAAGCACAGACACAACACCCATGCCTACTTTACGCGAGCCCATACGGAAATCACGAGGAGTATCATCATGCTTCAAGCGGAAAACAAAGTAAGCAACCATGATGAAGATTGGTGGAAGCATTGCTGTTCCGGCTGTTAGGTTAATAGCCGTGCTCATCATTTCTTGTACTGACTCAGAACCAAAGCCGTTAACAACTAGCATCACAACTACAAAAGCAAATTGCCACCATGCTGCACGAACAGGAACACCGTGTTCATTTAGTTCTGTCGTTTTTTCACCGTATACACCTTGAGGGATTTCAGAGAAGTGAATTTTAACAGGCGCTGCAGTCCACATCATCATAGAACCAAACATTGCGATGAAAAGAACAATACCCACAAAGCGACCAACTAATGATTCAGAGATATTGAAGAATTGAGCCATACCCGTAAATATTTCAACCATACCGCCTGCGTAGGTTAGGCTTTCGCGTGGTACGAATACGTTGACAAGTAAAGAGCCTACAGCGTACATAGCACCAATTAAGATACCTGCTGCGATGATAACTTTAATAAACGTCTTTTGACCGCCTTTTACATCTTTCAAATAAGCAGCGGCAGTTTCTGCACCACCGGCGGCTTGGAAAATCCAACACATAATACCCAGTGTTGCCCAGTTAATCGTTGGGGTCATGGCTTCCATTGTGATTGGTTGAGCTGGAGTATGGTCGCCTCCTAGTGCCATTAGTGCACCGATAACGTAAATACCAAATAGAGCAAAGACACCATAAGCAACCATTTCAGATATCTTACCTAACCAAGATGCACCTTTGGTGGAGATATGCGTCGCAGCTGCAAATAAAATAATCGAGATAACAGAAGTGACAACAGGAGAGAAAGCATACTCATAACCTAACATTGCATAAGAAGCATAAGCAATTACGTTAGGAAGTAGAGAGACAAACCAGAATAGATTTACAAACCAATAAAGGAACGAGCCTAGGTAAGCCATTTTGGTACCAAGAGGTTGCTTTAACCAATCGTACATTCCAGATTCTGAGTTTTTATTGGCAGACACAAATTCTGCAATGATAAAAACAAAAGGGATAAAGTAAACTAACGTTGCGAATAAAAAGATAGGAGCAGAGCTTAATCCTAGCTCAATATTGTTATTAACAATGTTACGAACGTTGAATACCGCCGCCATTGTCATCGACAGCAAGGCAAATTTGCCAATTGTCCCTCGTAAAGAATCAGACATAATAATTGTATCCCTAGTATGTTTGCGTTTGGGTTATGAGTTTATAATTTTAGTTAATAAAATTTGGGTGTTTTTAGTAAAATTATAGTAATAAGTTTTACTAAGGGTTACTGTGAGATATGTCATTAAATCAAGATTAAGAAAACAGCAAAATGTGATGGTGATCTACTCTGGTGTTGTTTTTATTTTAGACAAAAAAAACGCCCATGACGGGCGCTTCAATTATGTAGTTTCTTTAATTACTGAGCCGCAGGTTTTGATTCCTCAATAAGCTCTTCTTTGCTTAGTGATTTCTCGTATTGGCTGTATTTCCACCATGCGTAACCAAGGAAGATAACAATGCCGCCAACGTTGTAGAAGATAATCGTCATGATATCAGCACCTGTTGGGAAGGTTGACGCAAAGAAACCTACCGTGAAAATACCAATTAGAATAGAAACAATCGTGATACCAGTAAGACGAGATCCCATTCTAAAATCACGCTCTAGGTGATCCAGTTTTAAACGTAGATTCAAGTATGCAATCATGATGAACAGTGGTGGAAGCATAGAAGCCGCCGCTGTCATGTTAATGATAGTACTCATTAAATCTTGTACCGTATCAGACGCTAATGTAGGAATAAACATCAGTGGAATAACGATTAAGAACTGAATCCATGCTGCACGCTCAGGCACACCTTGTTTGTTTAGTGCAACCGTCTTTTCACCGAAGATGCCTTTTGGAATTTCAGAGAAGAAGATCTTAACTGGAGTTGCAGTCCACATTAGAAGAGAGCCAAGCATTGCCGTAAATGAAACCACACCAACAAAACGGTTCATTAAGATTTCAGATAAACCATAGTGTCTTGCTAAACCTTCAAATACTTGTACTGAGCCACCTGTAAATTTCAATACTTCACGAGGGACAAATACGTTCGCTAAGATAGATCCCACAGAGTAAAGCGCACCAATGAAGATACCCGCAATGATGATAACCTTCACGAAAGACTTGTGACCGCCTTTAATGTCGTTTACATAAACCGCTACCGATTCTGCACCCCCAGCCGCCATGAAGATCCACGTGATTACGCCAAGAAAAGCCCAGTTAAATGATGGGGTCATTGCTTCGATTGTGATTGGATCTGCTGGCTCAATACCACCAATTAACGCGCCGCCTGATAACAGAATGTAAGACAGAGTAAGCAGAAGCATTAATGATGAGGTTAGCGAGGTAATTGGACCTAGTAATTTCGCACCATTGTTTGATACATGAGTCGCTACCGCAAACAGTAGGGTACTTAATACCGCGGTCGTTAATGGTGTAAAAATGTATTCAAACCCTAAGAATGCATAAGAGGCATAAGCGATGATTCTTGGCAGCAAAGAGGTAAAGAAGAATAGATTAACGAACCAGTAAGTATACGCGGTGATGAATGCCCAACGACCGCCTAATGAGCTTTTTACCCAAGCATAAACGCCAGCCTCAGAGCTTTTATTAAGCGATACAAATTCAGCAACAATTAAACAGAATGGAACAAAGTAGAACAGGGTAGCCAAGAAGAACATAGGTGCAGAAGATAGCCCGATTTCAATATTATTATTGATGATATTATTGAAGCTATAAACTGCAGCAAAAGTCATAGACAGTAAGGCGAACTTGCCTATTGTGCCTCGAGTTGATGTAGACATAAGGTACTCCGATGAATCACATATTGTAGGGTAGGAGGGGTTTGGTCGGTTAAGATCCAACCCCTCTCATAGTTTTTTATTTCAGGTATTACTTATTTATTCAGGAAGTAGCCATCTTCGATAGTGACTTTTAGAACCACTTTACGAACACGACTATCGCCATGGAATTTATAGGCTTTGCTGTTATCAAATACAGCAACTTGACCTTCACAAAGTTGGTGTATTTGACCGTTGCCATTTAGGTGTTCACGATCCGTTTCATCGGAATACGCTTGCACGCTTTCTAGTTCAGACTTATTTGCAACCTCTACGGTTTCACGGCCTTCTAGGTAGTAATGAATATCAAAGTATCGGCGGTTACCAACAAAGGTTTCTGTGTTTTTAGCCACGCCATCTTCAATCATGTACACCAGAGAATCACCAATTGAATACATGATCCCATCTCTTAGGTTGCCAATGTTTTCAATCGCTTCAACACAACGGTTCCATTTACGACCGTCACGATATACCACTTTAAATTGTTCTAGATTGTCTAAAATGATCATTACTTTTCTCCGCCTTCAATTGTTGTTTTTGAAGTGAATGCTGTGTTTGAGATGAATGTGTGGTTTGCCAATGCTTTTGGTGAACAGCCACCTTGTTGAAATGGAACCAAAGTCAGTGCGTATTGGAATTTATCCATGTAAACACGGTATGAATCCAACACCTCAGAGCCCCAAGAGTTTGAGCCTAAGCCCATTAGTTTATGGTCAAGGTTAAGTGTGATGTAACCACTCTTCTCAAGTTCAATCGTGTGCTGCGCTTCATGAATGTTCTGATTAGTGTAGAACCAAGCGCTAAAGTTAATCTCTTGCTCAGGTTTAACAAACAGACCACTACCATGTCGGTTAGCTAGCGATGCCCAACGAACATGCTGACGGTTACCATTGTTTTGTGGGAACGGGTAGTTCTCAAACATATCAGCAACGGTGGTTTGGTATACATCAATCATGTTTGCTTGTTGGCTGTCTTGATAATTCTCTTCTGGGCCACGACCATAATATTGAACTTGGTCAAACTCATTATTGATGCCAAGATCTAAACCAATCACAGGGATAACATGAGGGTAATCACCGTAACGTTCACCAGATAACTGAATATTTAACTGGCCTTCTTTATTGATTTCATAAACGTAAGTACAACGCATACCAAAATCAAACACAGGTGGCGCAATAATGCTGGTTACCGTGAAAGTGGCTTTACCGTTTGAGGCATCAAGTTCGATAGAGCGGAAGTGCTCTTGCATGATTTGAAGGTGTGCAGGCTCCCATAGACCTTCATGCTCTTGCTTATGGTTATCCACCATTGGTTTGAAGAAGTTCAGTTTAGGTGCGCTGGCAATTAACTCATCACCGTTTACAACCCATGAGGTTAATTTACCGTTCACTTTTGAGAAAGTAAGCGCAAAGTTCAACCCTTTTACCACATAATCTAAACGAGATGCTGTGATATCAAGAGCGATTGCATTACTGTTAGAGAACACAGGAAGATGCTCTGTGTTTTCTTTTAACTGAACTTGATAAACTGCAATATCGTGATTCGCTTCGCTATACAGAGTGCGAGAATCTTTACGTACTGTGAAATTAACGAATGTTTCGCGTCCATCCAATTCTGGTAGTGTGATTTCAATATCACGGCTGGAGTTTTCAGTTAAGCCTTCTACTTTGAATGTTGTGCTTTGCAGAGTTTCGCCTTCAGCACGGATCTCAGCGGTAATGGTGTAGTCATCAAGGTTTGTGAACCATAGTTTGTTATCTACTGTGAAAATGCCGTTTGCTGCATCTTTAGCGTGGATCTTAACCGGTGCGATAACTTGCTTGTATTCTTTTAAGCCTGGGCCTGGAGTTTGATCCGAGTAAACCAAACCATCCATACAGAAGTTGTAGTTGTTTGGATAATCGCCGTAATCGCCACCGTATTTTAAGAACTCAGTGCCGTTTTCGTCTTTCGCTAGGATGCCGTGATCACACCATTCCCAAACATAATGCCCTTGAATTGAGTCATGTTTGTAGAATACGTTTTGGTATTCAGTTAACCCGCCAGGACCATTACCCATTGCGTGTGCGTATTCACAAATGATGCGTGGTTTATTGTGCGGATGCTCACCAAAGGCATTCATTAGTTGAGCACGAGAGTACATAGTACTGATGATATCAACCACTTCAGCATCACGATCTTCTTCATAATGAACCAGACGCGTGTCATCAATTGCTTTTGCTGCATCATACATAGATTTGATGTTACAGCCGTAGCCTGATTCATTACCTAGCGACCACATGATGATAGAAGCGTGGTTTTTCTGAGCATGAATATGACGCTCAATACGCTCGACAAATACGTGTTCCCATGCAGGATCATTGGTGATGCGGCTTAAATCACCGACGTTAGCAAAGCCGTGCGTTTCTACATCAGTTTCACCCATAACAAACAGACCGTAAACGTCACACAGTTCATAAAAGCGTGGATCATTAGGGTAGTGAGCAGTACGTACAGAGTTGATGTTGTGTTGTTTCATTAATACGATGTCTTTCTCAACACGATCCATGCCGACAGCGCGACCCTTTAGGTGATCGTTATCGTGACGGTTTACACCATGAAGCATGACGTATTTGTTATTGATGTAGAACAGGCCATCTCGCACTTTAATATCACGGAAACCAACACGGTTCGGGATGATTTCTAATGTTTTACCATTCTCATCTTTTAGAGTCAGGATAAGTTGGTACAGGTAAGGATTTTCTGCCGTCCAATGCGTTGGGTTTTCCATATCAATCTTGATATCTACATTATGGTTTGCATCAAAAGTGAGTGAATTTACGGTACCTTCAGAGATGACAGCCTTACCATCAAATAGTGCATAATCAAGTGAATAATTAGATACTGAGTTGTTTGTTAGGTTTTCTAAATCTGCCTTGCAAGACAGTGTCGCGCTTTGGTAATTTGCATCAAAATCAGTGCGGATAGTAATGTCTTGAACATGAACTTGCTCTTTACCAACGAGGTAAACATCACGGAAGATACCGCCAGTCCACCACATGTCTTGGTCTTCAATGTAAGTTGAATCAGCCCATTGCATTACACGAACAGAAAGCAGGTTTTCACCTTGTTGTGCAAATTCAGATATATCAAATTCAGCAGTTAAACGGCTACCTTTACTAAAACCAACGTAGCTACCGTTTACGTACACTTCAAAGTAAGTTTCTACGCCATCAAATTTAATAATGGTTTGTTTGTTGTTCCAAGTTTCGCCTAATGTGAAGGTTCGTTGATAAGCGCCAGTAGGGTTGTCACTTGGTACAAAAGGAACATCGATAGGAAAAGGAAAGCCTTCATCGGTGTATTGAAGATCGCCATGACCTTCCATTTGCCACATGTTTGGAACGGTAATGTTGCCCCAATCGCTCATGTGCTCAGAGTAGAACTCATCAGGTACAAGCAGTGGGTTAGTGAAGAAGTTGAAAGTCCATTGGCCACTTAATAACTGGTAGTGGCTGCTTAATTCACGTTGGAATGTCTTTGCAGACTGAACTGAATCGTATGAGAAAAAGTAAGCACGCGGTGCCATTCTGTTTTCATTAAGGCGGAAGAAGTTTTCCCAATTGTTCACGTGTAGCCTCCCGGACGATGCCGATAGTTCTTATAAATAGGTAATTAATAACTCTCTGGTAAAAGATATTAACTAAAGTTTTAGTAAAACAAATCGGTAAATTGTTTTACTTTTAACTTGGTCACATATTGAACTGAGCTTTGTGAGCTTGGTAACGTTAATAAGAGTTGTAGAAACAATTCATTAACCTTAATTGATTAATAAATAGATAAAATAATCGTGAAGTGATGGTGTATTGTGCAGAAATAGAAAAGAGTAGAGTAAATCGTTAAAATTTAGGTGCAAAAAAAGCAGCGTGATAAACGCTGCTTTTATTAAAATAAAAAAAGTTTTTAGTTATTTTTTAGTGGTATCACGCAAGCGTAATTTACTTGGAATATACACACGAACAGGGATAACTCGTTCATCACGACGGCGTTCAAGCAATAAGTTGACACCTTGGCTTCCCATTAGCTCTGAATGAATGCGAACGGTAGAGAGTGACGGGAAGGTAAACTTGGCAGTTGGTATGTCATTGACACTGATTAAAGCAATGTCTTCAGGAATGCGTAACCCTTTTTCATGAATCGCACGCAATACACCAATAGCTATAGAGTCTGAAGCAATAAACAGCGCATTTGCATGGTCGGTTTCTAGCATTGCTTTAGCCAGTTTATAACCTGATGAACTTGAGAAATCACCACGGTAGAGATCGGATTCTGAAACCACGCCTTTTAGCTGGCCGTATTCTGCAAACACTTCTTCACGAATGTCTGAACAGTTTTCATCATCCTGACCACCAATAAAGCCAATGCGTTGATAGCCTTGGTTCATGAAATAGTTAATCACTTCTTTACTGATACGAGCAAGATCAATATCGACAGAATCAAAGTTTTGATCGTGATCGGTATAATCAATATAAACAATGTTTTTGCTGATCTTTTGAATTGCTTTTAGTTGTTCTTTTGTTTGACGACCAACAAGTAAAATACCATCTACCTTTGGGTTCTTTATCTCTAGGCTGCTTTCATAACTGTTGGTTAATGTGATATCAAATTTATCACATTGAGTTTCAATACCATGACGAATCGCAAGGTAGTAAGGATCATTCACTTCAGTTTCTTGTTTGTAATTATATAAAGCAAGGAAGTGCAGTTGTTCTTTTGCTACTTGAGGTAAAGCACTGGCCAGTTTACGGGTCGAACTGGTTTTGTACTCAAGCTTTTCTGCTATCTCGAAAATACGTCGCTTGGTTTCTTCTTTTACACTTAGTGTTGGATCTTCGTTTAATACACGAGATACCGTTGCCAATGAAACTTCAGCTTCGCTGGCTATTTCCTTTAACGTTGCCATTCATCCTCCAGCCAAAACGTCTTGTTATTTGTTCTGTCGTTATAGTACTGAATTAACACTTGCTACGATACTCAAATTATAACTAATTTAGTAAAACTTTTAGTATTTAGAAACAATCGTCGCATTTTATCGAAAATCTTTTGGGTTTGTTGGCTTAATGGTTTTTATTTCGATGAAATACAACCAACAGAAGAGCGACGAACTAAAATTGGAATAAATAATTTATGCTCTGTTTGTTCTTCTGTATCGCGACTGGCTAACTTGAGCGATAAGTTTACCGCTTGGTTTGCCATGATTTGGATAGGATAACGGATAGTCGTTAATCGAGGATAAATATAGCGAGCAATATGACCATCATCAAAACCAATGACTGACATGTCTTCAGGGATACGAATTCCGTTTTCTTGCAATAATGCCATACATCCTGCCGCCATATAATCGTTATAAGTAGCGATAGCTGTAATGGGGGTGTTCTTAGCAATCAAATTGATTACGGCTTGTTCTCCGCCTTCTTCATCGGGTTCGCCATATTCAATATATTCTTCTTTTACTTTAATATTATTATCTTCTAATGCTTGTAAGTAACCGGCTTTACGATCATAAGCATCATCAATCTCATGACTTGAGCAGATATAACCGATGTGTTGGTGCCCTTGGCGGATCAAGTGCTCTGTTGCAAGGTAAGAGCCCTTGTAATTATCAAGTGCAATGCAGCGAGAGGAAATTTCAGGAATAAAGCGATTAATAAGAACCATTCCTGGAACTTCATCCGCTAATTTAATCAGAACGTCATTACTTAACCCTTTACTGTGCACCACTAATGATTCACAACGGCTATTAATTAGTAAATCAATGGCGTTTTTTTCTTTGGTTGCATCATGATACCCATTACCAATAAGAACCTGTTTTCCTTGTTCGTTAGCAACCGTATCAATGGCTTTTACCATAGAGCCAAAGAAAGGAGCAGAAACGTCATTTACTAACACGCCAATGGTATTTGATGTTTTACTTACTAAAGCACGAGCGTTTGAATTGGGGCGATAACCTAAGGTTTCCATGGCTTTTTTGACTGCAACAATCGCTTTCTCACTGGTGTGTGGGGCATTGTTGATGACTCGTGATGTCGTCGCAATCGATACGCCTGCTTCTTTTGCTACGTCTTTAATGGTCGCCATAGAAATCTCTTATTCTTATTTGTGCTGTAGGGTGTATTGGTTTGTGATGAAGTAACTTGTTTAATATAAAGGATTTTATCTTTAAATAAAGCAATGTAATTAACATCGCGATAAGAAAAACAAAAAAAATCCTCAGAACGGCGATTCTGAGGATTTGATTTGAGAGTAGTGAGTTTACTGCGTTTTAGGTTTAAAACTTAATTGATAACGGTAAGATTTATCGGTCAACTGATATTCCTTATGAACACTTGGGCTCCATGAGTCATCGCCGCCAACGCCCATGTGCTTATGATCGATTCGTAAATAGACCTTATCTTCTTCATACAAATCATTAGTGTGTTTGGCTTTTGTTAGTTGAGCTAAGCTGTATCGACTGACATTGAATTGATAGTCTCCCATAATTTCAATATTACCTGCTTGCAACCACTTAGTATCGCAGCGTAACCCACTGTCTGTCGGGAAAATATACGGTGTATGCATCGTTTCTAGTGGTTGAGTGTAGTGACCAAAACGGGCAGCGGCTAAGCGATCTGGGTAGTTCTCAAATGGCCCTAATCCTTTCCATGAAATGTTGGTATTATTATGTTTTAGTGGCAACTCAAGTTCTAGCCCAATACGTGGCATTGGTGGTAAGTGATCTGCCAATGTTACTGAGATATCAAGCGACATTTCACCATCATCACAGAAGGTATAATTCCAAACAGAGAGTGCTTGAATTTCATTGTTGTGTTGGTATGCAAACGTTGAACTCACCATGACAGAATCAGATGAGACATTGGCATGACTCTTTATACACTCTTGCTTCCAGTGACCTATACCGGCTTCTTCCCAGCGACATACCCACGCATTTGGGTCGACAAAATCGACTTCACTCACACCAATGTCATTATCTAATGGCGCACGGAAAAAGTTATCTTTTGGTGATGCTAAAAACTGAGGCTCATCGTTGACTTGCCAATCAGTTAGAAGACCCGTCGCACGGTTTAATTGCCATTGATGCACTTCGTTATGACTGGTAATAAATATGTGATTGTCATCTTCTGTTAATAAAGGAGCAATAAGAGCATTGGTAGCAGGAAGCGTTAACCCATTTGGATTGGTTAATACAAACTGCTCAGTTGTCATCACATGACCTGTGGATGCCCATGGCGTATCGCTGAGTAACGTCACATCGATGGATAAGTGGTACTGCGCTTGTGGTTTTGTGGTGAATGCAAGGTCTAGATTAACGGTTTCGTTATCGTTAGCCTCGATACTTAATACGTGATCACCTGTTAATACAGCAACGCCATTTTCTAATAAACGCCATTGCAATACTTCATTATCAGCCGCACGGAAAAGGTGCTCATTATGAATGCGTAAAGTGCATTGATTTGATGTTTGATTTATCAATTCAATGTTGATCATTCGTTGACTGTATTTTGCTTCTTCTAGCGTAGGGTGTGGTGTTCTGTCTGGGAACATCAATCCATTAATACAGAATTGACGATCATTAATGACATCACCAAAATCACCACCATAAGCCCAGAAGTGTTGTCCATTTTCATCGTGTTGAGTGATCCCTTGATCAACCCAATCCCAAATGAAACCGCCTTGAAGGCGAGGGTATTCGCGGAAGGCTTTCCAATAGTCATCAAAACTACCTAGGCTATTTCCCATCGCATGTGCGTATTCACATAAGATCAATGGGCGTTGTTCATTAGGTAATGAAACCCATTTTTTTATAGGCCATTTCGGAACAGCTTCATCTTCAATGGTGGTATCTACACGGGCGTACATTGGGCAAATGATGTCAGTGGCTGTGCTATTTGCGCCACCGCCTTCGTATTGCACAGGACGAGAGGGATCAAACTGTTTTGACCAAGCGTACATCGCATTGTGAGTACTGCCATGGCCTGATTCATTACCCAGCGACCATAAAATAATAGAGGCGTGGTTTTTATCTCGCATCACCATTTGTGTATAACGACTCATGTAGGCGTGGGTCCACTGAGGATCGGTTGATAAGCGATTCATTGGGATCATGCCATGTGTTTCGATATTGGCTTCATCACACACATACAAACCGTATTGATCACACAGTTCATACCATCGAGGGTGGTTAGGGTAGTGTGCGGTACGTACGGCATTGAAGTTATATTGTTTCATCAGACAGATATCGCGGATCATATCTTCTTCTGTCATCACATGCCCAAGCTCTGGGTGGTGTTCATGACGGTTCACGCCACGGATCAACAAAGGCTGGCCATTTAGCTTTAGCTGACTATTGTGGATTTCGACTTTACGAAAACCAACGTGATAGGCTTCACTTTCAATATGTTGTCCGTCTTCGTCTAATAATGAAACAACAAGGCGGTATAGATTTGGTGTTTCAGCGGTCCATTTTTTTGGATCACGAACTGACAGTGTTTGAAAAATAACATTGTCATACGAGCCACGCTCATCGATGCGTTTGTTATGTGGTGAAGCAATGATAGCGTCAGTAATGGCACCGTTTTCATCAAAAAGCTGAGTTTGAATTTGTGATGTTACTGGAGCATTAATGGTCGTGACAATCGATAAGCTGCCATCACGATAACAGGCATCTAAATCAGGGGTAATAAATACGTCTTCAATGCACTGTTTTGGTTTTGATAATAAAGTGACATCGCGGAATATCCCACTTAGCCACCACATGTCCTGATCTTCTAAATAGCTGCCATCACTCCAACGGATCACCATGACAGATAAGGTATTGCTACCAACATGAAGGTGCTCTGTTAGGTCAAATTCAGTAGGTAAACGGCTGTCTTGGCTATAACCAATCCACACACCGTTACACCACAGATGAAAAGCCGAATTAACGCCATCAAAAATAATACGCTGTGTTTCTGTAAGATTTTCTTCTGTTAATGACAGTGTTGTTCGGTAGCAACCTGTTGGGTTCTCTTGTGGAACATAAGGAGGATTGACATCAAATGGGTATTTTACATTGGCATAAATAGGTTTGTCATAACCCTGAAGTTGCCAATTTGAAGGCACGGTAATGTCATTCCATGTCGTATCATCAAATTCAGGTTGAATGAATTCACCATTGACGACTTCTGGTGCTGAAAATAAGTGAAATTTCCATTGTCCGTTTAATGAAGTGCGTTGAGAACGCTGATTTTCTTGTGCGTCAGCAAGAGAGCGAAAGCTGGCTAATGGACTGTGTGCTTTTAAGCAATGAATATTAACCGACTGTGGGTTTTCCCAATCGCGTCGTTGCAAAATGGCTGAAAATTCCATCGTGATATTCCTACGTACTGATTTAATGAGGGTGCGAAATGAGCAACAAAAGGGGGAAATCGTTACCCTTCGCACTAATATGAAGGCAGTGTAAATAATTTCTGGAAACGTTTACATGACGGAGTCGTCATTTTTAATTTATCTTCCTTTTTATCCTGTCAATCGTGATCTTTATCACATTGAATGCTTTGTTTTATCTGTTTCTTATCCGATTTACTGGGTTTAAAAGTGAAACTTTATTTTCTGTAAACGTTTCCATAAGTTTGCGGTAATTCACAGAAAAATTCATTTTTTTCTTTATTATAGAGGGCAATTAAAGCTGCTTACGGTTTATCTCATGACGCAAAAAGAAATCATTGTATTAACGGGTACAAATAGCCAAGTGATTATTGACGTTGGTGAATGTGCAGAGATCCTACATTGGGGGAAGCCTGTAAGTGGTGATATCACTTCTTTCTGTTCTTCACTTTTGCGTCCAGTTCCTTACGGTCGTTTGGATAATGATGTCGCAATGACGCTGGCGCCAGAGTTAGGCCGAGGCGTATTCAGCAGTCCATGCCTTGAAGGGCATCGCAATGGTGCGGATTGGGCTCCTGTATTTGTAATCACAGAGGTTGAGTCAAATGCACACAGCGTCACTCTAACAAGTGAAGATGCACTTGCTGGATTACGAATGATAACGGAGCTGAGTTTAGATAAACAAGATGTAATCAAAACGCGTCACTCTCTTATTAATATAAAATCAACACCTTACCAAGTTAATCGATTAGCAAATACCTTACCGTTACCCGTTCGTGCTGCGGAGCTAATGACGTATTACGGTCGCTGGGTTCATGAATTTCAAACGGTTCGTCAGCCATTACAACAAGGTGGATACCAACAAGAAAACCGTCGTGGACGTACCTCTCATGAGCATTACCCGGCATTAGTTGCAGGCACCCGTCACTTTGATGAAATGCAAGGCGATGTGTATGGATTTCATTTTGCATGGAGTGGTAATCACCGTTTGCGTGTTGATGTAAAAGCCGATGGCCGTCGTTATATGCAGGCCGAAGTGATATATCTTCCGGGTGAAATTAGCTTGCAACAAGGTGAGGAATTAACAACACCGTGGTTATATGCAAGTTACAGTAATCAAGGATTGAATAGCATGAGTCATCAATTTCACTCTCATGTCAGAGAATCAATTCTTGATAAGCAAATCATAAATACGGCACGACCAATTCACCTTAATACGTGGGAAGGGATCTATTTTGAGCATGATCCTGACTATATTATGGAAATGGCAACGCAATCGGCTCAAATGGGCGTCGAGCGTTTCATTATTGATGATGGTTGGTTCAAAGGTCGAAATGGCGATAAAGCCGCGTTGGGAGATTGGTTTTTAGATGCAGATAAATACCCAAATGGATTAGCACCAATTATTGATCATGTACGCGAATTAGGAATGGAGTTTGGTCTCTGGTTTGAACCTGAAATGATCAATAAAGATTCTGATTTATATCGTCAACACCCTGATTGGTTGCTGGCAGTTGAAGGTTATGATCAGCCAACAGGACGTAACCAATACGTTATTAACCTGCAAAATGATGACGCGTTTAACTATCTTTACGAACGATTAGATCATTTCTTAACCCAATATGCCATTGATTATATTAAATGGGACATGAACCGTGAGGTGGTGCAGCCAGCTCATAATGGTCATGCTGCAGGGCATCAACAAGTGGTGCGTTACTATCAATTGGTCGATAAGATCCGTACGGCACACCCAAAGGTTGATATTGAATCATGTGCGGCAGGGGGAGGGCGTATTGATTTTGAAGTGTTAAAGCGTACGCATCGTTTTTGGCCATCGGATAATAATGACGCGTTAGAGCGACAACGTATTCAACGAGGCATGAGTTATTTCTTCCCTCCTGAAGTGATGGGCAGTCACATTGGTTCAAGCCATTGTCACAGCACTCGTCGTCGCCATAGCATTGAGTTTAGAGGGTTAACGGCGATATTCGGACACATGGGTATTGAGCTTGATCCGGTTAAAGAGCTGCAAGAGGAAAAACAAGGGTTTGAGCACTATATTAAGTTGCATAAAACCTTACGTCCGTTATTGCATACAGGTCGAACATGGCGAATTCCATCGGATGATGAGGCACATCAAATTCATGCGGTAGTGGCGAATGATCACTCTGAAGCCATCGTTTTGTTGGCACAATTAGCAATGCCAACCAATTCGCTAAGTGGACATTTACGTATTCCCGGCTTAGATCGTAGCGCGATATATCAGGTGAGCATTTTAGATAAACCCGCCAATTATAATGAGATTGTAAATTATCAGCCATTTTGGACTGAAGGTGATTGCCAGTTATCAGGTGAATGGTGCGAAGACGTGGGGCTGACTATGCCCATTCTAGATGCTGAAAGTGCTATGTTAATCAAATTAAAAAAACTGTAAACGCTAACAATAAAGCGTCATTTGCTAGGTAAGCCTTTGTTTATTTGTAATTTATTTGCATTTAAATAAAGGCTTTTTTTATCTTTAAAAATAACAAGATGGGGTAGATCAGCGTTAAGATCTCATTTTTGGAATATAACTGGAAACGTTTCCATAAAGTGGTTTTTGGTCACGGAATAATGGTTGCGGAGTGGGTAGCATGGCATCATCAATTAAGTAGGAATGAATCTCTAGTTAAAAAGAGAACTTCCACCATCGGAAAGGAATATAAGATGTCTGAAAAAATTACTCTACAAACTAAACTTTCTTACGGTCTTGGTGCATTAGGAAAAGATTTTGCCTGTGCGCCGATTTATATATTTTTAATGTTTTATTTTACCGACGTGGCGGGCTTATCTGCGGCGTTTGTGGGAACGATCTTTTTAGCTGCCCGTATTATTGATGCTATTACTGATCCGATGATGGGCGTTATTGTTGATAATACCCGTTCTAAATTTGGTAAGTTTCGCCCTTGGATTGTGATTGGCACGCTCTTAAATGCAGTTGTCCTTGTTGGTCTTTTTAGTACACACATGTTTGAAGGCACTACGTTATACATTTATGCAGCAGCCGCTTATATCCTTTGGGGTTTAACTTACACCATTATGGATATTCCTTATTGGTCAATGATCCCTGCGTTATCTAGTTCTCGTCAAGAACGTGAAAAGTTGGTGGTATGGCCTCGCTTGTTTGCAAGCCTTGCATGGTTTATTACCGGCACTTATGGCCTACATATTGTGGGTGAGTTAGGCAAAGGCAACCAAGGTGATGGTTTCTTTAATGTTGCGATGTTAATTGCGGTTTTATTTGTATTCAGTGCCTTCTTAATTGCTCGTAATGTAAAAGAACCAGTTCGAGAAACAAGCGTTAAAGCAGAGAAATTTAGCTTTAAAGATGTACTGATTATCATTGGTAAAAATGATCAATTAAAGGCGTTGATTGGTACGGTATTATCTTTTCAAATTGCGAATTTATTAGTCGGCGGTTTTGCTATTTACTACTTCACTTACGCGTTAGGTAATCCTGAACTATTTCCGATTTATATGATGGTTGCAGGTATTGCTGAAGTGGCTGGTGTCTTTTTATTCCCACGTTTAGCGACACTTTTCCCTCGTAAATATTTATGGTTAATGGCGTGTGGTTTCCCTGTAGTGTCTTGTGTGCTTCTAATTGTTATGGGTATTGTTTCTCCTGGTAATGCTTTATTAATTGGTTGTGCTGGTGCAGCAATTAAGTTTGGTGTGGGTATTGCAAATGCTTTGCAAACCGTAATGCTAGCGGATGTGGTTGATTACGGTGAATATAAAACCGGTCGCCGCAGTGAGAGTGTTATTTTCTCAGTTCAAACAATGCTTGTAAAATTTGCAGGTGCAGCAGGTGGCTTTATCGTTGGTATGGGGTTATCGATTGTAGGTTACATTCCAAACGTAGCGCAATCAGCAGAAACTATCATGGGACTTCACTTTATGATGGCAGGTGTTCCGGCGATACTTATGACAGTGAGTGGCTTGGTGTATCAGCGTTATTATCGTTTACATGATGGCTTTAATCCTGAATTAATTGAGAGTGAAGATACAGTGAAGACTACTACTCAAAAATCTGTTACAGCTTAATCATTAAGTAATCTAAAAATTAAAGAAGGTCGCTACTGTCAAAGGTGCGGCCTTTTTTGTTATTAGAAGAGTGTGTAAATAGCGTATGATTTAATTTAGTGTAAACGTTTACATTATTTGAAAGTGATCACGATATCACTTTAAATTCACTGATAAACTGCCTGAAAATTCAGTAGGAAGAAGAGTTAATCATGAAAGTATTAGTAACTGGCGGAATGGGCTATATCGGTAGCCACACATGTATTCAAATGATTGAAGCAGGCATTGAACCTATCATTTTGGATAACTTGGGAAACAGCAAAGTCGCAGTGCTTGATCGCATTGAAGCGTTAACTCAAGTTCGTCCTGTCTTTTATCAGGGAGATATTCGTGATGAAGCCTTTTTAGATAGTATTTTTGCTGAGCATTCTATTTCATCGGTTATTCACTTTGCGGGATTAAAAGCCGTCGGTGAGTCTGTTGCTAAACCTCTAGAGTATTACGACAACAACGTAAATGGGTCATTGGTGTTAGCTCGTTCAATGCGAAAAGCGAATGTAAAGAGCATCGTATTTAGCTCATCGGCAACCGTCTATGGCGATCCTGCTATTGTTCCTATTACTGAGAACTCACCAACTGGCGCAACCACAAATCCTTATGGTCGCAGTAAATACATGGTTGAAGAGTGTTTCTCTGATCTGTTTGATGCAGAGAACGATTGGAGCATTACCTTACTTCGCTATTTCAACCCAGTCGGCGCGCATCCATCAGGCACTATGGGGGAAGACCCTCAAGGTATCCCAAATAATTTAATGCCATTTATCGCACAAGTTGCGGTGGGCCGTCGTGAATCACTGTCTGTATTTGGTAATGATTATCCGACACCAGATGGAACAGGCGTTCGTGATTACATTCATGTGATGGATTTAGCTGATGGGCACATCGCCGCATTAAAAGCGGTGGGTGAAAAATCAGGCCTTCATATTTACAACTTAGGCACAGGTAAAGGCTCAAGTGTTTTAGAAATGGTTGAGGCATTTGCTGAAGCTTCAGGTAAGCCGGTTCCTTATACCTTATGTCCACGTCGTGCGGGTGATATTGCTGAATGTTGGGCAAGCACTGAAAAAGCAGAGAAAGAATTAGGCTGGAAAGCGACTCGTAATGTGATGGAAATGAGTGCGGATACATGGCGCTGGCAGTCGAATAATCCAAAGGGTTATTGAGAGCTAAAAGATTAAGAGTTCAGAATTCAGGTCAGTCGCAAGCTCTTTGAAAGAATTTAGAGAAGAGCATGGTTAGAGCGACAAATATAAGTATCTGGGTTCATCTGTATTTTATTAAAAAGAATTGAGTATAAAAATTATGTCAAATGTTGAGTTTAACCCAGTAGATCATCCGCATCGTCGTTATAACCCATTAACGGGTCAGTGGATTTTAGTCTCACCACATCGTGCGAAACGTCCGTGGAGTGGTCAAGATGAAAAACCATCAACGGCTGAATTACCACAATACGACAAAGGCTGTTTCTTATGCCCAACCAATGATCGTATCTCTGGTGACACCAATCCAGATTACAAAGGCACTTACGTATTCAGTAATGACTTTGCCGCACTAATGACGGATTCACCAGAAGCGCCACAATCAACAAATCCGTTATTTAAAACACAAGGGGTTCGAGGATTAAGCCGAGTGATTTGCTTCTCGCCAGATCACAGCAAAACCTTACCAGAGCTGCCAGTTGGTCAAATTCGTAATGTGATTGATACATGGAACGATCAAATTGAAGAGCTAGGTAAAGAGTACGTTTGGGTTCAAGCGTTTGAGAACAAAGGCGAGACAATGGGGTGTTCTCAACCGCATCCACACGGTCAAATCTGGGCAAACAGTTTCCTACCCAATGAGATTGAGCGCAAAGAAAAACATCTTAAAGAATATTACCAAGAACACGGTTCAAACTTGTTAGTTGATTATGTTGAATCAGAACTAAAAGATGGAGAACGTACGGTAGTAGAAACGGAACATTGGATTGCAGTAGTCCCTTATTGGGCAGCATGGCCGTTTGAAACCATGCTATTACCAAAAACACACATTCGCCGCATGAGTGAATTAACGGACGAGCAACGTGATGATTTGGCGTTAGCAATCAAAAAACTAACCAGCCGTTACGACAATTTGTTCCAGTGCTCATTCCCATACTCAATGGGTTGGCATTATGCGCCTTTCTTTGAAGAGGGCACAGGCGTTGATCATTGGCAATTACACGCACTGTTTTATCCGCCACTGCTTCGCTCTGCATCGGTACGTAAGTTTATGGTGGGCTACGAAATGTTAGCCGAAAGCCAACGAGATTTAACCGCTGAGCAAGCCGCGCAAAAACTGCGTGATGTGAGCGATGTGCATTATAAAGATCTTTAAAAGAGCAGATCGCTCCGCTTAAAGAGTTCAGAAGTGCTTGTGATGATATAACACTCACAAACAATGATTCTGAACTCTGCAAGGGAGCTTGCGACCGATCTGAATTCTAATTAATAAAAATATTTGAAGACATCTTTGAAATAACAAAGATAACAACTCTAAAATTTGGAAATAGCCATGACAAACTTAATTAAAAACGTAAAAGACGCATTCAACTCAGTACTTTCTTACGCTCCAACACATATTGTTCAAGCGCCGGGCCGTGTGAACTTAATTGGTGAACATACCGACTATAACGACGGTTTCGTATTACCTTGTGCGATTAATTACCAAACGGTCGTTGCAGCTGCAAAGCGTGATGACAACATCGTTCGTGTCGTATCGGTAGATTATGGCAATGAAACCGACGAGTTTGATATTACTCAAGAGATCACATTCCAAGAAAACAAAATGTGGGCAAACTACATTCGTGGCGTAGTGAAATGTTTAATTGGTCGTGGTTTTGAATTCAAAGGCGCAGATATTTCAGTCTCAGGTAATGTTCCTCAAGGTGCAGGTCTTAGCTCATCAGCTGCATTAGAAGTGGTTATCGGACAAACCTTTAAAGAGCTGTATAGCTTAAACATCAGCCAAGCAGAAATCGCGCTAAATGGTCAGCAAGCAGAGAACGAATTTGTTGGTTGTAACTGCGGCATTATGGACCAAATGATCTCAGCAGAAGGCAACGCAAACCACGCAATGTTATTAGATTGCCGTTCATTAGAAACCACTGCGGTATCCATGCCAGAAAACATGTCAGTAGTGATTATTAACTCAAACAAAAAACGTGGCTTGGTTGATTCAGAATACAACACTCGCCGTGAACAATGTGAAGAAGCCGCACGCATCTTTGGTGTAAAAGCACTGCGTGATGTAAGCATTGAGGAGTTTAACGCAAAAGCACATGAATTGGATGAAATGGTCGCAAAACGTGCGCGTCACGTGATTACAGAAAATGATCGTACCGAAGAAGCCGCAAAAGTGTTAGCGTCAGGGGATATGAAACGCATGGCTGTTCTTATGGCTGAATCTCATGCCTCAATGCGTGATGATTTTGAAATCACAGTAAAAGAAGTCGATACCTTGGTTGATATCGTTAAAAACGTGATTGGTACAGAAGGCGGCGTTCGTATGACAGGTGGTGGTTTTGGTGGCTGTATCGTGGCTTTGGTTCCGCCAGTATTAGTGGATGAAGTTAAAGCGGCGGTTGAAGAACTGTATGAAGCGGCAACAGGCCTAAAAGAATCAATTTATGTGTGCCAAGCAAAAAATGGTGCAGGTTTAGTAGAAGTGCTGTAAGGAATACACATGACAGAACAATCAACATTGTTCGAAACCATGACACAGGAGGCGGCCAGCGATGGTCGCCTTGCTCAGTTATTCGAACTCAAAAATCAACATGGAATGCGCGCTGTGTTTATGGATATTGGTGCGACGTGGTTAAGTTGCAAAGTGCCAGTAAAAGGTAAACTACGTGAAGTCTTGCTGGGTCAATCAACAATGGCTGGTTTTAAAAAGCAAGCAAGTTATATGGGTGTTACTGTAGGTCGCTATGCCAATCGAATTGCGGATGGTCAGTTTAAAATTGATGGCACTAAATACCAAGTGGATACTAACCAAGCAGGCAATACTTTACACGGTGGTACAGAAGGGTTTGATAAGCGACGTTGGTCAGTCGTAAAAGAAACGACAAACAGCATTGAATTTAGCTTAATTTCACCTGATGGCGACCAAGGTTTTCCGGGGGAGCTAACGGTTTTTGTTACCTACCAATTGACTGATGATAATCAAATCGTGATCAGTTATAACGGACAAACGACTAAATCAACCCCGGTTAATTTGACCAATCATGCTTATTTCAATTTACTTGGTGCAGATACTGAACATCTGAGTTTAGATCATATCTTAAGCGTTAATGCTAATGAGTACGTACCAACGACTGATGTAGGCATTCCAAAAGGCGCATGGAAAAAAGTAAAAGACACCAACTTCGATTTCACCGATCCTAAAGTGATCTCACAAGATTTTATGCTAGACAAAGACCAAGATAGCGCCAAAGGTTATGACCACTCATTTGTGCTAGATAAAGCGTGTGCAAAAGGGGAGTGCGCAGCAAGCCTAACCTCTCCTGATAGCTTAGTTACAATGCACGTAGTTACCACTAAACCAGCGATGCAGTTATATACTGGAAACTGGTTAGCAGGCACACCAAATCGTATTGATGGTGAATATCAAGACTATTCAGGCGTGGCATTAGAAACGCAATTCTTGCCAGATGCGCCAAATCACCCTGAATGGCCTCAGCCAAGCACTATTCTGTCACCGAGTGATACCTATCAGCATGAGACACGTTATCAATTTATCGTCTAGATAGCGTGTGGCTAGTAGCATAATAATAGAATCCCTACTCATTCATTGGTTAGGGATTTTTTGTTTTAGAAATTAATGCGGAGTAGATCATAAATTAATATGACTTCTCAGCTAAATCTACCTATGCTGATTATAGTTAATTAATAAATCAAGAAGATAAGTGGCTAGGTTCTGTATGGCGAATAACATGTCTCTCAAGAAAAAAAGCATGCTAGCATTGGGATGCTACGTTTGTTTCTTAATTACTATTATCGGTAGTGTTACTTATTATGTTGTCCAATCTCCTATTCGTACAAACTTAGAGAATAATCTTGATTTAAGAACTCAGCTTCTGTCACGAGAAATAGATGCACCCCTGAATCATTCCCTTTCTACATTGCATGCGTTGGTAGGTGTTGCTGTTAGTGGCAATACGCCAGAGAACATTCAAAACATGCTTTCTTCCGTTCTCAAAGAAAGCGATGACATTATTATTAGTGGTGGTATATGGCCAGAGCCAAACACTTTTATCCCATCTAAGACTCTCGCTAGTTTGTTTTTTTCTCGTGATGAAGAGGGCAAAATTGCACTGATCAATGATTACAACATTCCAAGTGAATCGCCTTATCAAAACGAGTCTTGGTATGTCTCTGTAGCCCATGAAAATAGCACTAATCATATTTCATGGTCTGATGTTTATATTGACCCCTTCACGAAACAAAAAATGATCACAGCTTCTCAACCCTATTTTAATCAAGGGCAGTTCGTTGGGGTGGCAACCATAGACATTTCTTTAAAAGGGCTAATCAGTGTCATTGAAGCGCAAGCAGAAAAGAATAAATTAGGCATCGTCATTAACAATGGCGACACCATGATTGCGGATTATAAGTTTAATGCACAAGAAGACATGTATGTTGTGACGCATCAGATGGAAGCCTTTAACTGGCAGATAAAAGTAATTAATTCTTATCGAACCGTGTCAGATGAAATCTACGCTCAAATTATCAATATAGAATTAGGGATAGTTCCTATTTTATTATTGTGTGTAATTATAGCTTATTACTTTATTAACCGAAGTTTGATTAATCCTATTGCATTGATTTCAAAGCAAATTGATGAGAGTGCGTCTAACAAAAAAATAGACATCAATTACGAATACAATGACGAGATAGGGGCTTTGATCTCGTCATTTAATAAGAAAACAGAATCTCTTGAAATCGAGAAAGTTAAAGCGGAATCATCCACTAAAGCCAAAAGCTCTTTCTTAGCGAACATGTCTCATGAGATCCGAACACCGCTAAACGGCATCATAGGTATGTCTGATATTTTAGCCGAAACGGATCTAAACCCAGTTCAATCCGAATATTTGAGTACCATAGAAACGTCTTCTCAGGCGTTGCTCTTACTTATCAATGACATTCTTGATTTATCTAAAATAGAATCAGGTAATCTTGTGTTAGTGCCACAGCAATCTCATGTGGCAGAAGTCGCTTACGACACATTAACCGTCGTATTAAGTAAAGCCTCTGATAAAGGGCTGGCTTTGCAAATAGAACTGGCTCCAAACCTTCCAGATACGGTAATGCTAGATGAGCACCGCTTACGCCAAGTATTGATGAATTTAATGTCTAATGCCGTTAAGTTTACTCAAAATGGGGCGGTTATTTTATCAATCAATTATGAAGAAGAAACGAAGACTAGAGGTAAATTACTCTTCTCGGTAAAAGATACTGGCATCGGTATTCATAAAGATAAACTCCAGCAGATATTTGAACCATTTACTCAAGAAGATAGCTCAATTACTCGTCAGTTTGGTGGTACCGGGCTAGGGCTTGCAATTTGCCACCAGTTAGTGAAATTACTTGGCGGTGAGATTAAGGTAGATTCACAAAAAGACTTTGGTAGTAAATTTTATTTTATGCTGGATGTTGACGTTCTGGGATCAGCCGCGTCAAAAGTTACTAAATACAACGGAACTCAGTGTTTAATCATTAGCAACAATAAAGCGTATGCGTCTCAATTAAATACGGAATGTAATCAGCTAGGCCTGTCGACGACAATACGTGAGAATAGTGATGAGCTTGAATCTCAAGCATTAAATTATGATGTGATTATATATTGTCAGCATTCATTGGTTCTAACGCATAACGATATCAATAGAATTAATGCCTTATCTCAGAAACCGGGATTGGTTATTTGTCGAAAACACGGAGATGAAAAAGCCGATTTTAATCATACTATTGATGGGCTCGTGATTTACCCTCTGTTAGGTAATCGTTTCTGTAATGCAATAAATCAGGCTCTAAAATCAAATAAGAACAAGCATGAAGTGGTATTACCTCTCGACTGTCTTGATGATGTGCCTATGAGCACTCAAGAGGAAAATGCAGAAACCAAAACCATTCTGATTGTTGAAGATAATTTAGTGAATCAAAAAGTGGCTTCTTTACTATTGAAAAAAGAAGGGTTTAATGTCGATTTAGCCAATGATGGCCAAGAAGCCGTGAATATGGTGACAGCGAAAACCACAGTATATTCACTAATATTAATGGATTGTATGATGCCAGTGATGGATGGATTTGCTGCAACAGAAGCAATAAGAGCGTGGGAGCAAGAGCAAATGGTTGCACGTTTGCCAATCATTGCCTTAACCGCCAGCGTATTTGTTGAAGATATCGATAAGTGTTATCAATCTGGCATGGATGATTACGTAGCAAAACCGTTCAAGAAAGAGTTGATGTTAGAAAAGTTGGAAGCGTATACATAAGCAACTTACTGCGATTACATATGATTAAGTAATCACAGTAAGTTGATTGGAAAGGGATCGAGATTAAGAATCAGGGCTCTCTTGCTTTATTACCGACGAACGCTCAATTAAAGACGCTTGGAAAATGGTGCCTTTAGTCATGCTTGAATTACCAGACACTAGTGCTAATGAAAGTTCAGCCGCTTGTTTTGCCATGGTTTGGATAGGGTAATCAATTGTACTGAGCTTTGGATGTAAATATTTAGCAATTAAACCATTATCAAACCCCATTAAAGAGATGTCTTTAGGAACCGCAATCTCTTGTTTCTCAAGCGCGGATAACGCCCCTGCGGCCATATAATCGTTATAGCAAACCACCGCCGTAATAGGTAAATTACGAGATAATAGGTCAATCATTGCTTGCTCACCGCCTTCATCCGTTGGCTGTGCTTCGGCGCAATACTTTTCATTAAAATTGATCCCATGAGCGTGCAATGCTTGCTGATAGCCGGCTTTACGGTGATGGCTATCATCAATATCATGTTCAGAATTAATATAAGCAATTTTCGTATGGCCTTGAGCTATTAAATGCTCTGTCGCTAAGTTTGCACCGTGTTGGTTATCTAACGAGATACAACGGTCGGCTATTTCAGGGATATGGCGATTAATAATAACCAGTCCTGGGACTTCTTTCGCAAATTGCAGCAGCTCTTGATCACTTAACCCTTTTGAGTGGATCACCAGAGACTCACAACGGTTATTAATTAAAAGATCGATAGCTTCTTTCTCTGTGGTCGCATCGTGATAGCCATTGCCAATCAGTAAGTGTTTTTGATGCGCTTGAGCAACGGTATCAACGGCTTTAAGCAGTGATCCAAAAAATGGGTCAGACACATCACCCACCATTACGCCAATCGTATTGGTACTCTTACTGACCAATGCTCGAGCGTTTGCGTTTGGGCGATATCCCAGTTTTTGCATCGCCGCATTAACCGATTCGATAGCTGCTTTGCTTGCTTTTGGTGATTTATTTACCACTCTAGAAACCGTGGCAACCGATACCCCTGCTTCTTTTGCAACGTCTTTAATGGTTGCCATAATTAAGTTCAATCCTGTGATGTGGTCGAGATAAAATAGTTGATCGAGTTAAAGTTTTAGTAAATATTTAATTGCTGTTTACTTGTTCCATAGCGTATTGTTGATAATGTAAACGTTAACACTAACT
Source organism: Aliivibrio sp. A6 (assembly GCF_028765505.1). Classification (NCBI taxonomy): domain Bacteria; kingdom Pseudomonadati; phylum Pseudomonadota; class Gammaproteobacteria; order Vibrionales; family Vibrionaceae; genus Aliivibrio; species Aliivibrio sp. A6. The sequence goes on along the minus strand of NZ_JARACR010000005.1, from coordinate 54,272 downwards.
TAGAGCTAAGGATAAAGTAAAATGGAAACAATTGCATACGGTGATTTCGCAAAATTAGATATTCGTGTTGGTAAAATCACAGACGTTAAACGTCATGAAAATGCAGACAAACTTTACATTGTTCAAATCAATGTAGGAGAGCAGAGCCTTCAAACCGTTACGAGTCTTGTCCCTTATTACACTGAAGACGAGCTTTTGGGTAAGCAAGTGGTTGTGCTGTGTAACTTAGCAAAAGCAAAAATGCGCGGTGAAACCTCAGAGTGCATGTTGCTATGTGCAGAAACAGAAGATGAAAGCGAAAGCGTATTATTAACTCCAGAGCGATTGATGCCTGCTGGCGTTAAAATTGTCTAATTGGATAAAATAAAGCGATTCTTCAATACCAACACAAAGCATTGTTATTTTTTATCTTGTTGGTTCTTTGTATTGTACCTGTCAATGAAAATTGAAATATAGTGCTTTGATTCACACTTTTCTATCTTTCAGAAAGGTTGTTGTTAACTTGTTGTTAAATCTTACTGTATGGTTGGTTAAATAAAAAATCAGTCCATAAACTAAAAAGGATTTTATATGCAAGGTATCGTTGATTTTCTCAATGGCATAATTTGGAGCCCAGTATTGATTTATCTCTGCTTGGGCTCAGGTTTGTTTTATTCTATACAAACTCGCTTTGTGCAAGTTCGTCACTTTAAAGAAATGTGTCGTTTGCTGGTATCAAACAAAGAATCAAGTAAGGGGATCAGCTCATTCCAAGCGTTGGCAGTATCACTGTCTGGTCGTGTCGGTACGGGTAACATTGCAGGGGTTGCGGCAGCCATTGGTTTTGGTGGTCCGGGAGCCGTCTTTTGGATGTGGGTCGTGGCTTTCTTAGGGGCAGCAACCGCTTATGCTGAATCAACCTTAGCGCAAATCTATAAAGAAGAAGACGAAGGCCAGTTCCGTGGTGGTCCGGCTTATTATATTGAAAAGGCGATGGGTCAAAAATGGTACGCGTGGATCTTTGCCATTGCGACTATCTTTGCTTGTGGTGTGTTACTTCCAGGTGTGCAATCAAACAGTATAGGTAATGCAGTAGAAACCGCGTTTGGTACTGGCGGCATGATTGATACTGGCTTAGGCGTATTTAGTTTTGCGAAGATCTTAACGGGTTCAGTGATTTCTATCATCCTTGGCTTTATCATCTTTGGTGGTGTTAAACGAATTGCTCACTTTACTCAAATTGTGGTGCCGTTTATGGCATTGGCATACATCATTCTTGCATTCGTTATTATCCTACTTAATATCTCAGAAGTACCTACTATCTTTAGTATGATCATCGGCGATGCATTCACACCTATGGCAGGCTTTGGTGCTGCAATTGGTTGGGGTGTAAAGCGTGGTGTTTACTCAAACGAAGCAGGTCAAGGTACGGGTCCTCATGCCGCGGCAGCAGCAAGTGTTGATCACCCAGCACAACAAGGTTTAGTTCAATCGTTCTCTATCTACATTGATACGTTACTGGTTTGTTCTGCTACCGCGTTTATGATCCTTATCACAGGTGCTTATAACGTTCATGGCAGTGGTGAAGAGGTGTTCTTAGTACAGAACCTTGCAGCAACCGTTGGCGCTAATGGCCCAATGTTTACGCAAATGGCGATTGAAAGCACACTGCCGGGCATTGGTAAAATCTTCATTGCTTTTGCACTGTTCTTCTTTGCTTTTACTACCATTCTTGCTTACTACTACATTGCAGAGACAAATATTGCTTATATCCGTCGAACTCTAAAAATCGATGGCATGATGTTTATTCTTAAAGTAGTTCTAATGTCAGCGGTGTTCTACGGCACCATTAAAACCGCCAACCTTGCGTGGGCAATGGGTGATGTTGGTGTTGGTTTAATGGCGTGGTTAAACATTGTCGGTATTTTGATCATCTTCTTTATGTCTAAGCCAGCACTAAAAGCGCTAAAAGATTATGAAGATCAGCAAAAACGCGGTGTCACCAACTACACGTTTGATCCAGTAAAATTGGGCATTAAAGGAGCAACGTATTGGGAAGGCAAGCTAGAGAGAAACAAAAATAAATCAAAAGAGAAGTAATCATCTAGTTTGATAACCAATAAAATAACGCCATCCTTTGTGATGGCGTTTTTTATAGATATAGAGGGTGCAAATTATATAGATCTGAATTACGTGCTATGTTGATATACAAGTATGAGCATAAAAGGAGAATAATATGTATCAAGAAGTCATAAGTTTCTGGTTTAACGAGCTTGAACCGCCGCAGTGGTGGCAAAAAGACGAAGCGTTAGATGCAATCATTAAGGTCCGTTTTAGCTCATTGCATCAACAAGCAAAAGCAGGTGAACTCTCTGAATGGCGTACAACGGCATTGGGAAGTCTTGCTGAAATTATCCTGATTGATCAGTTCTCTCGTAATATTTATCGTGATACGCCTGACTCATTTGCGAATGATCCTCTTGGCTTGGCGCTTGCCCAATTTGCGATATCAAAAGGCTTTGATGCTGAGTTATCTCAAACTGAGCGTGGTTTTATGTATCTGCCATTTATGCACAGTGAATCTCAGGCGATTCATATTGAGGCGGTAAAGTTATATGAAAAGCTCGGTAATCCATACAACTTAGAGTTTGAGCATAAACATAAAGAGATCATTGACCGTTTTGGCCGCTACCCACATCGAAATGCCATTTTGGGGCGAGCATCAACCGATGAAGAAATTGAGTTTTTACAACAACCAAACTCGAGCTTTTAAACCAGTACTATAAACGTTAGTTTGTGCAATCTATGTACTAAATTAATTACAGAACTATCAATAAATTAAGCGCTAAGTAGACATAAACTGCTTGGCGTTTTTTTTGTTGGATTTATAAAGAAAGTATAACGAAATAAGACAGCGTTCTGGTATGCTATGTGGCATAGAAATACGAACCACTTTCTGGTTATTGGTTATATCCGCTTTGTTTGTTGGGTATAGGGGAAGAGGGGGATGTATTTAAATGTTAAGCGGTAGGAGTTTAATTTGAAAGCAACGTGGAAAAAAAATAAAAACTTAAAACCAAAAGTTATTTTTGAGAAAATTGATAATCTTAAAACAGTTGTCGATGGAAAGGTTACATTTACTGGGTTTGAACATAGGGGGGCAAAAGTTGCTTTAGAAACAATGATTGACTTTCCATCTATTTGTAATGATTTAGATAAAGAACTTATTTTAACAAAAGCATTCTGGGAAGCGGCAAAAAGTACACCTATTGAACAAAATAATTTTATTGATTTAATTAATAAGAATATTAAGGAAGCATTGGAAAAAAGAGATGAAACATATTTTCTTCTTACGTCCTTATCTGTAGAAGAAATAGGAATTCGTTCATTAGAATTAAATAACTGTGTTATTCGGTTTTATAAATCTTCATTCCCACGAAAGTTTAAAGGTAGAAAAGAATTAATAGAATCAAAGAAGAAATGTAAAGAATCTGAATCTATAGGTTACACAAAAGTTGTTGTTGAATTAAAAGCCAAGTCAGAATACATGGCAGCAAAAAAAGCCCTAAGAGCTTTAGATCTATTGCGAAGTATGTTTAATTTATTTTCGAATAGTAAATCGGAATTTTTAGGTAATGAATGGCAACCTATTAATAAAATTAGGTCTGGAGAATTTCATACTATTCATAATGAAATTGGTGAGATTTTTCCTGATGTTTTCTGGTTTGATCCTAGCTATTCGTCAGCTATGCCTTATTATTGTGATCAAATATCGATTACAGTAAAAAACGTTAAATTTATAATTAATCATTTAAATAAATTAAATAAGCAATATAAGTCAATAATAATTGATGGCCTTCTTCGGTATGTACGTGCATTTGATGAAAAAGACCAAAATGTAGCAGTAATGAGAGCTTGGAGTGCCCTTGAAAGCATAGCTGCACCAAATGAAAGTAATTGTGATTCAGTAACTAGAAGGTGTGCATTTTTGTTTCATGAGCATGAATATCACAAGCAAATATTAGAACACTTGAGAGAGTATCGAAATAGAAACGTACATTCAGGTGAGGAGAGTAATAAAGCAAAAGATCATGGTTTTCAAATTCAGTTCTATTTTAAAGAGTTAGTATTATTTCATATGAGGAATGTCGGTTATTTTAATGATATTTTTGAAGCTAACAAGTTTTTGGATTTATCTACAGATGAAGTAACTTTGACTTATAATAAAAAAATAGTAGAAAGAGCATTGAAATTTCGTGGATATACCGCTTAACAAAGCAATCAACACGATTTACTACATTCGGCGTTGTAGGTTTGCCTTTAGTTTTAGTGATTAAGGCGTTAAAATTCAGCAAAGTCTATGTCGTAGTAAACGTGTTATGCCAGCGTTAAACTCTTCTTTATAAATTCACATCTTGTGAACTTGGTTTGTAGGTGCTATATTCACATATAGTGAACTTAGAGGCGTTTATGCACGTAATATCAAGAAAACCATTTAGTGATGCAGCAAAAAAATATCCAAATGATGCTGTGGCAATTGATGCGCTATATAAATCATTAAAAAATAATAACTTTTCAAATCCACTGGATATGAAAAATGTTTACCCAAGCTTAGATAACTTTAAGTATAAAGATAAATGGTATGTTCTGGACATCGGTGGGAATAATTTACGATTAATGACTTTTATCGAATTTCGAGATAATAGAATGTTTGTTAAGCATATTGTTCCTCATGCAGAATATGACAAGTTATGCGCCAAATATGCAAAGGAGTCGAAATGAAAAATTTTAATCAAGTTAAATCAACAGCATTACAATTATTTTCAATGGCTAGTTTTGTTGGTCATATTTCAACAGAAGAAGAATATGCTGAAGCCTTGGAGTTAATGGAAGAGCTTATTGAAGAATACGATATTTACAAGCCATTAATTGAGGTTTTGGAAGTATCTATCGAACGTTGGGAAGAGAGTGCCGATGAATTTGCAGAGTTTAATGCTCGTATTGAGAATTTAGATGATGGAGTGACAACACTGCGTGTATTAATGGATCAGTATCAACTTAAAGCTGATGACCTAAAAGATGTCATTGGTGGTAAAAGTTTGGTTTCAATGATCCTTAATGGTTCTCGTAAGCTGACGAAAGAGCATATTCAAGCTATTTCATCTAAATATAATATCAGTCCTGCATTGTTTTTTGGCTGCGTTTAACAATCGCATCAATACAATTTACTACACTCGCGTTCTAAGTTTCTTTGAGTATACAGCTTTAAGATGGGCTCCAGTTTTTTATCTCTGGTAAGATTTGTTATCTTTATTTTTTAGTATAAATTGACGGCTAATAATTTATAACTATATGAAATTAAAAATGAATAAAGAATCCACAGTTGCTGGACAAGCTGTTTACTCGAAGAAAGTACTCTCAATATATGATTTCTGGGTTTTAGGAGTTTCAAATAACTACTTTTGGAAATGCCCAACCAGATTTATTAGCGAGCAGTTTTCAATGTTAGTTTCATCTAACCACTTAGATGTAGGTGTTGGCTCTGGTTATTACCTCAAGAATTATCTGCCTCAATCAACAAAACGTATTGCTTTACTGGACTTGAATCAAAACAGTCTTGATACAACGTCAAAAGCCATTAATTATTTCCAACCGGAAGTCTACTGCGGGGATGTGCTTGAGCCTCTTGAATTGAATATCGATAAATTTGATTCAATTAGTGTTAATTATTTACTTCATTGCTTGCCTGGAAACTTAATGGATAAAGGCATTATGTTTAAGCATCTAAAGGATCATCTTAACGATGGCGGTGTATTGTTCGGTAGTACCATTTTAGGTAAGGGAACAAAACTAAACTTTTTCGCTAAAAAATTGATGGGTGTTTACAATAAGAAAGGGATCTTTAGCAATAACAACGATGATCTAGACTCATTGCTGTCATCGTTAAACGAACACTTTACTGATGTAAAAGTGGAAGTTGTAGGATGTGTTGCGCTATTTTCAGGCAAAAAAATATAACAAATACACCAAGATAATAACTACACTCGGCAGCTCAGGTTGTCGGGTGTTTCTCATTTTTATATGCCAAATTCAAGTATATTTGGATAATAAATATGTATTTACATTGTGATGTTAAAATAGAGGTTCATAGGTAAATGAAACGTTTTATCGTTCTTTTGGTTGCTGTATTCGGCATTATTTCATTTAATGCACAAGCTAATGATTATCAACTTAAGAAAGCATTTGAAAATCATCAAAGTGATCTTCAAATTAAGGGGCAAGGGAAAGTTGTTCATATTTTACCAGATGATAATAAAGGGTCTAGGCATCAAAGATTTCTACTAAAACTTAATAATCAGCAAACATTACTGGTTGCTCATAATATTGATTTAGCACCTAGAATACCGAACTTGAATGTTGGTGATACCGTTCAGTTTTATGGTGAATATGAGTGGAATAAGAAAGGTGGGGTAATTCATTGGACTCATAAAGACCCACGTAATAGGCATGCTCATGGGTGGTTAAAACACAATGGGCGTGTGTACGAATAAATTACACAGAACAAAAACACCAAGATAATAACTACACTCGGTAATTCTGGTTGTCGGGTGTTTTTTATTTTATGGCGTCAATATAAGCATAATTTAGACCGTCGCAATCGTATTGTTTAGACGTAAACTGTTGCCGAAACAATTTAACTCATGTAAAACAACTTCAGATAATATGGGAGTGTAATTTAAGAGGATAAAACATGAGATATTTAATATTGTGCCTGTCTTTTGTGATTTTTGGGTGCAGCAATCAAGCAGATCTAAAACCTGATTTACAGCAATCAGTCTCTGAAGCTACCCAAGAAAATGAGCCAGTATTCTCTACCGGATACGCAGATCTAAACGGTGATGGTTTAGAGGATGCCGTGGTTTTTCTTAAAGGAATGCAATGGTGTGGCTCTGGTGGTTGCACGCTTATGATTTTTGAAAATCTGGGTGATAGCTATCAATTGATATCCAAATCATCCGTAACGAGCACTCCAATTAGTGTGGCTAAAACCGAAACTAATGGATGGAAAGACTTAATCGTGTGGTCGCGTGGTTCAGGGTTGGTTTTAATGAAGTTTAACGGTGAACAATATCCTCGTAATCCATCTTTAGAACCTGCAGCTAGTGAGCCACAAATGTTAGAGGCACGTCTGATTTTAGAGTGATAATTAACAAAGTTATAATTAGGCTTTACAATCCTCGGTAATTCCTTTAGCTTAAGGACAATTATTTTTTCTAGAGTGTGTAAGTTATGTCTACAGGCATCAAAAAACATCAAGCAGCTTTACTGACTGCTTCTAAGCATCATGCTTATGCACTTGTCTCTGTCGTCGTTGTCATTAACTGATACTGACGATTGTGTTATTCGTCAGTTAGGCTGGCGGATAACTAAGACCCTTTCTTTATCATCTTCTAGCCAAATTGACACCCTGTTTCATTTTATAAAAGGTATGTCGTTTGAACAGAAGAGATCTCGCCGCTATCGGCTTTATGACATTTGCACTCTTTCTTGGTGCAGGTAACTTAATCTATCCACCCTTGATGGCACAGCAAGCGGGTGAGCATTGGCTTATCGCGATTGGTGGCTTTCTATTAACTGCTGTTGGTCTTCCTGCTATTACTTTGGTCGTGTTAGGGCGTTTATCTTCTGCGGATAAGCTGACATCAGCCTTACCAAAGTGGATGGACCGTTCATTCTGGTTCTTGGTATTAACCACATTAGGTCCTGCGTTTGTATTGCCTCGTGCTGTTACCGTTGCTTATGAAATGGGCATTAAGCCTTTCTATTCAGGTAATGGGTTAATGGTGTTCTCTGCTTTATTCTGTGCTCTGACGTTATGGTTAGCATTAAAACCGGGTAAATTAGTGGATTACATTGGTAAAATCATGACACCCGCGTTAATTGGCATGTTAACTATATTGGTGGTCGCTGCATTATTAAATCCATTAGGCTCTCCAAGCCAAGCTATTGAGATTTATGAGCAAGCGCCTGCGGTAAATGGGTTGATTCAAGGTTATATGACATTGGATGCCATCGCAGCGGTAGCCTTCGGTTGGGTGATTATACAAACTATTCGTAGCAAAGGTGTTGAGAGTAAAAAAGCCATTTCTTACTACACGTTACGCATTGCCGTTATTTACTCTGTATTAATGTCATTATGTTACTTAGCAATGGGCTATTTAGGCTCAACCTCGTCTGAGATTGCACCAAGTGCCAGTAATGGTGGCGAGATCTTAACGCGTTATGCCGCAGGGGAGTTTGGGGTATTAGGTCAACTTCTATTGGCAGCCATTACCTTAATGGCGTGTTTAACGACTACGATCGGCTTAACCAATGCGAACTCTGAGTACTATAAAAATACTTATGGCATCACGTTTAAAGTAAGTGCTACCGTTATTATGGTATTAACAGCGATCATTTCAAACGTAGGATTAGAGACGATCATAGAGGTGAGCTTGCCTGCCATTCTGATCTTATGTCCGATTGCGATTGCGCTTATCATTGCGATGATCTTGATGCCAGAGAAAACAAGCACAGACAAACCTGCGATTTCAATGAGCCACACTACGGTAGTATGTATCGCTGCTCTGTTTGGTACGATTGATGCGCTGCATATTTTGGATAAATTACCAGAGGGCATGAACGCGTTTTGTGAGCAATGGTTACCCTTGTATGCTTCTCATACTTCTTGGTTGCTTCCTGTATTTATTACTATTTTTGTTAATAAAGCCTTCAGTAAAGCAATGCCAAAGCGTGTGGCGATAAATAATTAGTCCTTAGTAATAGACTAGATCAATTTTGTTAAATTGTGATTATGGTTATGGGATGCAAATTGCCAGCTTAGGAGATAAGCTGGCTTTTTATCTATTGTGAAATTACTTTTTTATGAATGTGAAAAACGTCTGGATGTGGAATTAATTTTATGTGATTTAAGTAGTGCCTCCCCATTATACATTGCTTCTTTAGTGCTGATATCTAGAGTACGTTTTCCTGCAAATCTAAGCGGTTCTTTTATTGCTACATCATGAGCAAAAATAATCAATTTAGCGTTCTTAATATCTAATGGGGTAATGCGGTTATTAATGCCATCGGCCCCTTGAGTTTCTACCTTTATTTTAATGCCTAATCGTTGTGCGGCTTTTTCTAAACTCTTGGCAGCAAGGAAGGTATGAGCCACTCCTGATGGGCAGGCTGTCACTGCTAATACATCAGCTTCGCCTTCATTTTTGACGGCAGTTAAGATAAGTTCACGGATCTCTTTATCCTCATCTTCAACGGCATTTTTCTTCAATGAAATAACAATGAGTGCCGTGGTTAATGCACCCAGTAGCGTACCAACCACATAACCAAATTTCCCATCAACAACGGGTAATACAATCCAGCCGCCCCATGGCGCATGATTTAATACGTTGAACAAAAATCCAGTAACGTTGCCCACAATACCGCCGGCAACAATGGCTGGGATAACACGAGCAGGATCGGCCGCTGCAAATGGAATTGCGCCCTCAGTGATCCCAATCATTCCCATAATACCTGCCGCTTTACCTGCTTCACGCTCTTCTCGTTTGAATTTTTTAGGGGATAAGAAGGTCGCTAACGCCATGCCTAATGGTGGGGTACAAATCGCAATGCCGACACCGCCCATTAACCAAGGTTGCGTATTCACTTGAGTTTGAGCAAATAAGGTAGCAACTTTATTGATTGGCCCTCCCATATCAAAGGCCGCCATTGCGCCAAGAATAGCGCCTAAAACCACTTTTCCTGAACCTGCCATACTTGCAAGCCATTCATTTAGCAGCGTCATTGTATTAGCGATTGGTGCGCCAATAACCCACATGACAGCCGCACAAGTGATGAAGGTGCCGATAAGCGGATAGATAAAAATAGATCCAAGCGAGGTCATGCTTTCTGGCAGCTTAATTTGCTTTAATGTACGAACGACAAACCCTGCAAAAAAACCAATGATGATCGCCCCTAAAAATCCAGTATTGTATTGCTGAACAGCGATCCAAGATCCAATCATTCCTGGAGCCAATCCCGGTTTATCAGCAATGGAATAAGCGATATAGCCACCAAGCACCACGGTAAATAAGGTTAATCCGGCAATGCCCATTTGCGCAATATCAGCCAAGACCCCTTCTGTGGGTACGGCGCCATGGCCTGAGATCATGACAGATAAAGAGAGTAAAACCCCACCGGCAACAATAAAGGGGATCATGTGTGAGGTACCAAAGAGTAAGTGTTCTTTAGCACGACCTAAGCCGCGAGAGAGTTCACTTTTTTCAGCTTGTGGTTCAGCTATGGTCGTTGAAGTCAGTGCTTCTTCTGGTTGAATTGAATCAGTAAACAAGGCTAAAGCTTCTTCTTTACTTTGCGCGGCTTTTAACTTGTCGGTAAAACCATCTTCAATTAATCGAATGGATATTTGTGATAATACTTCGATGTGTTGATTGTCGTCACCATCTGTCGATGCAAGCATAAAAAAGACATCAGATGGAAAACCATCCTCAGCACCATAATCAATACCTGTGCGGCTAATACCAATAGCGACGGAGGGCGTAATGACAGCGGTACTTTTGGCGTGAGGGATAGCAATACCGTCTTCAAAACCCGTATTCCCAATCGCTTCTCTCGCCCACACATCGTTTAGAAACTGTTGTTTATTCGACAGTTTTCCAGCATCGTTTAATATATTAACCATCTCTTCAAGAATGCTTTCTTTAGACGTTGATTTTAGGTCTAAACAGATAACATTAATGTCAATAAGAGAGGTGATATTCATAACGATTCCATTTTTTATCGATAATTTGTTGGCCATGTTAGTGGATCTTTGGATTTTAATAACTGGATAAAAAAGGCATTTACTGGATTATTGTACCCTCTGCAGTAAAGTGTGAGTTTGCTCCTTATTAATTGATGCTAAAGCACTTTATGATAAATGAGAGAGAAATAGCCAATGTATTGTTATTTAAATTAGTATCTTGTGAATACATTGAGTTATTTGAATTTTTACCAGTTAAGAGTAAATCATGAAAATTGTGGCAGTAACAGCGTGTCCAACCGGAATTGCACACACTTACATGGCAGCTGATGTGCTTAAAAAGGCGGCTGCGAAATTGGGAGTGTCAATCAAAGTGGAAACTCAAGGCGCAATGGGTGTCGAAGAAGTACTCACACCTGTGGATATTGTGAATGCAGATCTTGTTATCATTGCATCAGATATCGAAATTGAAAATAAGAGTCGTTTTTTAGGCATTAATACTAAGCAATACAGTATTGAATCTATATTGACAGATGTAGACACTATTTTGAGAAAACACCTTTCATAATGATGTCGACAATTATCGACTATCGCATTACCTTCTTTGTGAAAGAGCAAGGCTTGCCACCTCAAGTGGCGAGCCAACTCACTCGGCTTGCTAAAAAGTTTCAGAGCCTTGTATATATCGATAATATTACTCAAAACCTCAGTAGCGATGCCGAGAGTCCATTGGGTTTGCTAAAAATAGGGTTAAGACCGGGAGATTTTTGCCAATTAGTGACGGTAGGAATTGATGCTGAGTGGGCTAACTTTGTTCTGACTGACTTGCTTGCTTCCACCTTTGATTTTGTTGCTTCTGATAAACTGTGTGATTTCTCAGAAACTATTATTAATACCCGCCCGCAATTAACCCCTAATTGTGAAGTTGATTTCCATTATGTAAAGGCACAAGCCACCTTATCTAAATTTGAGATTTTAAAAGGCCTGTCGCAGCTCATTTACCCACAAGAGTCTGATGAATTGTTGCTGTCTTTGATAAAGCGAGAAGAGCGCTCATCAACGGCAATGGCAAAACAAATCGCCTTACCTCATGTTATTTCTCCTTATGTTGAGAAACCGACAATTGCGATCATTCGCAGTGATTACTCGGTGGATTGGGCATCAAAAATGGGAGAGGTAAACTTAATTATTGCCTTAGTTCTGCCTGAAAAACCAAGCAAGCCTATGATTATGGCCGCGACCTATTTAACTCGTAATATGTTATCTGAAGAGTTTAGCCAACGCTTGGTAAATACGAGACAACCAAAAGGGTTACAGGCGTTGATTCTATACGCCATGTGCCAGCTGTTATAAGTAAAAAAGCTGACTTAACAACAGTGCTAAGTCAGCTTATTTCTATCTTTAGATCTAACCGTTAGTTATACGCTCTTGCCACTTTCCCGCTAGATTTTAATGTGTATTGGTGCGCGTAAGCTGGAACAAAAATAGAATGCCCTTTAGGTACGTTAACCGTTTCCCCTGTTGAGTGATTCAGTGTCATGTCACCATCAATCGCAAACAAGATCTCTGCGCTGTGTGTTTCTAATTGTAGGTCATCAGCGGGTGCAAATACTGAGAATTTAAAATCGCTCACAGGGATAGGGTAATTCATCCCTCCATTAATAATGTTAGGTTGCATAATCAAGGAGTCTGCTGGAATGCTTACAAACTCTGTGCAATCCATAAGCTCATCAATATCCATGAATTTTGGGGTTAACCCTGCGCGCAGCACATTGTCTGAGTTCGCCATTATCTCTAGCCCAGTTCCATTAATGTAAGCATGAGGCGTACACGCATTTAAGTACATGGCTTCACCCGGCTGCAGAGTAATGACATTAAGAATTAATGGAGTAAATAAGCCAATGTCATTTGGGTACTGAATTGATAAATCATCAATTAAAGCAAATAGTTCACTCTGTTTATTATTGCTGGCGAAGTGACCTAACTCTGCTAATGCTGACTCTTTTGCCTCATCAGTTAATGAAAGAATCGCTTTAAAGAAGCACTTTAGCCCTTGTGAGTTTGGTTGTTGTTCAAAACGTGTGATGATTTCTTCAAGAGAAGGCAGAGCCATCTGGTTAAATAGGCTGATGATCTCGTTATATTCTCTAAAACCATTCATCGCTTTGTAAGGTGTTAACGCGTATACCAATTCTGGTTTGTGGTTGCTGTCTTTATAATTACGATTAAAGGCATTAAGCGCAACGCCTGATAGTTCTTCCTTATCGTAGCCAGCAATAGCCTGTTGTTTATTAGGGTGAACTTGAATTGATAATGCTTTTTCTGCCGCTAATACTTTGAATAAATATGGTAACTCACCAAAGTGGTCTGCCGTTAACGAAGATAAATAGGCGGTTTGATCTTGATTGATCAGCTCAGACAATAAGGTTGGTTGCCCATTAATGGTAACGGTAGAGCAGCCATTTGGGTGAGCGCCCATCCATAATTCAGCTTGTGGCTTATTGCTGGTGTTTTTTATATCAAATAGAGCTTCGATAGAGGTGAAACTTCCCCATGCATAATCTTGAATTACATTGGTCATTGGGTAAAAGAATTGTTGAGTTGATTTATTCATAATGCACTCGATGTCATCAATGGAAAACTTCTCCAGTGCGTTTCAAATCTTGTTTTACTGAATCAAGAGAGAAAACACTGGAGAAAGGGAAGGTTAGGCTGCCGCTACAGAAAACGATTTAGCTTGGCGAGCTTTTTTAATAGAAACACAAACCAATGCGGTTACGGTTGCGCCCGCTGCCATACAAGCCAATGCTAATACCGGTTTATTCATTGCACCAAGTAGAGCAACAACAGGACCGCCGTGAGCAACGCTGTTTGTAATGCCAAATGAGAACGCCATTACTGCGGCAACCATAGAACCAAGGATGTTGGCAGGGATAACAGAGATCGGATCTTGTGCTGCAAATGGAATGGCACCTTCAGAAATACCCACTAGGCCCATGGCACCAGAGGCTTTACCTGCTTCAATTTCAGACTCTTCAAAGATATTGAATTTGCGACCAATAACCGTTGCTAGTGACATACCTAGTGGAGCAACAGGGATTGCACACGCCATCGCGCCCATGAATTGAGTTTGACCACTCGCAATCATGCCGACAGAGAATAGGAAGGCAACTTTATTGAATGGACCACCCATATCAAAGCCTGCCATGCCACCAAGAACGATACCAAGTAGAACAACGTTACCTGTGCTCATGTTGGTTAGTAGTACGTTTAGTGAATCCATCAAATCAGCAATCGGTGCACCAATAACAAAAATGAATAATGACGCGATGAATAGTGAACCTGTAATAGGTGCAATTACGATAGGCACAAGAGGTTGAATGAACTTGTGGTAGTTGATGTTGGCAATAAACTTAACAAAGTAACCAACAAGTAAACCCGCAATGATAGCGCCAATAAAACCAGTACCGGCTTCAGCACCATAGAAAGAACCGTTATTTGCAATCCAACCACCAATTAGGCCCGGTGCAAGTGCAGGGCGATCAGCAATTGCGTACGCAATGTAACCGGCAAGAATTGGTATCATTAATGTGAAGGCAACAACACCAACATCTAATACTTTGTTCCATAAACTACCCGGAGGGATAGCCATACCGCTTTCTGTCGGTTGACCACCTAGAGCAAGTGCCAGTGCGATTAATAAACCGCCAGTGACAACAAATGGGATCATGTGTGATACGCCATTCATTAGGTAACGATAAATATCTGAGCGGGTTTGAGAAGCACTGCCTTTGTTATCTGAGCTTGATTTAGTTGTATCAGCAACAAAAGGAGGCTGTGTAAGAGATTGAGTAATTAAGCCTTTTGCATCTTTAATCGGTGCTTTAACGTTAGTCTGGATTAGCTTTTTACCTGCGAAGCGAGTCAGATCTACTTGTTTGTCACACGCGACAATAATTGCTTCCGCCTTTTCGATTTCTTCTGCGGTAGGGCTGTTTTTAACGCCAATAGAGCCGTTAGTTTCTACCTTGATGGTGTAGCCTAATTCTGCCGCGCCTTTTTCTAGTGCTTCAGAGGCTAAGTAGGTGTGAGCAATGCCAGCAGGGCAGCCTGTGACACCAATTAAAAAACCATTGGTTGCTTCACCAGTGTTGGTGTTTTCTGTTTTTTCAAGCAGTAGCGCTAACGCTATTTTTGGTGATGTTGCGGCTAGGAATTTTTCAATAAATCCATCTTCAATGAGTTTACAAGAAAGTTCAGCCAGTACTTCAATATGATGATCTGCACCGTTTTCAGGAGAGGCAATCATAAAGAACAGTCGAGACGGTAGCCCATCTTCAGCGCCATATTCGATACCTTGCTTGCTGATACCAATCATGACTGCAGGGGAGATAACCGCCGAGCTTTTCGCATGTGGCAGTGCGACGCCTTCTTCAAAGCCTGTATTTCCTAATTCTTCTCTTGCGTAGATATCATTAAGAAATACCTGTTTGTCATTGATTCGACCTTGTTGCAGAAGATGCTCTGCCATTTCAGAAAAAACGTCGTCTTTGGTTTTTGCTGCAAGATCTAAGCAAATTAGCTGTTCGTTGATTAAGTCAGTAATCATAAGTTATTCCCATTTGGGTGGATGTCTTGTGTGGGAATAGTGTGATTCTGATGAGATAGATTGGTAAGTGTGCGAGAAATGCATTTACTGGATTTTTGTATCCTATAAAGCCAAGTGTGATTCAGCTCTGATTTTTATAAATCCAAAAAGCTATAATGCACAAGTCAAAAAAGTACTTAATAAATAATGACTTACATTGTTATTTTTATGTAATTATTGATGGGTTATTTATCAATAACGTCCTGATCTTGATGGGGTTGGTGGATAAAAGTGTGGTTAATTTTAGTAAGTGATGAGCATGGGTTTAGTATTTAATGCTGTTTTAGAGGCGCTACTGTCAGAAAGAGAAAGCTTTAATCAGATCTGGTTTGCAGGCGATAAAGTCACGCCTCCATCATGCTGTTATCAAGTTAACTTTCCTCGTTTAGAACTAGTGATTAGCGGTGAATATCTAAATCAAATCGAAGATCCAGACATTGGCATTAGCGAAGTTAAAATCATGGCGGGTGATGCGCTCTATATCCCACCAAACTGCTGGAATAAACCCGTTTGGAGTGAAGATTGCTCAGTGCTTAGTTTACTATTTGGTCGCAGACAAGTGGGCTTTAGCTTAGTGAGTAAGCGCAAGGGCGAGGAGGGTTTCTATGATGTGCAAAAGTACAGTATTCAAACTCGAACTGGCCATGCGATTGATAATATTTTAGAAGCGCTAAATGCCCTTGCTCGTGAACCGAATAAAAATCAGATTGATGAGTATCTGCTTTTGGCATTACTCAGTTACAGTAAATCAATGTTAGGTGAACCAAATGAGGTAATTTCACCGAAAAAGCGCAGTGAAGATCTTTATCAAGGGATTTGTATTTATATCCAAGAAAACTTTCATCGAAGTATTGATAGAAATAACATAGCTAATCGATTTAATATCTCGCCAAACCATTTATCTCGTATGTTTAGGCAGCAAGGACATATGACGCTAGCTGATTACATTACTTGGGTGCGCATTGAACGTGCGAAATTCATGTTGAAGAAATATACCTTCCGTTTAACTGAAGTCGCTACGCGTTGCGGTTTTCAAGATGTGAACTACTTTTATCGTGTATTTAAAAAGAAAACCAGTTATACCCCATCGGATTATCGAACAATGGTGAAGTAAAAGGGGGAGGTAGGGTATTTTTGATTAGGAATAATAAATGCATTTAACAGATTGTGAATAGAAGTTTTAGGTGTATACTCCTCTCTTTTTTATAATAATCAGAATGAAAAAAGTAATCCTATTTATCACTGGAATAATCATAATTTCCAATGCCATTGTTTTTATTGTTAATGAGTTATCTCATAATCATGATGATAGTGTTAGTTTGACGGATTACGAGCAGCAATTAGTATCGCTTACTCAGAATTGTGAGCCATTAGAATGCCGTATTATTGATGATTTTAATCGTCTTAATAAAAATGAATATAGTGAGAATATTAAAGCGATAGCAGAAAGTATTCGTCCTATTCTTGCTTATACAAACGGCCCTAAAATAGGAATTGCAATTTTAAATATTGTTTCTGAAAATGGCTCATTTAGTTGTGATGATAAGCTGTATTTTTTAGATAAAATATCGACGTTAAAATACAAAGACAATGACCTATTTGGAATGATAGATCCTATTCTTAGCTATATTAATATAGCAAATGAGAGTGGTGATGATTTTAAAATAGCATCAGGCGAATTAAGTTTAGCATTGGTTACTAGTTATTTTAAAGAGTATGAATTTTCTAATAATATTATTGAGGAGATTATATATTCTGATAAATCTAACGATTGGTATAGATTAAAAAATCAGGCAAGATTAAGTTTTGCTGAAAATA
This sequence comes from Aliivibrio sp. A6, assembly GCF_028765505.1. Classification (NCBI taxonomy): domain Bacteria; kingdom Pseudomonadati; phylum Pseudomonadota; class Gammaproteobacteria; order Vibrionales; family Vibrionaceae; genus Aliivibrio; species Aliivibrio sp. A6. The sequence goes on along the minus strand of NZ_JARACR010000005.1, from coordinate 37,026 downwards.
AATTAGCGATGAATAAGCCCCAAGATGCATTAAATATGCTTGAGATGGTAAAGCCACACCAAGCTTCTTACACTGAAGAAGATTGGCGTGATTATTATATCTATACGCTTGCCTTGAAGGCAGAGGCTTACACTTATCTTGGGCAACTTGAACAAGCGAGCCAATGCTTGTCGGTAGCGAAAGAGGAGTTAGAGAAAGATCAGCTGCGACTTTTGTTAGGGAAGGATACGCTTGTTTCTGTTGCGGAATTTCAATTATCATTTAGAAAAAAAGATTTTTTATATATAGAAGAAAAAAAAGAAGAATTACTTTCTATAGTAGATCAGGATAATCAGGCAAGATACGCAAAAATTGTGTATAACACTTTATTTGATTATTATCATCAAACAAATAATATATCAGAACTTTATGATATTAATCATCGTTATTATGCCTTAATAGATAAAAGGCAAAATAATTATTACCAGTTGTTGATTTCTAATAAATTAAAACAAAGTGAGAATGATCATTTAAGTGATGATCATGAAAAATCAGTGTTTTTCTTAAAGATATCATTTAGTGTGTTGATGCTTATATCGATATTACTCTTTTTTACGATTGTAAGAATAAAATACTTAAATATTGAAAATTTCACAGATCCACTAACAAATTGCTTAAATCGTCGACAGTTGAGCATACGTTTTTAATTTTAGATATTGATAACTTTAAATCAATTAATGACAATTATGGTCATGATTTTGGTGATGAAGTATTGGCAAGAGTCGCTAGCGTGCTTACTAGAATTTTAGGTAGTGAGCATAAATGTTATCGTATTGGTGGCGAGGAGTTTGTGGTTATTTTTGATACCATTAGTAAAACTCGTAGTATAGATATTTCTGAGAGTATTCGAAAAGCGATAAAAGAATTAGTTTGGGATAATGGAATATCCGTTACCATTAGTGGTGGATTAAGCAGTTACTCTCTAGGAAAAAATACTTATAAATCGGCAGACGAATTATTGTATAAAGCCAAACACAGTACAAAAAATATCATTATCAATGATATTGAGTCAGCTTAGTTTGCTATAGATTTATTATTACCAAGCATCTAAAAATCTGAACGGGTGCTTTTTATTTCTGCTTCTATGTTTTAAATAAACCACATTAGATGACACATATTTAATGTGGTTTAGTTCTCATTTTCTCCCTTTATGCCTTCTCCTTTTTTATTTTTACGCTCGGTTCTGTTTGCTCTTAAAATCTTATTTTAAATTAAGTTGTTGTTAGTTATCGATTTTGTTGTTCGATAACTTTGCTTTTAGTTTTCTGCTTTCTTTTTATAGCCTTAATTGTTACTGCCATCACACTTTGATTTTGCGGGTACAAAAGTCCAGTAAATGCTTTAAATGTCAACTTACTAAATGTCACTTTAATTCATATTATTCCCTCATCAACTTAATGCAGTTTGAATTAAGTAAAAATTCTTATTAAGGGAAACATTATGATTACCACACTAGTAAATACCAATTTAATTAAATACCAATTTAATTAAATTGAACTTAGATGCGACAACGAAAGATGGCGTATTTTCTGAGTTAGCTGAAATGCTATTAAAAAATAACCGTATCGATAATAAAGAAAACTTTTTAGCGGGTATTTATGAGCGTGAGGCACAGTGTGTGACTTCTGATATGGGTATTGCTTACCCTCATACAAAAAATGCCGCGGTTATTGAACCAGCTATTGCGATTGGCGTATCAAAAACGGCGATTGAATACGGTGCTGATGATGACCAACCAACCGTATTTTTTATGATTGCATCACCTGAAAGCGGCGATCACCACATTTATGCACTACAAGCGTTATTTGAAAAATTCGGTGATGACTTAATTGCAGATATGCAAAAAGCGACGACCGAGCAAGACATTTTAGATTTACTGATTAATTAATACCAATCGTAGTAAATAACTGGTCATCCTAGCTGGTTAAAAGACTTGATAACTGCGTTATAATTTTTGATTGTAGAATAACTACTTATCGAAAAATTCTGCCTTGTTTTCAAGCCTTTTTCCTTCGCTATTTCTGAACACTTACTTACTGTGATTGGCATAACTTTTAGTTTTACTCACTTTAGGATTACTTTTATGTCAACGATGACTGCAACAACTCAACCATCTGGTGATTGGAAACAAACACTATCAAAATTAAAAGGTCACCTGCTTTTTGGTACTTCTCACATGCTTCCATTCGTGGTCGCTGGTGGGGTTCTTTTGGCTCTAGCGGTAATGGCAACCGGTAAAGGTGCCGTTCCTGATACGGGTATCTTAGCGGATATTTCAACTATCGCGATTAAAGGTCTTGTACTTTTCCCAATCATTTTGGGTGGCTTTATTGGTTACTCTATTGCGGATAAACCAGCGTTAGCACCTGCATTTATTGCATCAGGCATTATGGCTGATTTAGGTGGTGGTTTCCTTGGTTGTATCGTCGCTGGTTTCATTGCTGGCGGTGTGGTTCTTCAACTTAAGAAGTTGCCTATTCCTGCTCATTTAAGCGCACTAGGCGTTTACTTTGTCTATCCTCTTGTTGGTACACTAGTGTCTGCGGGTATCGTAATGTGGGGCTTAGGTGCAGCTATTTCTTCTTTCATGGTTGGCATGAATGAATTCCTAGCATCTATGGCGGGTTCTTCTAAGGCAGTTCTAGGTGCGATTCTTGGTGGTATGACGGCGTTTGATATGGGTGGCCCAATCAACAAAGTAGCAACGTTATTCGCTCAAACACAAGTAAATACACAACCATGGCTAATGGGTGGTGTTGGTATCGCGATTTGTACTCCGCCTCTAGGTATGGCTCTTGCTACTTTCATGTTCAAAAAGAAATTCTCTAAAGAAGAGCAAGAAGCAGGTAAAGCAGCAGCAATTATGGGCTCAATTGGTATCTCTGAAGGGGCTATCCCATTTGCAGCAAATGACCCAATGCGTGTTCTTCCATCTATCGTAATTGGCGGCATGGTTGGTTGTGTGTTTGGTTTCATGACTGATGTATTACTTCATGCTCCTTGGGGCGGTTTAATTACAGCTCCTGTATCTAGCAACATCCCAATGTATGTTGTAGGTATTGCACTAGGTTCATTAACGACGGCGCTAATTGTAGGCTTCTGGAAACCAGTAGTTGTAGAAGATGAAACAGCAGTAGCAACACCAGTACAAGCTCAAGCAGTACCAGTAGCTGGCGAAGGTGAGTATGATGTTCTTGCGGTTACTTGTTGTCCTTCAGGTGTAGCGCACACGTTCATGGCAGCAAAAGCACTAGAGAAAGCAGGCGCAGCAGCAGGCATCAAGATTAAAGTTGAAACACAAGGGTCTAATGGCTTGGTAAATAAACTGACAGCAAAAGATGTTGCGAATGCTAAGTTCATCATCCTTGCTCATGATATTCTAGTAAAAGAATCAGACCGTTTTGCTAACATTCGTCAAGTTGAATGTTCAACAAAAGAAGCAATGAAAAACGCGTTAACACTGATTCAAGGTTAACTGTAAAATACAGAAAAGATTAACTATCTTCTCTGAATAAAATCTCCTAACTCAAAGCCTCTTAATCCCCCAAGAGGCTTTTTTTTGTTTTATGTAACACGTGAATTACGTTTTTTTTGCGGGGTTAGTTCAAAAAAATGAAAATCCAAATAACGAATATCTTGAAGTTAAAATATATTTCAGATCAATTAATCGTGTAATTATTTGGATAACAATGAAAAAATCATATCTTGCTTGCTTAATCCCTGCCATTTTAGCCAGTGGATTAGCTGTTGCTGCTCAACAAGATGTAGAGAAAGTTTACTTTAGCCAAAAAAATCTGGGCTCGGACATTCAGGGAAGCCTGCTTGGCAGTGTCAGTTTGGCACAAAGTTTAACGCTGCCAACAACGAACAAAATTCCAAATGATCGTCATCCGCACCTGGTTTCATTACGTAAAACATTGGTTATTTTTGAACCGCTAGCGAATGAAGTTGATCTGAATGAATCAATCACGCTTATTGCAAAAAATGCGCAAGGTGACATCGTATATCAAAGCGCAATGCAACTGCCTGCTGAGCAACCGAAAATTGCCAGCCAACTTGATTTTGAGATTAATGCAGTAAAACCAGATCACTTTGATCATAAAGTAATGGGTAACGGCCCGTTGGCAAGCATTGCTGAAGCTCAGGGTGAAACGGAATTTAGAAAGTTGCTTGCAGAGCACGATACCATTCATGTAGAAACCGCTGATGGTAGTTGGGCGAAGAATTTTATTCTTCCTGAAGGGGAAGCGTTTGATGATAAACGTATCACTTTTAGTTCATATGCTGGTTATAACTCATTTATTACTTATGCATCAGGCACTGATACATTAAGCTCGGGTAATGAGCTGACATACCATAATGTCGATGGCAAATGGTATAGTAAAGGTGACATGGACATAAAACGAGTGGCTTATAGTGACAAAGCGTACACAGTAGCACTTCCTGCCGATGTCATGAAACCAGGCTTAACTTTAACCTTCTCGACTGATGAAGGTAAAGAGGGGTTATTAACGGATATTAAACTTGGTGCGAACACCAACTTCGTGCTTAATGCGGTAGACATTGGTTTATTAACAGAGCCTCGTGATGCGTTCGTATTTACAAAAGATCGTGAATTACAGCGTCAGTATTTCCAAAACATTCAAGTAAGTAAATTGACGGTAAACCCGTATGAGTCTATTCACTTCCCTGAAATCATGTTACCGGATGGCCGTTTACTACAAGATTATGACCCAAGTACCGCTGATGGCTACGGTAGTGATTCACATTATCGTGTTGCTCGTGAGTTAGTGTCTGCGGGCATTAACAGTGCAAACTATGGTGTAAACTCATCTAATGTACGTAGTGGTACCGCTTGGAATATTGATAACCCATACCATGCTGTACAAGTAACGGTAAATATGTCTGTGGGCAAGTATAGCGAAGGTTTAATTAACCATGGCATGCTAGGTTCTTATGTGGGTGTTGCCTCCGTTGTTAACTCAACAGGTAACGAATTTAGCCATGAAGTAGGTCATGAGTTTGGCGTTGGCGCTCACTACCCTGGTGGTTTTAACGGTGCAGTACATAACCGTTCAACTGAGCGTAACTCAGCATGGGGATGGGATGCCAATAAGAATATCTTTATTCCAAACTTCACTCGTGAAGCGAACAATCAAAGTATGTGTGCTGAAGGTGGGTGTGCAGAACCATTTGCTGGTCACATGTTTGGTAAAGGCACCATGTCTGGTGGTTGGCCATTATATCCTTCGCAAAATGCATACACGCTTTTAGCGCCTTATGAATCAAGTGTGTTCCAAGATGCAATGGAATCAAAAGCGAACTTTGATCTAAATTCATCAACTGGCTACAGTAAATGGGATCATGAAACACAAAGCATGGCACCATGGACGTATAGTGTTAATGATGATCTTGGACGTCGACTCGTAACATTCTCTGATACCGATTCATTGCATCAATTTGGCCCAGAAGATACAAAATTACAAGAACTGTATGCAGAGTATAATGTCATTCATTTCAACATGGATGATGGCCGTTGGGCGAGACATCTTCATTTAACCAATGATCCTATTTTTGAAGGAAAAATTGCATTGGTTGAAACATGGGCAGCATGGACAGGGTACTTACACCTAAATGGTACAACCATTTCATTACCAATGGGCAGCAAGTTTGCTTACCAATACACTAATGGTGAATGGGTTGAGATTGAAAACGATGTGTTAAATAAGAAGGTCGACTTAACACCATATAAACAAGGCGTAGCGGTAACAACACTTGTGGGCTACTACGATCCTGAAAATACATTACCAAGTTATATTTACCCAGCACTACACGGTGCTTATGGTTCGGTGTATGAAGATAAGTTCAGCCCATCTTCTTGTCAGTTAGAAGTGATGACACAAGAAGCGGGAGTGAAAACGTATAATCTACATAACCGTCGTTTAACAACAGGTAAGATGAACCGTTTCCACGTTAACGTTGAGACTGCTCTGAAACCATATCAAGCGAATGTCGTGTGTAATGATGAAACATTAGATAGCATTGAACTAGCAGCGCCAAAAGCACCACTAAAAGTAAGCATTATTACTACTGAATCAGGTTTTGCGCCTGAGATTATCGGTGCAGATAATGTGGTTCTTGCTCAAGGTGCCGAGTTTGATCCATTAGCAGGTGTAAAAGCGACCGATGACTATGATGGTGATGTGACAGCATCGATCACCGTTGATGGTGTTGTTGATACCAATACGGCGGGTCGTTATACCTTAACTTATAAAGCGTATGATAATGCCGGCAGTGAATCAGTTGTCACTCGTCAGATTGATGTACACAGTGAAAAACCAGTATTTGCGGGCGTTAATGATCTAACGATTGATGCAGGTACAGCGTTTGATCCAATGTCTGGAGTGTCAGCAAGCGATGCAGAAGATGGTGATATTTCATCTAAAATCCAAGTATCAGGAAACGTAGACATTAATACAGCAGGTATCTACACACTGACTTACCGCGTTATTGACAGTGCGAGTCAAACAGTGACTGCTACCCGTAATATTACGGTAGTTGCAGAAGTTGAAAACTGTGAAGATGCCTGGACAATGAACGGAACGTATGTTGCTGGTGATCTTGTTGCACATAATGGCGCAGTATGGCAAGCGGGTTGGTGGACAAAAGGTGAAGAACCTGGCACAACAGGTGAATGGGGCGTTTGGACAAAAGTATCAGACAGTGATTGTTCAGTAGATAAGCCGGTTACACCAGATCCAGAGCCAACGCCACCACCATCAGGTGAGCACCCACTTTATCAAGCAGGCACAAGCTATAAAGAAGGGGATATCGTAATGGGTAAAGATGAGCAATTATACCAATGTAAGCCATGGCCTAACTCTGGTTGGTGTTCAAACCCAAGCTATGAGCCAGCAGTGAGTGCATTCTGGCAAGACGCATGGAATAAATTATAATTTTAATTAAATTATTTAGTTAAAAGATAATGATTGAAAATGCCACTTATCTATAGGTAAGTGGCATTTTTTTAAAACTACTTTCTATGAACCGCTTAGAAATTATTGATTATTAGCCACTTTTTTCATTCGTAGACCAAGAAAAACAAAACTGATACCTTCTATTAGTAGCGATACACCAACAAAAGTGCCGAGTAATGATAATGAAAACTCAGGATTATCTAATAGGCTAAAGAAGTAACCACCAATAGCAACAGAAAGCAATCCACTCAATATAACCATGCCGCTACCAGGTAGATTTTTATTGGTAAATCCAAAAATCATGCGTGTTAGGCCGTTAAAGATCATAACTACAACCATGATGGTAGTGATAGTCATAAGCCCTTCTAGTGGCTTAAAGAGAATAAATACAGCGCCAACAATATAAAATAAGGCACTTAATACATACCATAGCTTTTCTTTCCAAGAGTGAATGTGAAAAGTATGATAAACCTGAACCAAGCCTGTGATTAATAATAGCGTGCCAATGATCGTCGAAATCGTCACACCAGCCATCACAGGTAAGCTAGTCGCTCCTAATCCTGCGACTGCAACTATTACACCTACAGTAATAAAGTATTTCCAACTTTTTGAAATTAAAGCCTGACTTAGTGTTTGATTTTCCATTTTAACCTCTGAGTTAAATATAAGAGACGCTTTGATTGTAGTCCTAAATGTAAGATTTAACTGGAAAGCAAACTAAGTTTTCAAATTTTGTGATCATGTGCATATTTTGGTCTCTTTGTATAAGAAAAACACCGTTTCTTAGAGGGAATTGCGTCATCAGGCATTTTGTACAGTTATAGAGCCTATACTAAAAATAGTGCTTGTAGAAACAAGCTAAAAGTCTATGATTATTAACATATTAAATGTCCTAGGAAATTAAGGGTGGCTGCGTGTTAGAGCATCATGTTCGAGACTATATTTCAGATAAATTAAGCGCCTTAGGGATCAACAGTGATCCTTATGGGATTGAACTTACTATCGTATTTGTATCGGTGGTTATCGGCATTGCTATTATTGGTCACCTAGTTACTCATCATATTATCGTTCGCACCATTAAAAATGTACTGCATCGAACAAATGAACCCTTATTTGATGCGTTTGCTAAATATAAAGTACTGGAAAAATTAACGCTTCTTGTCCCTGTAATGGTATTGGATCTATTGATCCCATTGGCACTTGGGCATTACACATTACTATCAGCCATTGCAGATAAAGTTCTCAGTATCTCTATTCTCGTCAGTTTTATAAGGTTAGTTTTTGCCTTACTTGATGCGCTTAATGATGTTGCTACTTTCAAAGGCATTACCCGTCGAATGCCAGTTAAGAGCTTTGTTCAACTGATTAAGTTATTTACCTTTTTTGTTGGCCTTGTGGTATCCATGTCTATTCTTGCCAATGAATCACCGGTTATTTTCTTGAGTGGGTTAGGAGTTGCTACCGGTTTTGTGATGTTGGTCTTTAAAGATACGATTTTAGGTTTCGTGGCAGGAATTCAGCTTTCAGCAAACCGAATGATTACGTTAAATGACTGGATTGAAATGGATTCGTTTAAAGCCAACGGTTCAGTTGAAGAGATTTCATTAACCACCGTAAAAGTACGAAACTTTGATAATACCGTGAGCATGATCCCAGCTTATGCACTGGTTCAAAACGCCTTTATTAACTGGCAGGGTATGTCAGATTCGGGTGGTAGACGCATCATGCGTTCAGTGAATATTGATGTAAATTCAATTCGTTTTATGACTGAAGATGAAATTGAATCACTGAAAGGTATTCGAATTTTACGTGAGTACTTATTTGAGAAATCAAAAGAAATAGCTATATTTAATGAAGAGTTGGATGATATCCCTCATTTAGGTAACACTCGCCAAATGACGAATGTCGGGATTTTTCGTGCTTATTTGGCCGCTTACTTGCGTACCAATAAAGATATTCATTCTTATATGCTATTCATGGTGCGTCAGCTAGAACCAACCCCGGAAGGTTTACCATTGCAGATTTATGCGTTTACCAATAATACGGATTGGGTATTCTACGAAGGGGTACAAGCTGATATTTTTGACCATATTTATTCCATCATGCCACTGTTTGATTTACGCCCTTACCAAGCGTTAAGTGGCCACGATGCTGCAATGATTGGTAAATCGAAGGGGTAGAGTCGGTATTACTGAGGTAGTGGAAATCACTGCCTCAGTTCATTAGTGGAATAGTGTAGATTTCAAATACAAAAAAGCCCCAGCATTTCTGCTAGGGCTTTGAATGTGGTGGAGGGATAGGGATTTGAAGGCTACACCTATCAATTAAAAGTGCTGTAATTACAATGGGTTATCTGTTTTTTATCAACAATCAATTTAACCGTATGTCTGGTACATATTAATAACGATAAAATTGCTAACCGTCAAGAAAATCCGATTATTTATCTGATGTTTGTGGTGCTATGGGTAAATATAGATTATTTACATTATATGTTTGGGAAACTATCGGTCAATGTTAAGTTAATAATAAATGTTTTACCACCAACTAGCGTGAATTCCCTACAAACTGCTAGCTGATTCAAGTCTTTCATTTTGCTTTTTCGGCAAAATAAAAGACTTGAATCTCTTTGTATTGTTTATTTGATGTAGCGACTGAATACCCAGTACTATTTATTTTAATGACCAAGGATTAGTAACCAGCTACGTTGCTGTTCTGGCTTTGATAAGTATTTACGAGATCCTACACATCAGAAGCAGTTTTCTAGAGTTATCTAAGAGCGGATAAATCGGGGAATATCGTTATTATAGTACTGTGAAAACCTGATTATGACTATTTGAAATAAAGTTTGAACGCTGAATCTCTTATTTAGAATTAATTTAAATGAGGTAAAAAATCCCTCATTCTCACACCTTTTGATGTATGATAGTAGATCTTACCTTTGAGTGCTTTTGTTGTTTTACTTTCTCTTGATTTAGGTAAAACTAAGTCAATACATCGTAGAGAAACTTTATGTTTTTCTGGAAAAATACGATAAAGAATACTGTGCTCTCCTTCATAAGTTTTTACGGTTGACGGATAACTATAAGTTAGGAGGCTTTGGTCTGAATTATAGTTTTTATAGATTGATATTATTGGTGCCTCCACGGGCTCTGCATTCTTTCTTGCTACAGCTATAGGACCAACTGTAATAGCATGTCCATTAACCTTAGACCACCAAGTTACAGAATTCATTCCTGGTAAATATTTACTTGTTTTGAGTTTTTTGTATTTAACTGGATTTGGGGGCGAGTCATTGATACAAGACTCTGGAATGATTATGTTAGCATGCGCTTTTTTTATAGGAGACCATAAAGAACTCTTTTTCTGGATATCACCGACTATAGAAACAAGGTCTAATTTACTTTCATTATATGGGATACCGCCGAAACCTATAAATTCTTGTGTGTATGTTATCTTTCTTTTGGGAGGATATTTTTTTGCAGTTGGTGGTTTATTGGCTGCATTCTTTTTTGCAATAGCATAAGGAGATAAGTAAAACTCATTCATATACTGTTGAAAATCTTCCCTTGTATCAAACTCAAGTATTTCAATACGTCGATTTAAGGCGCGATTTACTTTAGATGTATTAGGATATTTAGGTAAATATTCACCAAAAGAATAAGTATAAAGTTTCTTTACTCCTCCTTCTTTTAGGAAAAGAGAGGCTTCATGTGCTCTTTTTTTTGAGATGTTGATATTCCTTGAAGCACTACCTGTATTATCTGTGTGTCCAACAACAGCAATATAAGAGTTTCTCGTTGATGCATTTTTCCCACTAAAATATAAATAGCCAATACCATGGTTATCAGACTCTATTTCAGTTTGCCCTGATTTAAAAAGAGAATGAATAATCACTCTTTTTCCAATTTTTTGCTGTTTTTTATTTACGAACAGGTATAAAGGCTCTTCTTTAAGATTTAGAACCTTTTGGTATGTTGAGAATATCTTTTGATCTGTATGACCAGAAACTGGTTTTGGTGTTGATGAACACCCTGATAATGCGAGGATACACAATATCAACCATACAGGTTTGCAGTAATTATTCAGGATGTATATTTTTTTCATGATGTATAACGTGCTTATTGATTAAAAATGGCAAATCAGAATGACTTGCCATTAAGTGTATTATTTAAATTGACTTAGTAGCATTGGTTTACCAAAAGCACGTAATTGTCCGTTACTTTTAGAGAAATAAAGCTGCCAAAATTTTTCAATTTTACTAATTTTATGAGAAGAAACATAATTTTTTCCACCAGGAAGTAGCCCCGTACCTATTACATAAATGTCGGCACCATTAAAATCAGACAACTGTTCATTATCAATAACTGTTTGAAGTTCAGAGTTCGGTTTAATGGTTTTTACGCTTCCTGAAGCATAAAAAGAAGTAAACTCTGAATTTTCTAACATATCACTAATAATCAGCACTATTTTTCGTTTTGCAGTGGAGTTTTTTAAAATACTATTTGAGATATCTTGTAAACTGCTCACGATTTCAGAGTGGCTTGTTGCTTTCTGTGGTTGAAAAGACTCCTTTAGCTCTTTTCCAATGTGGTTAGAAAAGTATATTTTTTGATTTTGTAAGCACTGATCCAGTTTTTTTAAGTGAGATTTTTTGATCTCTGCTCTATGACTGCTTAATAAAGGAACTTCTGTTTTTCCTTTAAAAGAAACATTGGTATAACCATCTTGCTGTAGTGATGAAAAATGAATGATTTGTACTCTATCGCCAGGCTGAATGAAGCGAATTATCTGTTGATAAGATTCTTTCATTACCGAGGCGTTGAGGCTGCTAGACATGCTTCTATCTACTATAACAAACAATTCACGCTCACGATTATCAATTACATATTCGTTATCTACGCTTTGCATACAACTAGGAATATCATTTCGCTCAACTGATGCGAAAGTTGTTTGAGAGATGAAAGTAAGAGCACATGCAAATACTGGTATTAGCTTTTTCATTCAATTAACTCTCCATGCATTCTTTTAGGCGAGCCATGCGTTCCTCTGATGTTTCTTTTTGTTTATTTTGTAGTGCTTTCATCGCTATTACTATGGTTGCATCATCAAGTTCGTCAATATCACCGCGTTTTACTTTATCTAATATTTCATCAGTTAGAACTATGTTTTTTTGCTGTACTTTTGGTGTTGGAGCTTTAGGGGTAATCTGTTGTGGCTGATGAATTAATTCCACTTCTTGAGTATGACGTAACAGTTCTAATTTTAAAAAGTTAATAAAGTTGCGATTTGTTGGGTTTGCTGTTGCTGTAAGTACTTTTTGTTCACCTGAGTTATGCTGTGCATACGTCGCTGTTTTTGCTTGAAGATGCGATAATACTCGTTGTGCAGTTCGAGCTACGGCTTCTTGTTTTGCTTGGTGATAAGCAAGATAGCTATTTATGTTATCAAACTTATGTACGGTTTGATAAGCAAGTTTAGACTCTTTACCAGAAAAGGTTTTTTTAAAACCTAAATAAATACTATAAAACTGCATAGCAAGGAAGATAACTGCTAAAATGATAAAGGTCGTCCAACCTGCTTTTTTGTGAGCTTCCATTTTTTCATTTTGTGCTAGTTCATCCGCTGCAGCGTTGTTATCTTTTACTGCTTGCGGGGAAGATTCAAATGGATTTTCAAAAGTGACAACACTTTCAGATAGCTCACCTTGAGTTGTTTCAATTGATAGCTTCTCTAATGCTTGTCCTCGAACGTATGTTGCACCCACGGCAACAATAGCAATAAACACAAGCGTAATACTTGTCATTATCCAAGATTTTACGAATTGTGCATTAATCTTATCTAGACGGTTTGCCATTTGTTGCCAACCTGGTTCATCATCATCAATGTGGTTTTTTTTGGATTGTAAACTAACGAGGTTGTTTGGTTCGATAATATTTAATTTTGATCGTGATGTGGAGTTTTTCCAACGCAAACGAACTTTATCAATTTGCTGATTTTGGTATAGCTCTGCACCCATTGCGTGTGTTAGAACTACAAGTAGAGCACTGATTAATACGGCGATCGCAATCGCGGCTTCTTTTTGTAAAGTTTCACTTGCATCTTGAAGGGTGAAATCAGCTAAAACGTAGGCGAAACCTGCGGCTTCGATAGTCACCAATACAAACAAGCCTATCCAATGATACCAAGTTAATGGCGAAACTCCCTTGTCTCCCACTTTATCTAAATATATGCTTGACTGCTGGTAGTGCTCTTCATCAGCATTGTGCTTAGTATAATCTACAATAAAAGCATTACATGCCTCTCTTTCAGAGTTAAACCAATTTTGGTCATCTAATCCAAGGCTTTTAGAAAGACCTTGATTTCGCCCTATAATAGGAAAACGGAAAAGTAAAGACTTTAACCATAATCGCAGCTCTTCTCGATTATAATATGAATATATTGTTAGAATGGTCATTAATGCTGATGAAATCAGCATTGTTCGATATTGAATTAAAAGTGGGATTATGTCGCTCATGTTTTTATTGCTCTTCTTTGGATAAAACAGATGTTTGTTTTGAATGTATTCTACATCCATATATACTTATTATTTCTGTTAGTAATATTATGATATTAAAAATATGTGAGTGATTTTGACCATTGGTTTTGAATATAAGAGATGGTTTCCCCTTTTAGTTGCGTTCCAATCTGTTGATTGCAGGTAATATTCAAGAGCTATAAACGTTTCAATAACTTTGTCGTGCATTTCTTCACTTTTAGAAAAACCTATTGTTTTACGCATTAATCGCTTGAGCCGAGTTCGTATCGTCAGGTTTATTTGTGTGTATATCTTTCCTATAATGTGTTTCTCTATTGGCTCCCATGTGTACCAGAGCCAATGTTGATTCTTCTTATTTCCAACAAATGACTATTGCTTATCGACTTCACATGTCAATTCAATATTAGCTACATCAAATGGTATGGTAGTTACTTGGCTAGGTGAGTCTTTTAAGGTGCGTATACCGTGTTAATAGCCGATGTTTAAGGCCAGCCTGTATCTCTAACGCCAGAGCTATTCATTGCCATATCAATAATATTATCTTTTACACCGATTTTCCAAGCTTCGTAAGCATAATCTAATTGGAATGAACACTTATAATCGAGATATCGAAATTTCTTAAAGCCAGCCGTGCCAGTAACATGTTTTCATGTTAGCACTTGCCAGCAGCTTTAAGCAGGGCATTACATTGTGATGTTGCAGGCATAGCCTTACCATCTGTTGCTGAACAAATAGCATCGCTTGTGATAATAACACCACCAGTATAATAACATTGGAATACACGTTTTTTAAAAGTAGCATTGAATGTTACTTTCATTATATCAGCACCGCGATTAGTGATTTTTATTTTCTCAGGTGTAGTCCCTAATGCAAAGGCCGCTTTTTTTTGAAGATCTTTATCTACTTTAATATTGTTATCAATAATACTACAGCCACTCATTGATAAACTAATAAATGCAATAAGAGCAACTAGATGCTTTTTCATAAATATCCTATTTTAGAATTGTTAGCAAAGGTCTTTTTTAATAATGTAGTTATATTAAGTAAGCCGATACTTAGTTTTATTTATGTGTACTGTAAGTTTGTCGAGCTACCATTTCAAGATACGGAAAATAGAAAAAAAACCGTAAATTATTTAGTTTCTTTTTAAGAAAGATTGATATCATTAGACGATTATTCACAAAATAGTAGAAAAAGACAGGATCACTACTGTAAGTTTATTTGTTACTAACGAATCAATACCAAATGAATCTAACAATGTTTGATGAATGGGCTCGGTTCTATTGGATAACTGGTTTTTCAGCTTCTGATGGCCTGCAACCTTGATAAAGCATCAATAAGGTTATCCACTTAAAGTCCGTGTTTTGTTGCTTAATTTTCGTTTGAGTAATCGATCTCTATAGTGCATTGCTATGCTATTGGTGGGCTTATCTGCATTTAGCTCTTTTAGATAGCCTAAAAAATCATTACATCGTTGCTCTAACTGAGTAAGGGTGAGTTGCGTGACACCTTCTAATTTCTTAGATTGGATAAATTCAGTGAGCGTATTTGTAGTAATACCAGGTGAGGGGGTAGTGGCGATTTTTATTTTTGGTGAAGGGTCTACCACAAGCTTAGGGGCTTTGGTTTGAGTCTCAGGTTGTGCGTTATAAGCGGCTCGTAGGGTGTTAATTGACTCAGCCAGTTCAGTTTTAAACTCGACAATCGTTAAAGAGAGCGCAATGGCTTTCTCAAACAATGCATGAAGCAATTGAACTTGCTCAACATTTCGACGATAAGCGGTTTTACGCTCACGAGTAAGTAGGGAGAATTTTAGTTCGTTAGGATAACCACTTTCACGGAGTGAAAGTGGAGTAGCGATACGAGTATAGTAGACGCTATTTGGGAGTCTTAATAAGTACATCTGTGCCACCTTTCTGTGCAAGGTGATTTTCGATAGTACAGATACAAAAAAACCGCTGTAAAAACAGCGGTTTAATCTTTTAATTTGGTGGAGGGATAGGGATTTGAAAACTATCCCTAACTCTTCTATCTGCATTAAGCTGATAAATTTCAATGGGTTCAATCTATATTACTTTTAAATGTTTGTCCAGTTGAAAATGACGATTGGTTAAGATGAAATTTACGCTAGTGCTCATACTTCATTCCACTTCTGGTGTTGTTAGAGGTGGAATGGGCACAATTTTCTTCCGTATATTTATGCCCGTAACTATTATTTTTAGCAGTTATGGCTTATTTAATGGACATCTATTGCGGGATGATAATCGATGTCCACATAGTTCTCCCATTTAGTGTACCGTACTCAGGAAAGATGATGATTAACTAGCCTGCCGTCTAAATAGAAAGACTCTCGATAATTACACTATTCACTTGTTCTTATTTTAATAATTCAGAGGTAGGTCACAAAATTTTTAAAAAAATAGAGAGTGCGTATTATACAAATAATAGCTGTTCGGACAAGGTTGATTGTTAGTAATTGAAATTAAATTTTCAAAATAAATATTTTATTTTTACTCGGATTCAGATTAAAAAAATGAATATTTAATATTCAGTATAAATAAGTGGTTATATTAATCAATAAAGCTGCACTTGCTGCAAGTTGTTGGTTTTTAACATCTTTTAATTTGTCAATCGTTAGTTTTCCTTGAAATTAATAATTTGATTCTTTCTGCTGATTGATGAAATACTTCTTTGGAAAGGTAAAGTTAGATTTAATTTTAACTTTTCACTATTTTCCCATATTCATAATGAGGTGTTTAATTGGAACAATTTATTGATTTTTTATCTAAAGATATAGCGAGAAAATTCTCTAAGTCAAAACTTGAAGGTGGGTTTAGGTATAAGAGTGAGCATATTGAATTGCTAATTGTTATCCCTGATACATACCCGCCAGCATTACTTTCAAAATTAGAGAAATTTGTATCTAATTCAAGTTCTAATGTTAAAGGTGAACTTGAACAGCATAATCTTTATCGTTGTTGTCCAGCTATTGAGCGAATAGAAATAGCTAACAGTCTTCAAAATAAAGGGCTTTTTTCGGCTATTGTATCTGAACTCTTAAAAGTGGACTTTGTTCAATACGTGTGTATTCAGCGTGTTGGTAATCCCCATTTATTAAATCATTTAACTCATAGTAAAAAGTGGAACTGGATATTGTCACGAAGTAGTACGATAGGGATCGATTCAATTTATCCATACTGTAAATCTTCTCCTGAAATGTATAGTTCGTTGTTAGTTACAATAAATGAATATTTAGAATTATGTACAACGACAAATTTTTTAGAGCAATTCAAATTAGATTTAGCTAACAGTTGTGAAAATATAAGAAAGATAAGTGTTGAAAAAAAATAAAATAACAGGAATACCTGGGTTAGAAGGAATTCCAGAATTAGCAGGCATGGCAAAAGTGCGATTATCTGAAAGAAGTGTTAAACATAATATGTCTGAAGAAGAGTTCTTATTTAAATTAGCTCTAAATACTTTTTATACGACAGAGGAATCATTTTTATCTTCTGAATGATCGACTCGAAATATAATAATTAGCTATAAATCATTACCAATGGGTTATTATGGGTTGTTACTAGGGTGATATGATTTTAGGTGGAATAATGAAGGTCATAAGCTGGATTGAGAGCCTATCCAATATTCTAAAGTAAGTCTCTATAAATAAGTTATTGGGAATTTAATTACTAATATGTTGTTATATCAATCACTTAATTGTTTTCAATACTAGCGAATGAAGAAAAAATGAAAGATGAATTAGATATCGAAATAAAGTTGCGGCTAATGGTTCTTTTTAATGATGAAGCATTATGTGAAGAGTGGCTAAAGAGCAGTAAAATACAACTGGGTGGCTTAAGTCCCTTAGAGGTTATTAAAACTGCTAGTGAAAAAGAAAAAATTCTAGATATGCTCGATAGGATCGAAACTGGGGACTTTTCATAGCTTCGTTTGCTATATACTATGTTGTGGTGTAGAAAAAACATACGAAGTTACTAAAATTAAGCTAACGCTTATTAGCCTAACAAACGTTAGCTTAACCATATTCAATGAATCCATGTTGTTTTACAGCAAACCTCAAAAGTGAAATCAACATCCGAAATCGGCAATTCATTAATGCTTGCTCTGATTGATAACAACGCTTAGTCACATGTTCAATGCTATCGAGAAATTCCTTCTTATCATCATAATCACTGTAATATGAGAAAGCGTATTCTTTCCATGTGATCGCTTTTATCTTATCCATATTTTTATCAATGACAGATAATAACTCTTGGCATTCATTGTTAGTAATCACACCTTCAGAGCCTAAAAAATGATGTTCAAAACCTTCTATATTTATCTCATTGCTTAAGAAATCTAGATAATTTTTCAAGTTAGAGTAAGAGCGGAATGATAATGAAAGAGATTCGTTGTTCTCGTTTATGGAATAGATTCTATCGACTTCTACACTTAGCTTTTCAGCGTCGAGTTTGCTAGAACAGCAATATTCTGAATTGAGATTATTACTTTGAAATGTAAAAGCTGAAATCGAAATACCCATAATAAGTTCCATAAAAATGAAAGTATAACAGCCTAGTTTTCATTGAGGGAAAATAGATAAAAATAAATTATCGATTTTATAGCGTAATGTAGTTATATACACATTTCGGGCGTAATACAGATTTCAAAAGAGAGTTACGCCGTTTTTGTGTATACACATTTCGGGCGCAATACAGATTTCAAAAGAGAGTTACGCCGTTTTTGTGTATATACATTTCGAGCATAATACTGATTTCAATAGAAGTTATACAGTTTTTGCTAATTACCAAGTTAGTATTGTAATTATGTACAATGATAAAAATAAGTTATCTATACAAGTGATCTTATTAGAATTTAAAGCAATATACACAATTTTCGTATATCCGAATATTTCAATTTCCATGAATGAATATTGAGCTAAAATTTATCCTGAACGATTAGGCTACCACAGCTAGTCCAGAGTAATAGGTTCATCTGATATCATGCGCTGATGCTTCTTTAAGTGCCTTATCTTTTCTGACAGAACTGCTTCTAACTTTTTTGACTCAGCTACTTCTGCTATAGCGCTTTCAAGCTTCGCTTGTGCTTTGGCTTCTGCTTGAGTTATTCCTTCATACTTAGTTGATAAAATAGTGAGCTGTTGTCTAACATGATCTAATTCAACAAGTAACCGAGATTCCGTTTCAATTTGTTTTTCTACCTCAGTTCGACAGTTATTCCACTGCGTTTCTAATACTGTATTTTGTTTAGTGAGAGCCAGAACCTGTTCATTTTGCAGAACTTCATTTTGTCGACCAATCTCCAATTCACTGAGCAGAGATGCATTCTCATTCCTCATTGATTTTAACGTCGCAAGATGTTCCGTACACTGTTGTTCTGCTGTACCTAGTTCTTCTTCTAATGCGATATTATCCTGCTCTAACTGTTCATTTAATTCGACTTGAACCTTCACGCGATCTTCAGTTATGAGAAGATTCTCCTCGGCTGCCACAAGTTTTTTGACGGCTTCCTCGGCAATTGTTTTTGACTCAAGAAGTCGAGCGCGTGTTAGGTGCTCGTAGTGAGTATCCGTTGATGCATTGAGTTTAGTGACGAGAGCAAAAAGTAATGAAGATAATTGCCCTTCAATTAGTTTAAGTGACTCCTGGATCTCGATGGGTAGAGGCAATACTTTAGGGTCTTCAAGTACAGCTATTGCTGGTTGTGGTACTTCAATACTAGACTTGTCAGGTAGATTTATATGTCCTTGTTCAATCAATTGTTTTAGATCTTTATATAACGTATCACATCGTCCATGTCCTATGATTTCTCTGAGTTGCCATCCCGAAATTTCAGTTCCTTTTTCAATTAACTGATTCGCTGCGTTGATAATATCATTTTGAGTATAGGATTTTGGTCTAGCCATTTTTTCACCATGATTGTTTTTATAGTTATTGGAGTTTGTTTGTTAGTAATGTTTGTTAGTAACAAACATTACTAACAAACAAATAGGGGGATTAATGCGACATAGATAGCTATCGCTCTTTTCTGAAATTATCTTCTTTTCTTGAAGGTGATAATTTATTTATTAATTCTTGAGCCTTGACTTTCAAAGGGGCAGGTAATTCCCAGAGAGTATTCATTGCCTCGTCAAGAAAGCGTATTGCTTTATGCTGATAACCAAGCTCTTTTGTATGTAACGCCATAAAAAAATGGGTACAGAAGATCGTTAGTTTGTTCATTAACTCATCATTAAATGTACGTAACATTATTAGAAGCGTTTGTTTCTCGGCACGTAACACCTGTACTTGATCTGATAGCGCGTAGTTTTCTTGTTGAATATTGAGTTGTTCTTCTTTTAGCATCAGCAATTCCCCAAGCATGATGTTGAGCTGAGTGTTTTTTTCATCAAGTTGAGTTTCTGCATCTGTCACTTGGTGATTTAGTTCCAATAGTTGCTCTCTTTTCTTTTTAATCATTAGATTATGGAAATTGAACTCCCGTTCAGATTTCGGTAGTTTGGCTTCCTGATTCATTTTTTGACGCTGTTTAGATCTACGTTCTGATTCTGGAGCAAGTTCTGCGATTAATCCTTTTTTGCTAAAAAGGTGCTCGTTAGCATACTCAAACACCATTTTCTGAAACATCTCCCCAAAAAACCGTGTTTGCTCTTTAGATAAATCGTCATTAACGGGGAGCACTTTATCGTTCAAATCAACCTTTTCGATGTATTGATTAACTACGATCTTTTGGTTTCTTAATAAGTCAAATTCACCCGTGTTTTTGTTCCTTCCTGACAAAAAGTAGTGCGTATGTGCTCCTGTATTGTCATCAATATCACGCTCATCATCGTGTCCAATCACTAATTGAATAGGATAATCAGGGAAATGATGTGTTAAAAAATTTACCGTGAACGTCATATATTCTTGCAACGAAACATGCTCATTGGTCACTTTCCATTTGTGGGGGATCTTAAATATTCCCTCTTGGATAAATGTGCAATTTAGGTTAGGGCGACTTTGCGTTTGGTTGTGCGCATCAAGATAAGTCTCTAACATTTTGACTCGTTGTGTTTTCCGCGACATCACCATCGTTTTGAACTTTTCAATATTGCTATACGAGACATGCCCTGATGACTCAAGGATTTCTTCTAGAAACGCAGCAGCTGCCTCGTTACCATTCTTGTATTCAGCTGCGATTGCTGTTTTCAGTTTCTTACGGTACTGCCGATGCTTCGTTTGTATTTTTGTGTAATCACGAATTAGTGGCGCTGGCGCGGTTGTAAAAAGTAATTGTTCTTTGTTCTCATCACTAAGTGAGTGCAACGGAAACGTTTCACCATTACGCCATAATAGATTTGTATCGGATAAGCGATCATTCCATTCAAATTGCTTCGTCGGTTTTGCTTCTGTTGCGAGGCGAAGAGAGTGCATCAGAGACCGATCACAACGAGAGCGATCTTTCTGATTTGATGTAAAATTGTATCTGCGATGAAAGAAGCGGATCGATTTCATGCTAGCTCCCGTGGGGAGCTAGCCAGGGAGTCAAGAGGTACTCCTCTTGCCCGCAGCTTGCGTGCATCTTTTTGGAACAAAAAGTGTGACGCAAGCGCAGCGGGTTGCGTTGTCGTCACATTTACCAAATGCGCGACTTTTGAATTGTTCTCAAGCGAAAAGACACCCATCACGCATCCTCCATCATTGCTTGGATTAACTGCATTAAATGCGGCTTTTTTGTAAGTTGACTTACTAGCAATGCAGAAGATGAGTCAGGTGCAGCAGGGAAGGATACAGTGCGCTTGACCACAGGCATTCCAAATGCATCTTGTAGATGCTGAGAAGCAAGTAAGGCACAATCTGGAGCATCTTCACGCAGCCATTTGCCATAATGGAGATCGACCATGTTTGTGCCAGTATGTCCCATCTGGCTTGATATCCACTCTTTGCTAATGCCTGCTGTTAAACACTGTGAAGCGAACGTGTGACGAAGCTGACCAGAACCTCTGTGTGCGATAGCAGCAGTTTCTAAAAAGGGATTAAAAAAAGTTTTACCAAACTGCTTGGCATTAAGAAACGGCTGACGTGTTTTACTGTTAATGAAAATAAACGTGATAGATTCTTTCTGATACGTTTTATTGTCTCGCTGTAAAACATCAACAGTTTTTCGACGACGTTTCCCTGTAAGTAACAACTGCTTTTTCAGAATATCGACAGCGAGAGGATTAAGCTCAACAGCACGTACAGAGCTTGACGTTTTTGGTACTTTATAACCGTTCAATACACGAGCACGTCGTACATAAAGAACATTGCGTTTCCAATCGATATCATCCCAAGAAGTAGCAATCAACTCACCAATCCGCAACCCTGTTAGCAAATTAAATAACGTAGCATTCTTACCCTGTTCACATACGTTACTGCACTCATACATGAGTGCTATTTCTGCTTTAGTAAATGGATTCGGTTCATTATGGGAGTTTTTGAGGTTATCAATTCCTTCCATTGGGTTACGAGCAATAATTCCATCGAGCATAGCTCGCAAAAAAATAGCACGAAGAATAGTTAAATGACCATTAATCGTCTTGTTGGAAAAGCGCTTGTGCCATTTCATTATTAATTGGCGAAGGTCACTATGAAGCACAGAATTGATCATTAGCTTACCGAGAGATTTTCTTACATTGTTTGTTTTACTTGCTTCTGATCTTAGCGTTGATGGAGATACGCTAAAACGCCTTTCTGCGAGGTAAGAATCTAGATAGTCGTTGATTGTTTTTATTTTCATAATTTACTCATTTGGCAGCCCAAATGCTGCGTCTTGAATGGAAATTACGATGAAGAAAACGTTACGTCAAATCCCTAAGTTGATGAAATTAAGATATAAATAATGACTCGTGATCATGGGTTATGTATAACAAGAACAAGAACAAGAAAGAGATGATATTTCCCCTAATTTTTCAATCGAGTTCAATTTAGAGTTTTACGTTTATTGGTGAGTAATTTAAGCAGTAAAAAGAATTTTTTGGAGTTTTACGTTTTGGAATCTTGATCACACTTGCGTACAGTGAAAACTGCCGTGAAATCAGAAAAATGGCGGAAAGCCAAAACTTTACAAAGAGAGTGCTGAATTAGTTAAGTGGAAAGTTATACTAACCATATGACGTATTAATCCGTCATTCCGCAGCCAATTCAGGCATTTTAAAACGTGACAAATTACTTAGTTTAAAGGTGTATGTTAACTGCATTCGTGATTTAGGTTCTGAATCATGCTATTAATGTAAGATTAAGTAAAAGCAATCCTAACTGCATGATATTACGGTGGATATTATTCGAGATTTGTTAGTGATTTTATTGAACAAGACGCAATCATCTAAAGGTGCACATTTTCTCCGAAAATGTCGCTAAATGCTTCGAAAATAAGCACAAAAATACCTGCGGAATCTCAGTTTAAACACTTTGTTCCTCGGAATACGTAAGTTATGACAGACTTTGATACTAGTAGAATAGATAAACTCAATGTCAGTGGGATCTCCTTTCACATGAGTGAAGAAAGAATTTAGAGGCGCGAGAACTGACGGCATCACTTCAAGAAAATGTGTATAGCTTAGTAGCGTAGGAAATTCACTTTTGTGGTATCTGTGAAATAGAAGTTCTTAAAATCGCGTTGATGCGACATATGAAAAGCAATAATGATGGTCATTATTTTACTTTCAGACATGCGTCCTTTACGGTTGCGCTTGCGTTCCCCATTCTCTAGTTGAAGTTTTTTCCATTGAGGTAGAAAAACCTGACAAAAGTCATTGACATGACAAAATAAAGTCTACTAGTTTATGCATAGTTGGTTTCTTTGCGATTGTTCTCTCTTGGTCGAAAGAGCTGATCGCAGAATCAGCTTTTAGTTCACTTCAATTTTTATCCCGAGTTCAGGTTAATTAGGTCATAGTCGCTTAAATCAAGAAAATTTTGTTCACAAATTGGGATCCTGCCCAGCCTTCCATGCGACATTGATGTCATGTCTCACGGAGGGGGATAATTCATAAATTGAGTATTATTACAATTTAAAATGTGCGATTTCTTGCTTTAAATTATTCGCTAAATCAGCCAATCTTGAAGACTGTTCTTCGGCATTTATTAAATCAGCAACTAGTGATACTGTTGAATCTCGAATCGCAAGAGTATTTTGATTAATTTCATTAGTAACCGCAGTTTGTTCTTCAGCGGAGGTGGCAATAGTAGTGGTCATATCATTAATTTGATCGATAACTTGATTAATTACAGTTAAAGATTGAGAGACATGTTGAACATTCGATACGCTATTGTCGGCAAGAGAATGGCTTTCATCTATGATATCAATAGCATTTTGAATGATTGCCTGTAAGGCTTCAATGGTTGTTTGTATTTCTTCCGTTGATGCATGTGTACGTTGGCTTAACATGCGAACTTCATCAGCAACAACGGAGAAACCTCTACCATGCTCTCCAGCACGAGCGGCTTCGATAGCTGCATTTAATGCTAATAAATTAGTTTGTTCTGAAATGTTTTTAATTGTAGATAATATTGTCGATATATTTTGAGAGTGGATGTTTAAAGTATAAACAACATCCATTGCAGTTTTAGTTTTATTGGATAGGTCATTAATAGCTTGCTGGCTTTCATTCATTTTTGACGCACTGTTCATTGAAAAATCAACCGCGTTATTTGCTTCTTTTGCTGCATTTTCTGTGTTGTATGCAATTTCTTGAGTGGTCGCTGCCATTTCATGTATTGCAATTGCAATAAGGTTAATCTCATCTTGTTGATCTTGGATATTAATTTTACTTAAATTTGTATTTTTAAGAGATTGTTGAGATTGAATTTCTAGTTCAATAGAAATATCACGTAAACGAGAAATCATGGTGTGCATACCTTCTATAAAGGTATTAAAATAGGTGGCAAGTAGACCAATCTCATCCATGTATTTTGCTGTAATTTTTTGTGTTAGGTCTCCCTCGCCTTCAATAATTTTCCGCAAAGAATTGGTGATGTCGTTTAATGGTTTAAGTAAAAATCCAATTAATAGTGCCGTGATAACAAGGCTAATTAATAGTAAGATCACTGCTGGTATTAAGTTATTAATTAATAAATCTCTTAATGGAGCATCTATTTTTTTTTGTTCGAGAATGTAAACTAGGCTCCAGTCACTATTAGGAATTTCACTTCCCCATACGCTTTTGTTTTCATGGTCACTTTGAAATGTAATGTTCAACATTTCATTTGCATTCATTATTTTATTTAATACTGTAGTTGTTAATGTAGGTTCAATTTCTGAAATAGGTTTTAAAGTATTGTCAGGATCGTAATGAGCTAAAATTATGCCATTGTTATGAATTAAAATAGTTTTACCATTAGCGGGTAATTGAATGTGATTCACTTTTTTAATCAATGAATCAATCGGTAAATTAGCGCCGACTACGCCATTTTTGCTTGGCGTAGGGGATACGATCATGATACGCAAAATATCTTTACTTGACGCACTATAGCTTGGGGTTGTGGTCATTAATGCATTTTTTTCTAAAGCGTTATTATACC
Organism: Aliivibrio sp. A6; assembly: GCF_028765505.1. Classification (NCBI taxonomy): domain Bacteria; kingdom Pseudomonadati; phylum Pseudomonadota; class Gammaproteobacteria; order Vibrionales; family Vibrionaceae; genus Aliivibrio; species Aliivibrio sp. A6. The sequence continues at coordinate 11,914 of NZ_JARACR010000005.1, read as the reverse complement.
ATGATTTAGTTAATGGATCGTATGCGGTACGATCAATGCTCGTATCTGAGTCTCTCATTCGTCCATTATTTTCCGCAAAATAAGTTAGTTGTAATTCACCAATTTTCTGTGCTTGTTGTAACGCGAAAATAACATCACCATTATTAATGTCTTGAGCTAAAGAGTTTACGATGTCTTTATGTAATAGTAACCATTCACCAAATCGCTCAGCTTGAACTTTACCTATATTCATAGTTTCTGAATGAATTTGAGAATGTAAATTATTCTTTTGAGTTATATATGTAATAGTTGTGAGTGTTGTGATTATTATTGTTATGAATATAAATATTGAAAGGAGTAATTTTGCTTTTAAAGACATAGATGAACCCTGTATATTGAGTGAGCGCATTATAAAATGTAGATTCCAGGTTGCAATGTTGTTATTTTTAATTGATTACCATACATTCGGTGCTATAGTTATTTCTGGTGTATGGAGAGACATTACGATGTAATCGTTAATCGATCTTGGCTAGTCAACAACTAACAGGAACTACACCGCAATGAATGACAATAATAATATCATTTCAATGGATACTCCAGAGAATCCTTTACAAGAACTATTGAAAAAAGGGGGTCAACAGTTTTTAGTTCAAGCTATTGACGCTGAATTAGCGATATTACTAGAAAGTACGAGAATGAGACCATTAATGGTCTCAGACGAGTGGTCCGAAATGGCTATCAGCCTGAACGAAATAGTCAAACTGGGCTTGGTGATATCGAAGTTAAAATACCAAAAGTAAGAGACCGTAAAAATGAGGGTATTAAGTTCAATCGCTTAAAAAATCTGAAAACATGTGCAGTGTTCTGCTATGAAAACCAAGTCCATTAAGGAGCATGGCTAATACCACATCTCCATGAGAAACATGGGGCACTGAATACTTGAGATTACAGCATCAATCATTCATGGTAGAAAATGGCAATGAGTCCGAGGTGTGATCTAAGGTTTAATAACTGATTGGGTAGACATAATTTGAGACCGTCAAATAACAGTAATAGATCAAAACTACCGATCGTAGTCAAGATGGTATCGTAGATTTTATTGAAAAATGTTCGCTAGTTCACACAGTTTAAATTCTGGAGTTGGCTGCGGAATCTCAGCTTCATTACCAGAATGAAGTTAAAGATAAGTTACTTATTACCAAACAAGAAGAAGTCGCAGAATTAAAAATTCAAGTTGAACTCTTGGTTGAGCAATTAAACCTAAATAAATCCAAGCGCTTTTCATCACAAAGTGAAAAATTACCAAAAGGTACTTTTAATGAGGCTGAGCAGCAAAAGTCGCTCCCTAAATCTAATGATGAGAAGAAAAACAGGTCGCAAGTCTCTACCAAAAGAGCTTGAGCGTGAGATAAACCTGCATGAACTCAACGCACCTTATTTTGAGTGTTGTGATGAACCATTGCATGAATGTGGTGTAGAAACCTCAGAAGAGCTTAAAATCATTCCTCAAAGGTCTGTGTTATTCGCCACGAGCGCACTAAGTACGCTTGTCGCCAATGTGAAAAAACACAAACTCAATCCAAAATCATCATCGTACCAAAGCCCGCTAGCATGATCCCCAAAAGCATGGGAAGTGCTGAGGCCTTTGCGGCAGTCGTGACCGCTAAATACGTGGATGCCTTGCCATTGTATCGTCAGGTCGACATATTAAACCGCTCAGGCATTGATATTAGCCGTGCGACATTGGCTAAATGGTGTGTTCAGTTGGGTAACAAAGTACAACCCGTTATTGATGAGATGAAATCAAGGCTGTTTAATGAAAAGCTTATCTGTGCAGATGAAATCACAGTACAAGTGCTGCGCGAAAAAGATAGAAAAGCGCAAAGCAAATCTTATATGTGGGTTTACCGTAGTGGTGAGTTCATTAAAAATCCTGTTGTTATCTATGATTATCACCCAAGCCGTGCAGCAACGCGTGCAAAAGACTTTTAGGGTACTTGCTCTCTGGTGGCTACAGCGTAGATGCAGTGACACAAGCCGTGTGCATGGCACTCGTTAGTAGAAAATTCACCGATGCAGAAAAAGCATCCCCCTCTAAAAAAGCAGGAAAACCCGAAAGATGCCTCAACTTCATCGCCAAACTTTATGGCATAGAAAGAAAGACAAAGGGATTATCCGTAAATGAACTACAGAAAATAAGAAAATAAGAAAATAAGAAAACAGGAAGCTGAACCAATATTGGGTGAATTTAAATAGTGGCTGGATGTTCAACATGTCTTACCTAAGGGGGTCACTTCAGTTTAGTCTGGGCCAGTTTATTGGCCTTGATCATGAGGCGTAGTATCTCACTTCAAATATTGCCTTCAGTATCGTTTTTCAAAGCGGTCAACAATGTGGATTTATGGCTGTTGTCATTATTTTAGTTTGTCACAGGTAAAGAAAAGCCAGATAAAACAGTATTTTAGATTGACTTATGCAAATATCAATGCTTAAGGTTCAGTCTTGAATACTACATAACAAAGAGTTGATGACAAAGGATTTTAGGGCTCAAATTAACCCTATGACATTAGGGCTGACTCTAATGTAACTATGTAAATTACTTTATATTAAATGTGTATTATTGGATTAGTCTGAGTTTTTTCTGTTTGTTCATTTCTAGTTCATATTGACAGTGCAATAATGTTGTTACTAACTTTTAGGAAACTCATTCTAATGAAAAAATTAATTCTATTAGCGACATTGGTATCATCGTCTGTTTTTGCTAACAACCAAGTAATTAACCAAGCAGTAAATGCACAGCAAGGTGGTTTTTCGGGTCCGTATCAAGGTATTAATACTGTGAAATCAGTTTTAGATACGGGTATGTTTAGTGATGATACAGCAGTAATGCTTACTGGCTATTTAGTTGCATCTTTAGGCGGTGAAATTTATACGTTTAAAGATAATACAGGAACTATTCATGTGGAAATTGATCATGACAAATGGTTTGGTTTACAAGCAACTCCTACAACTAAAATTATGATTCATGGTGATATAGATAAAGAACTTAACTATACAAAGATTGATGTTGATCGCGTAAGTCTAGTTCAATAGTATTAACGTTATTGATTATGAAAAGGTCGCCAAATTTTAGGTAATGCCAGTCAGTTAAGCTAACATCAATAAAACTAAAGGCTCCAGAGATATGTATTACAATCTTTATGGAGCCTTTTCAGCTTCTACACTTAGCCTGTTTTTACAGATATGCTTCAACACTAGCTAAATATTGAATCAATTGTGACTAGCTATTCAATATTTAAAAATCCGTGATAATGATCTGATTACAAAATGTATGAAAGGCTCCCTAGTTTAGTAAATAGCAACAAACAAAATTATTCATTTAACTTATTTTAAAAAATGACATTCTTTTATTCTGTATTTCAGCTAATAATGTTAATTCTTGTGCTGCCTGTTGAGTTTGATTTACGGATACTACATTCTCATTTACTAGTTCAACCATTTTCGTTGTATTATTAGCAATTTCCTCTGTAACAGTAAATTGCTCTTGAGATGTTCTAGCGACTAAAGTGTTAATATCTGATATTGATTTAACTGATTGTGTTATGCTATCTAATGATAATTTCACATTAGTAGATAACAACACTGATTCTTGAATAGATGCAACATTGATTGTCATATTATCATTAGCTTTTACTGATAACTGTTGTAATGAAGATATAATTTCTTGAATATTTTTCGTTGATGATTGAGTCTTAGCTGCTAGATTTCTAACCTCATCAGCAACAACTGCAAAGCCACGCCCATGTTCACCTGCTCGAGCTGCTTCTATTGCCGCATTTAATGCTAACAAATTTATTTGGCTTGAAATAGTACTAATAACATTAGTTACTTCACTGATATCTATAGCTCTATTTTTTAACTCTTCAATAATAACAGCTGTATCTTTTATTGATTCATTAATGTTTTTAGTTAATAGTATTGAATTATATAAACATTCACTACCTTTATTAACATCACCAATTGCTTTTACTGTTTCACTCGTCGCTTCAGATGCATTAAATAATACTTCTTTTGAAGTGTTTGATAATTCACTAATTGCTGTTGAGATGTTTTCTATTTTAGCTAATTCACTATTGGTATTTTTTGCTGAATTTCCCATAATGAAGGTTAATTCAGCTGAAGATTTGTTTACATTATTAGAAATATCAACTGATAATTTTATTACATCTGATAGTTTAATCAAAAGTTGTGACACAGAATTAACAATTAAATCAAGCTCATTATTTGATTTGTTTATTTCTAATGTTGTAAGCTTACCTTCACTTATCTGATTTAACCATGATATTATGCTAGGGATGTTTTTTATTTCCTTTCTAACAAGGGATAATAGAATGCAACTTAATACAGCGATAACAAAAAACAAAATAGAAAAAGAGATACTTAACATAATATATTTTGACTTTACATTATAATTTTGGTCTGTAAATACAATTGATTCGCCATACGGTACATTCTCTTTATACAAAGATACCCAATTATTATCATAATAATACATATATATTTCTTTTGATTTAACATGATTAAAAACCTCATCGAGGTCATTAATATTTTTACCAACTTGGTTTTTATCAGAACTTAACCAAATAGTACCTTTGTTAAAATAAAATAAGTATTTAATATCCCCTACACCGTCCATAATATTAGATGTTGTCAAATCAATAGCTATAACTCCAATATCTCCATCCCCATATTAAATAGCTTTTGATAAAGTTATAACATAATCAGAAGTGATTACATCTTTATATGGGGCACTAACATATACACTTTTAGGTTTAGATTTAGCACCTATGAACCATGCTCTTTGAGATGCGTTAAAGTCAATAATTTCACCATTCTCAAGAGATGAGATCGCACGACCGTTAGATTCAGAAAAATATACATCGAGATAACGGAGGTTAGTTTCATGCACAGAAGTTAATAATTCTAATGTTGAGTTATCATCTGTAAAATTAATAATGTTACTTAATTGCATTAAACTTTGTTGATGAATTTTTACGTTGCTATCGAATATAGATGTGACCAGATTAGATTCTGAAATACTTAAGTTATTGGCTTTAATCTCAAGATCTTTTGTAATCAGGTTATTGGTAATATATAAAGCAAAAGCAAGGAGTATTAACGATGTTGCGGAAATATACTTTAGTAGTTTAGCGTTCATGATTTTAGATGTCTAAAAAAGAACAATATAACAAAATAGGATTTTTAAATATACTTTATTTTAGGGGTTTTGTTGCTTAAATCGATGGAACTAAATCACGAAGCTACGATCTGGTCGGTTACACCCATTAATTGTCGTAGCCTCATACCTAAACCTCATTAAAATACAACTAAATTGGAAGTAGTAGCCTTAATAAACCGTGGTTCTTTGACCTTTTGGATTGATGAGAAAGCGATAGCCGAGTAGAAGCAAAACAAACAAGGCAAACGTGATAGATCTCGCCGATTCAGCAACTTAGCCATTACTACCGCACTGATGGTGAAACGCGTTTTCTCTATGCCATTGAGAGCACTGTAAGGTTTTCTAGGCTCAGTATTTACATTAACTAATATCCCGCTTGTTAGTCCACACTATACCTGTATAGCTCGTCGAGCTAAGGAAATTGAAGTTTCATTTAAAACTAAAGCCAGAGGAGCAATATAACATCTGACCATTGATGCCACTGGTCTTAAGGTTTATGGCGTGGGTGAGTGGAAGGTCAAGAAGCATGGTACTGATGGGAGGCGCAGAGTCAGGGGTAAATTACATCTCGCAGTAGATACAAGCACACACAAAATAGTCGCAACGGAGTTGAGTCTATCTAACGTAATCGATGCTGAAGTGCTTCCCAACTTACTTAGCAGACACGTCGTAAAATTATTGAGATATCAGGTGATGGAGCTTATGACACAAGGACTTGCCATGATGCTATACGAATCAAGCGATCGGTTCCGACCATCCCGCCACGAAAAGGGGCAGCCGGTAACAAGGACATCTTCGCAACTTAGCGGTATGGCTACCATAAGCTCACTATTAGACACGCGAAATAATTGTTAGGTGGGAAATTAAGCCTGAAGAGCTACAACGCTCAGGTTGGTGAGACTCACGTAATGATCAAAGTTCAGAACCTAGGATTTAGGAAAGGTTCAAATGATTTGGTCAACAACGCCCATTGGATGTTAGATATGACGTTTAGAGAAGATGAATCTCGCATCCGAAGAGGTAAGTGAAGCATTAGCATTCAATGTATTGAGGAAAATGGCTTTGAGTATTTTCAAGCAAGATACGACTAAAAATATCAACATGGTGAGAAAAAAAGAAGATAGCAGCTATTGATGATAAGTACAGGTCAGTCTTTTTGGATGCGGGAATTAAAATGCTCTAGCCGCGGTATAAACATGCGTTAGTCGTGGTTATATACAAAAAATACAGTATAAAAATACATAGTTGGTGTTTAATTTGGTAAAATATAGTGATTGATTATTTTGGTCTTAAGTGAATTAACAAAGATGTCACTTATAGTAATGAGAGAGTAAAACGTGAATATAAATGCAAATATCAAAGTGTTCATAGCGTATGTTTCTTTTGTTTTGGTTATTTTTATGTCCATTATTATTGCAGCTTTAAATGTTAGAACTACAATGATAAATGGTAATGAAACGCGGTTAGAACATTTATTAACTAACGCAGTTAATATGGTCTCGTTTTTTGAAACGAAAGCAGACAATGGCGAGTTGAATGAAGGTATAGCTAAAAAACTTGCCGCAAATGCACTTCAAGAGCTAGTGTATGTAGACAATGAGTATATATGGGCAACAGATAAAAACTTAGATTTTATAGCTGCACCATTAGATCCGCAAATCATAGGTAAAAAATTTAGTGATATTATTGGAGTAGAAGCTGAAAATAATTTAAAAAGCCAGTTAGTTAATGCACCTGGTAAGGTAGTTACTTATTCATGGATATCAACTAATGGCGATGTTACTACTGAAATTAATTCAATAGCAGTCAAAAGCCAGCGTTGGCATTGGTATTTAGGTAGTGGTATACAAGATAAAGTCATTCAAGATATGTTCTATGCTTTTTTAACGAAAGGTATTGTTATCGGCATTGTAATTAACTTTTTTGTTGGATTATTGATTTTATTTTGTGTTAGAAAATATAACCTCATACTAGGTAATGATTTGAATAATATTTTTACCATTTTTGATACAATAGCTAATGGTGATTTATCCAATTCATTTGACGTGACAGGTAAGGAAACGGGCATTTATGCGTCAATGATTACACTTAATGAAAAACTCACAAGCGTGATTAATTCTTCTTTTCATATTTCTGAAAATGTAACCGTGTCTTCTGAAGAATTAACGGTGGTTATGAAAAATATAGCTAATAATACTCAAAATGAATTATCACAAGTGGAAACCATTTCAACGGCGATTAGTGAGTTATCAAGTACTTCAAAAGAGGTTTCTTTAAATGCCTTGCAAGCAGAAGATAAAACCAAACAAGCGATAGGTCACATTGATTTAGGAAATAAAGCATTAGAGCAATCGATAGTATTAACACAGACTATTAATGATTCCGTACAAGAAACGGCCAACATGATAGAAGAGCTTAAAAGCAGTGCTATTACTATTGGTGAAGTTACCAGTGTCATTAGTGCTATTTCAGACCAAACTAATTTATTAGCGTTAAATGCTGCAATTGAAGCCGCTCGTGCAGGAGAGCAAGGTCGCGGTTTTGCTGTGGTGGCGGATGAAGTTCGAAGTCTCGCAGCTAAGACCCAAGAATCAACAAAAAGTATCCAAAATATTATATTAACTTTGCAATCTAAATCAGAAAAAACGAATGACAATATGCGATTGAATGTAAATTCTATTCAAGAGTCGGTAATTTTATTAAGTAATGTTAAATCTTCTTTTGAGGATATTACCAAGTCTGTTAAATCTATCTCAGATATAAATACTCTTGTAGCAACCGCATCTCAAGAGCAATCCTCTGTTACAGAGGATATTGCTAAAAACACGATAAGAGTTTTTGACTTGGTTAATGAAAATATGGCGGCCGTCAATCAAACAGAGCAAGCGTCCCAAGAGTTAGCTTTATTGGCGGAACAACAGACTAATGAGCTGTCATTTTTTAAATTAGATTAATAATGGATTTATTATAGTCGTCGTTTTAAGTACCTAGCAAGAAGTTATTGGGAGTTGACGTTCTACCTTTCACAAAATATCAATAATTTAAGTTTTGATAATATTCCCATTGATATTTGCACACCAAGGTTGTTAATAATTTGTAAGCTCATACGGTTGCCCTGAATGATGAAGTGATGTCGTTTTCAATAAATTGTGCGAATCATTTAATTTATAATGAATTATGTATAAATAAGGTTAATATTTACAATGTTCTCTTTTTTATGTTCAAACCAAAAAGACTTAAATGAAGATAAAATCAATGGTCTTCAAAAGACAATAAAAAAATTGCTAGAGCAAATTACTAAGCAAGATAATGAATTTTATCTTCAAGAAAAAATGTTAGAAAAAAAAGTAAATCAGCTTAAACTACAACAAGCCTTTTCAGAGAATTTACTAAAAACAATATTGCCGATTGAACAGATACGAACTAATATGGCAACTTCTAGTGATAAGCTAAAAGAATATTTAGAACAGCATATAAAAGATAATCGTGATGGGTTCTCGATTTTAACTGAATTTAACCATATATTAAGTGATTTGATGGTTGAAGTTTCTAATAGTGGTAATTCACTTAACGTATTAAAAATAAACTCAACTGATATTGGTCGTTTTGTAACGACCATTAACTCTGTATCAGATCAAACCAATTTATTAGCCTTAAATGCAGCCATAGAAGCAGCTCGGGCTGGTGAGCATGGGCGTGGTTTTTCTGTTGTTGCTGATGAAGTTAGAAAATTAGCACAGAATGCAAGTGTGGCCGCTAGTTTAATCCAATTAGAAGTCAGCAATATTGCCGATAATACATCACAATGTGAACATAGCGCACAGTTAATTGATCAACAATGTTCAAAATTAAGTGGAAGAGTTAATGAATTAATAAGTATAGTGACTTCTTTAGTTAATAAAGCAGAACTATTATATAGCTTAGTTAGGTCTATTTATTCGTCAATTTTTTTAAGATTAGTACAATTGGATCATGTAGTATGGAAAGCTAATATATATCAACGGATACATACACAAGACTTTAGCAGCTCAGATGTGATTGATCATCATCAATGCCGCTTGGGGAAATGGTATTATATTGGGCGTGGAAAGCAACTATTTTCTAATTTACCATCGTATAAAGAACTTGAAATACCGCATAAAAATGTTCATAACGAAGGTCGCTTAGCGCTTCAAGCTTTTAATAATGATGATGAAATCACAGGTATCTATCATTTAGAATTGATGGAAAAATCGGCGGAGGTTGTGATTCGTTTACTTGATAAAATTGAAGGTGAAATAAATTGACGACTATCATGTAGTGGTCTTGCATTGTGTATTGCTATTGATTCCACTGGCTTACAAGTGTTTGGCGGAGGTGATTGAAAATTAAAAAGCATGGTACTAATGGGAAGTGACGAGCTGGAGAAGCTACATTTAGCTGTTGATACAAACACGCATGCAATCATTGCGGCTGAATTAAGTTTATCGAATGTAAGCGATGGAGAAGTTCAGCTAAACTTACTCAAATAGACCCGCCGAAGAATCAATGAAATATCTGGCGATGGTGCTTACGACACAAGGTCGTGTTATGAAACTATTCACATCAAACTAGCCGTCCCGCTCATCCCCCCGAAGAAAGGTACAGTCTTCGGGGAACAAGGTCACCCCTGCAATCTAGCGGTCGGTTGCCAGAAGCTATATGGTTCAAATAAGCATTGGAAAAAGAAGTACGGTTATCATAAATTTTCGCTCTCAGAGACGGAGCTCTTCCGTGTAACAACAGCTCGGTGGTACATTAAGCTTAAGAAATTACAATGCTCAAGTTGACGAGACTTACGCCATAATTAGATGTTAAACAAGCCCATAGGGCTTAATGCCGATCGCTTTGTAACTGGTTGTAATATCAGGAAGAAGCATGAGTCGATGCTTACTTTTAATTACCGATATTTAGTTTAATATTAACCACTTAATTTACCATTAAGAGTTGACTTTGCTCTATTTCCCATCGCTCCAAGTAGACGTCAACAATATCTTCAATGGGTAAGTCACTGGAGACTACAAATGAAGTAATAAACCCTTTACTCTCTCCCTTTGGCTCAGGAATTAAAACTAAACAAGCTTGCTAGCTATTATTCCCGAGGTGAGATATTTTCGTTTTGTATCAGGCGAAACTGGTATTTTAATAAGTTTATCGTAGTCTAAAAACTCTTCTAAAATTTAGTATCTAAATTTACTTTTTATTGTAATTAACTAATGAGTATTTTTTCCTGCATTACGCCATGATTCAAAAAGTTCAGTGGACATAAAACCACGGTTAAAAAGAGTTAATGAATTATTTTGAGCGGATCACAACTAGCTGTTGTGCATAAGATATTTCACAATTGTATCTGAAATAATGTGGGTGTGTGTGGATATAAGGGTAACAGTAAGAACTGAAGGAAATATAGTCTTATTTGTCGCGTAGCCAAACTTTTGGTTATCCTTAGTTTCAGGTGTTTTAAATTGAATCCCATCAACGCTCATGATTTTGAGTCCACAAATTAGATCAAACGATTCTTCTGTCTCCCATTAACTTGCAGTGGTATGAAATAGATAACGTAATGGTTTACAGCGGCGTTGTTGACTAAATCAGTTGAACCTTTCCCAAACCCTGCGATCTGATCCCATATAGCAGATACATGGTGATGGTATGGGTAAGTCGAAAAAGAAGATAACGAACTGGAGTGCATACAACAAAGCTCTATGCAAACGAGGGGCAGTTACGTTCTGGGTAGATGACTCAGCCATTGAGGCATGGCGATGCAAGCCCCACCATGGTAAACGAGGTAGAGGCTTTTAGTTTTCTGATCCCGCAATTGAAACAGCTTTAATGATTAAAGGGATATTCTCCCTACCATTACGTGCTCTTCAAGGCTTTATTGATTCAATATTTGCGTTAATGGAAGTCCCTTTAAGATCCCCTGACTATACCAGTATAAGCAAACGGTCAAAGACCGTTCAGATTAAGTATAAGAACAAATCCAAAGGTCCAGTTCGTCACATAGCGATAGATTCAACTGGTCTGAAAGTCTTTGGGGAAGGCGAATGGAAAGTTAAAAAGCATGGAGCCGAGAAACGTAGGACTTGGCGTAAACTGCATCTTGCGGTTGATGTTGATACTCATGAGGTCATTAGCGCTGAAGTAAGCCTCGTCAACGTTGGTGATAGTGAAGCTCTTCCAACATTATTGAATCCACTTCGCAGAAAGGTTCATGCGGTGTCAGGAGACGGAGCTTACGACACCAAAAAGTGTCATGAGGTACTGCGGACTAAGGGCTGCAAGCCTCTCATCCCACCTAGAAAAAATGCGGGTTACTGGAAAAAAGGCCATGCTCGAAATGAAGCTGTTGATGCGCTCAAAAACGATATGTTAGCTCAGTGGAAGACTGACTCTGGTTATCACGACCGCTCGCTCTCTGAAACGGCAATGTCTCGATACAAAGGACTGACTAGCGGTACATTGAGCTTGAGATGTTACAACGCTCAAGTTGGTGAGGCATTGGCAAATGTCAAAGCTATGAACAAAGTTCTAGGGCTAGGTATGCCTATTAGAAACTAGCAGGTATGTTGAGTTGGATAACGACACTCCTTACCTGATTTAGTCAACAACGCCGTTTACAGCCACTACGCTGTCTAGCTTTTACGATACTACTTGTGGTCAAGGGAAGGAGATCTC